>JBBIQN010000049.1:0-12218 GCA_037442305.1 Candidatus Bipolaricaulota bacterium
CAAGGACCGGCAGGTCTGTCGCTCGGGAGACACGGGTAGCTTCCTCAAGCAAGGGGCGAAGAGCGGGGACGCGTGTCCTGGCAGAACGGGCCGAATCGGATACACTGTGTCCTATCGTTGGTTCGAGGAGTTCTCTATCGGCCCACGGTAAGGAGGCGACATGACTTTCGAGCGGCGCAAGATGTACAACGTGAGCCATTTGGGGCTCACCTGCGCGGACTGCGGCACCAAGATCGAGGAGCTGCCTTTTGAGCCCAAGACCGATCGCCCGGTCTACTGCCAGAAGTGTGCCCGCACTCGGCGGCGTGATAACCCGCGCGTCCTGCGGTAAGTCCTCTCTTGCGGGGGCGGCCCGTGTGGCCGCCCCCCCTTCTCTTGGAACGTTAGTCTAGCTTCGAAGCTCGGCGATTTTCTCTTCCACCGCCTGCGCTTCCGCGCGGAGATCGGCAAGGTACGCCTCAAGCTCGGCAAGCCGCTCGTCGCGGGTTCGGAATCGGCGGTGGAACCCATGTCCCGCGGTATCGCCCCCGCATCCCTTCCCGCGTGCCTCGAACGGAGGCTCACAGCAATGGTGATGGGGTTCGCCACAACCGCAGGCGTCGCCGGCGTACGCCCTAGCGTGAGTGTGGTGGTGCTTGTGCATCTCTGTCACCTCCTTCCCCCTTCGTGAGGATCTCGTACTCGGCGAGAAAGCTGTCCAGTCGATCCCGGGCCCGGCGGAGGTGGGCTGCCCAGACCTGGAGGTAGTCGCGCCCGACGTCGGTGATCACGTACACGCGTCGGGCCGGTCCGCTGCCCCCGGTGTCCCATGAGGAGCGGACGAGGCCTTCGTCCTCGAACGCGCGCAGGGTCCGGTAGAGGGAACCGGGGTCGGGAGGGGCGACTTCGCCACTGGCCTCGCTCAGGCGGTCGAGGAGCTCGTAGCCGTGGGCAGGCCCTTGGCAGAGCTGGAGGAGGAGCCACGGCTGAAGAAAACCCCGTACCCGGCCTGCGAACTGGGGACAGCACTCGCGGCCGTGCTCATGGCCCGGGGCGCAGTTGTGGTGTGCGTCTCTCCTATATGACTCATTCATCTATAATGGAAATGATACAGCCCGGCTATGGGGAGTCAACGGCTCGCGGAAGCTGGGGTGCCCGCCGGTTCCAGGTGGAGAACCTCCGCGGCCTCGTCGTAGGCGAAGAGCTCAGCGTAGCGGCCCCAGCTCACGATCACCCGAAGTTGCCGCTCCACGAGCGGAGGAGGGAACTCAAGTTCCAGGGCGCGGAGCACGACCTCCTTCTTGAGCCGGTTCCCCTCCGCGGCCTGGATGAGCCCAAGCAGCCACCGGAACACGGGCAGCCGGCGGATGCGGGCGGCGAAGATCTCCTTCCGCGCCCGAATTCCTGCTTCGGCGAACGTCTCTCCAAGAGGGGTCAACGCGATGTCCCCCCTGACCACGGTGGCAAACCCAAGGATCTCCAGGGCCTCCGTGGTGCGCAGCAAATGGTCGGAGTTCACCCCAAGCTCGTCGGCGAGCCGGTACAGGTCATGACGGCCTCCCGGGGTGGCCGTGAGGTGTTCAAGGAGGCCAGCGAGGGACGCCACCGGGGCGTCGGGGAGGGCGCGGAGATGGCCCGGCTCCCCCGGTGCGCTCCCCATCTCCACCAGCTCAGGTTGGGTCTCCCCAGCAAGGACGGCGTACACCTCATCCGTCACCGTCCCAAACGCGGGATCCTTGGGGCGGCGGGGATGGGGTAGAGGCACGGCGCGCTCGGCTACCACCCGCCCGGGGTTCTTGTCCAAGACGACGATCCGGTCCCCGAGTAGCACCGCCTCCTCGATGTTGTGGGTCACCATGAGGATTGCTTGGGTGGGGATTCCTCCCCCCGTCCACAGCTCGAGGAGTTCGCCCCGCAGGGCAGCGGCGCTCAGCACGTCGAGCGCGGAGAATGGTTCGTCCAGGCACAGCAGCTCGGGCTCCACGGCCATCGCCCGAGCGAACCCGACCTTCTGTCGCATCCCCCCGGACAGCTCGCGGGGGAACGCGCCTTCGAACCCATCCAGTCCTACCCGGTCCAGAAGGTCCAGTGCCCGGTGTGCGCGCTCCTTCTCAGACACTCCGCGCGCGGCCAACGCTACCTCAACGTTCCCTTGAACGGTGAGCCGCGGGAACAAGGCGAACGACTGAAAGGCAATCGTTGCCTTAGGGTTCACCCTATGCACTGGCTCCCCGCGGTAGAGAACCTCCCCCGTCGTCGGCCGCTCTAGCCCCGTGGCGATGCGCAGAAGCGTGCTCTTGCCGCAACCCGACGGCCCCACGAGCACCACGAACTCCCCTTCGTCCAGCGCGAGGTTGACCTCCCGGAGGGCGACAAACTGCCGGGGCTCTCTCCCGTACACCTGGCTCACCCGCCGCAGCTCAAGAAGGTGATCGGGCATCGTTCATTCCAACTTGTACCGTTCCTCGGCAACCCGGTACAACCGCCGCCACAGGAAGCGGTTGATCGCGACTACCAAGGCGACCATGGTTAGGGTGGCGGCAAACAGCACGGGGTAGTTTCCGTTCGCTGTGGCCTGGGAGATCAGCGCGCCCAACCCTTGCGTTGTGATCGTCTGCCCACCAAACGTTACGTATTCGGCCACGATGGTCGCGTTCCACGCCCCACCGCTGGCGGTGATGGCTCCCGTCACGAGGTATGGGAACAGGGAGGAGAAGAACCCGCCACCGCTGCCACCGGGACAGGCCGAGGAGAGCGGCCGTGTGCTTGAGGTCCTGGGGGATGGCGCTCACGCCGGCGATGACGTTGAACAGGAGGTACCACTGGGTCCCGGCGAGCATGAGGAGCACCGCCGCCAGGTTCAAGCCGCCTGGGAGGTGGACGAGGCCGAGGACGAGAACGGGAAACAGGGCGGTGGCAGGGATCGAGGCTGCGATCTGGACGAGACGCTGGAGCCAGGTTGCCGCGCGACGGTTGAGGCCGATCACCACCCCGAGGGGCACCGTCCAAACGACCGCGACGGCAAGGGCACACGCCACCCGAACGAGGGTTGCCCCCGCCCCGAGTGCGATCGTTCCCCATCCCTGACCCGGAACGGAGGCAAGGAACTTCCCTGCCCACCCCGCCCCGGCGAGGAGAACCACCCCTCCAAGGACGACGAGGACCGACAGCGCGACGGGGAATCGCTTCGGCCGCTCCGCGCGCTCCTCCCTGAACCGGTGCTCGGACCATCCTCCACATCGTTTGTCGAGCGCGGCCGGCGCTCGCTTGGTGACCGTGGCACGGAGCCGCGACCCCTTGAGGATCTCGTGGAACCAGGACCGTGGGGCCGCCTCCCCCTCCACCATTTCCACCTTGAACCGGTCCGCCCATGCCAGAGCTGGCCGCCAGACGAGCTGGTCCAGAAGGACGATCGCGGCGACGAGGACTCCCAACCCCCATCCCCAAGCCCCGAGATCGCCGCGGTGGGCCGCTTCCTGGAGGTACGACCCTAGGCCTACCAGCCGGAAGTCCCGCGCCCCAACGGTGAACATCTCGGCCGCCATGAGGGAGAACCATCCCCCCGCCCAGCTCATCATGCTGTTCCAGGTGAGATGGATTGCCGCGAACGGAAGCTCGAGGGTCCTGAACCGCAGCCACGGATGAAACCGGAACGTTGTGCTCGCCTCCTGGAGCTCCGTGGGGATTGTGATCAGAGACTGGTACCAAGAGAAGGTCATGTTCCACGCCTGGCTTGAGAAGATGAGGATGATCGCCGCGAGTTCGAGCGCGAACCGTTCGGGGAGAAATGCGGCGAGGCCGAGCACCGCCACCGGGAGAAAGGACAGGATGGGGACGGTTTGCAGGACATCGAGGATGGGGAGGAGAACCCGCTCTGCACGACGGCTCCTGGCGGCCTTGTACCCGTAGATGAGGGCGAAGAGGAACGACAGGGCGTACGCTGCGGCCATGCGCAGAAGCGAAAGGAACGCGCACTAGGGGAGGGCGGACGGGGAACGCGAGATCTCCGGCCCTACGATCGAGGCGGGAGCGTGCACGGCAAGCCGCACCCCTGCGTAGAGAACGGCGGTGAGGATCGAGAGGACGACGAGATCGCCACTTCCCACAGGGTGGTAGGGGCGGGTGGGTTTGAAGATGCGCTGCCGGTGTAGGGCCGGCACCTATTCCCCCTGAGCAGGGCTGCTCCCCACACCTTCCTCCTCATGCGGAGGGGCCGAGAGCCGGTGGGCTCTAGAACTCCACCACCCACAGCTCGTCCTCTTCCACGAGGTAGTACTCGGCGCGCGTCCCGTGGAGGGCAAGGAGGACGTAGTCCGGGTCGTCCGGTCCCTCCCAGTACTCGCTCCACTCCTCGTCCCAGAACTCCTTCTTGAGATCTGGGTCGTCCACGATCTCCGCTGTCCCGAACACCTGGGCGTGCGCCCCGCCTTCCAGGGTGAGGAAGCACGCTGTGGCGCGAGGGTTGCGCCCGATCTCCTCCACCTTGCGCGACGACTTGCTCGTCGCAAACCAAAGGCTCCCGTCCTCCTCATAGGCAAGAACGGTCATCGGTCGCATCCGCGGGTAACCCTCGCCATCCGTGATGAGGAGGACGATCTCGCTCTCCTCGACGACCTCCCATAGCTTGCGCTCGGCTCCTTCGTCCATGGCTCCTCCTTCGGGATCAGGCGGGGAGGATACCCCGGACAGCCCCTCATGCCCACACGACCTTCCGCCCGTGCACTCGCCCTGCGTGGCGTAAAGCCCTACCGCAAAGCTCTACCGCAAAGCTCTACCGCTAAGCACGCCGAGGTCGCCGAGGGAAACCGGAGGGACCGGGTTACGGCCAACGGATCACGGGCTACGGACGACGGGGTTTCGTGCCGGTGATGGCCCAGTGCAGGGATCCCACACGATGAGGGGTCACGGGATCTGCACCCGCAGTCGCTGCCGCCAAGAGGACCTCGGGAACCAGCGGGTAGATCTCCTCGTCATCCCATGAGTCACCGAGTGCCACGCGAGCGGCGTCGCGGTCCGCATCGGACGCAAACATGACGTCGAGGAGGACGAACCGTCCGCCGGGCACGAGAACGCGCAGGATCTCGCGGAACGCCCGTTCGTACTCCGTGGGCATCAGGTGGTGGAAGGCGAAGCTGGAGACGACGGCGTGGAACGTCCCGTCGGGCATGGGGAGGGAGAGGAAGTGCCCCTCGCGGAGGGGGTAGTCGGGGTGCTCCTCCCGGCATCGGGCGATCATCTCCGCTGAGAGGTCTACGCCCCACACCTCGGTGTCCGACCGAGCAACCTGGGCCGCGAACGAGTCGGTGCCGATCCCGATGTCGAGCAGGCGTTCGCCAGGCTCGACTTCAAGAAGTGCCGCGGCCCGGGCAAGGGATTCGGCGTAACCCGCCAATGGCCCCGCGCTTCCGTTCCACTGACCGTACTCGGCCGCAGCGCGGTCGAACAGCCGGCGCGTCTCGTCGAGGCTGCGGAGCCCCGCGGGCGGTGCAGCGAGAGTGACCACCGGTGCCGTCGGAACGTCAGCCCAGAGACGAACCTCGTTCACAAGCGACGGACGCATGGTGAGGATGAGGAACGCCCCCGAGCGGAGCGCGGCGCGCATCCCCGAGCTGAACCCGCCCCCGGCGAGTTCGAGGGGCCCCACTTCGTCTACAACGATCACCTTCGTTTCCCGCGCCGCCCGCTCTAAAGCGGCGTTTCCGAACGCGAGGCCGTCCGGGGAGAAGAAGAACCGACGGAACGGGATCCCCGGGGGAGCGAGGGAGCACAGGGGGCGTTCCTCGCCTGTGACGAGATCCCGCACCCGGTACCCGACCGTCTCGCCGCCGGCGAGGACGCGGGGAGAGGCGATCCCGGCCACGCGCAGTGGTCGACGCTGTAGGTCGTCAGCTAGAGAGAGGACCGCCGTCGTCTTTCCGACGCCGATGCCGCCCGTGAGGAGAACGACGTGCTCTCCCGCGGCGCGGGCGGCGAGGACGGACCGTGGGATTTCCCCGCTCAGGGTCCTCGCCCCCTGAGATGGCCCTGCACCTCGACGAGCCGGCGGTGGTGAAGCGCCACGACCTCGGAAAGGATGGAGAGCGCGACGAGACCGGGGGACCGGCCGCCCAGCGGGAGCCCGACCGGGCAGTGCACCCCCTCCACCCGCTCCGGCGGGATCCCTGCTTCGCGGAGTCTCTCCCGGATTTCAGCCAACTTTGCCTGCGACCCAAGCATCCCCACGTAGGCCGGGCCCGGGGTCTGGCGGAGGATCTGCCGAGCAACGTCGAGGTCCATGGCGTGGGAGTCGGTGCAGAGGACGGCGTATGTGGAAGCAGTGAGGGTGGGGATCTCTCTGAACCCCGGCACGGGGTGGACGGAGACGCCGGGAGCGATCTCGGCGGGGTCCTCGTCCCGCCCGGCGTAGACGGTCACCGGGAACGCGTCCACTTCGTGCGCAAGCTTGGCCAGAGCCCAGCCGACGTGGCCGGCCCCGAAGATGGCGAGTTCCGGCTCGGGGGCCACGACCTCGTAGAACAGGGTTGCCTTCCCACCCCCGCACTTGAGGCCGCGGTCGGTGAGGTCGACCGTCTCCAGGCTTGTCCCCCCGGTCTTGAGGAGCTCCCGCGCCCGGTCCACGGCCAGCGCCTCGAGCGACCCGCCGCCGATCGTGCCCTCGGTGCGGCCATCCGCGAACACGAGGATCCGCGCCCCGGGCAGACGGGGGGCCGGCCCCTCGATCGCGACGAGCGTCACGAGGACCGCCCGCTCCCCGCGGCGCGCGGCGTCGGCAGCCCGGGCGAGGATCTGGCTGTCCACAGCTACCCCTTGGCCGCGAGGCGGTTGAACTCCACGATCAGCTCATCGATCGCGTCCGCCTGGGCGTGGATCCGATCCCAGTACTCGGGCCAGTCGTGCCACTGGGCATCGAGCTCCTGGGCCGACTTTCCCATCTGCTCGACCCACGTGAAGTACTTCAGGTTATGAACCCGTTTTCGCTCGGTGTAGGTGAGTTCGAGCATGTGATCGGCCGTCGCCCCAAGGAGCCACCGGCCGTGGTCCACCGCGGCGTGGGTCGCCGTGTATGCCCCCCGCTCGCCCCGCAGTTCGGCCAGTCGGCTTCCGTAGAGCTCCATGGAGTCGGTGAGCACGGTGAGGACGACGTCGCGCTCCGTAAGCTCGTAGTAGCGGGCGAGCTTCACCGCCAGGAGGAGGTTCGCCGCGCCGGAGATCCCTACGAGGTCGAGCCGGTCTACAACCGACGCCGGAACGCCCTGGCGCAGGAGGTGCTTCCGGCCCTCGGGCTCGTTGAACAGGCGGATCAGGCTCATCGGCCCTTCGTCGTGGATCGCGATCACGAGGTCGGTCGCGCGCACGTTGTGGATCCACGGGACGTGCTTGTCGCCGATCCCCTCGATCCTGTGGCTTCCGAACCCCGCTTGGAGGAGGGTCGGGCACTGGAGGGATTCCCCGACGGCGATCACGCTCGTGGGGTACCGTTCCTTGAGGTAGTCCCCGCACCCCAAGGTGCCTGCGGATCCGGAGGAGAGGACCACGCCTGCGTAGCGCCCGTCCTCCCCTAGCTCGGTGGCCAGAACTTCGCCCATCGCCGGTCCAGTGACGGTGTAGTGCCAGAGGTGGTTCCCCGGCTCATCGAACTGGTTGAAGATCACGACGTCGGGTCGAGTCGCCTGGAGCTCCTTGCACTTCTGAAAGATCTCCCACACGTTCGACTCGCTCCCCGGGGTGGCGATGACCTCGCCCGCAATCGTCTTCAACCAGTCGAACCGCTCCCGGCTCATCCCCGCGGGGAGGATCGCGATCGAGTCGCACCCAAGCAGGGCGGAGTTGTACGCCCCGCCCCGGCAGTAGTTCCCGGTGGAGGGCCAGGCCGCCTTGTGCACGGTGGGGTCGAACTGCCCAGTCACGAGCCTCGGCACCAGGCACCCGAACGTGGCCCCGACCTTGTGGGCCCCGGTCGGGAACCACTTCCCGACGAGGGCGATCACCCGCGCCCGGATCCCGGTGATCTCGGAGGGGAACTCGAGGTAGTTCACCCCGTCAAAGCCCCCACCGTGCCTGATCGGTTCGTTCTTCCACGTGATGCGGAACAGGTTGCGGGGATGGACGTCCCACAATCCGATTCCCCGAAGCTCGTCCCGGATTTCCGGTCGGATCTTCGCCGGATCGCGCATCTCGGCGAACGTGGGGATGAGGATCCCCCGCGCTCGCGCTTGATCTGCCGCCCGCGTGCGCCCCTTTTCGTAGACAGAGAGATCAATCATGGTCCTCCTCCGGTTGACCGGTCTTGGAGATAATGCTAGCATACTGCCTGACAGGTTGACAAGCGCCATGGAGTTCCGCAAGGTCCGACCGACGAAGGCCTCGACCGAGGTGGCCGAGCAGATCCTGGATGCGATCCGCCGCGGCGCCTTTCCGCCCGACAGGCGGCTCCCCTCCGAGGCGGAGCTCGCCCAGATGATGGGGGTGAGCCGCCCCACGGTGCGCGAGGCCCTGTCGGGCTTGGCCGCGGTAGGGCTGATCGAGGCCCGCGTCGGGATCGGGAACTTCGTCCGCCAGCCCACGGAGGCGCTGGTCCACCAAGCGCTGGTGCTCCTGGAGAGCGAGGCGAGCTGCTTGGAGATCATGGAGGCGCGGACGGTGCTTGAACCGCCGCTTGCTGAGCTTGCGGCGAGGAAGCGCACCGACGCCCAGGCGGAGAGTTTGGTGACGATCTGCGAAGAGCTTCGCTCGCTTGCCGATCCGACCACGTTCGACGCCTATTTCGCGGCCGACAAGCGGTTCCACCTCGCGCTCGTGGATGCGGCACAAAACAGCCTTCTTGCTGTGGTGCTCCTCCCCCTCGTCAACACGATGGACGAGCGGTTGTACCGCGAGTTCACGCGGGAGTACTACCTGAAGGACGCGGGGAGCATCGGCGAGGTCGCGGAGCTGCACGGGCAAGCGGCCGCGGCGGTGCGCGCGCGCCGTCCCGCCCAGGCCCGATCGGCGATGCGCGCGCACTGGATGCGGATGTGGCGTCTCGTGCAGGGCAACGAGGCAAGAAGCTAGGACTCAACTTACGAAGGGGTGTGCTGAGGTGAAGAAGAAAACGGTTGTGGTGGCTTTGGGAGGGAACGCGATCCTCCAGCCAGGGCAGAAGGGGACGTTCGAGGAGCAGTTCGACAACGTTCAGTGCGCTGTGGATCAGCTGGCGGCGATGGTTCGGTCGGGCAGGTGGCGCCTGGTGGTCACCCATGGGAACGGCCCCCAGGTGGGGAACATCCTGCTGCAGCACGATGCAGCGAAGACGATCGTGCCCCCGATGCCGATGGACGTGTGCGGGGCGAAGTCGCAGGGGTTCATCGGGTACATGATCCAGCAAGCGTTCCACAACGTGCTTTCCCGCGAGGGGCGAGGGGACATCCCGGTGGCGACGGTCGTCACCCAGGTTCTCGTGGACAGGGCCGATCCCGCGTTCCAGAAGCCGACGAAGCCGGTGGGCGCGTTCTACTCTGAGGGAGAGGCGAAGCGCCTCCAAGCGGAGAAGGGCTGGCACGTGGTCGAGGACGCCGGCCGCGGCTGGCGGCGGGTCGTCCCGTCTCCTGAACCGAAAGCAATTGTGGAACGGGAGACGATCCGTCTTCTCGTGGAAGGTGGGGGGATCGTGATCGCCTCCGGCGGCGGAGGGATCCCCGTGATCAAGGAAGACGGGACCTACCGCGGCGTGGAAGCGGTCATTGACAAGGACCTCGCCGGCGAGCGACTGGCCCAGGACGTGGGGGCGGCGGTGTTCCTCATCCTCACCGATGTGGACCGGGTGCGGGTGAACTACAACAAGCCCGGGGAGAAAGCCCTCGACCGGATGACGGTCGCCGAGGCGAGGGGGTACATGCAGGAAGGACACTTCGCGAAGGGCTCGATGGAGCCCAAGGTGAAGGCTGCGATGCGGTTTGCCGAGGGCGGAGGGGAGCGGGCGGTGATCGCCACCCTCTCCCAGGCGTTCGAAGCGGTCGAGGGCCGCGCCGGCACGCAGGTTGTGGCTGGCTGAACTACCCGATGTCGGAAACGGGCTCCGACGCTGCGGATGAGGTTTCGTAGCGTCGCACCGTGTGCGCGACGACGCAAAGGAGGAACGAATGGCCGCGACAGATCTTAGGGGGCGCGACTTCATCACCCTGATGGAGTTCGACCGCGAGGAAGTGGAGACGATGTTGGACACGTCCCACGACATCAAGCGGAAGTGGATCCGCGGCGAGCCGCACCGGCTGCTCGAGGGCAAGACCCTGTTCATGCTCTTCTACAACCGGTCGCTTAGGACGCGGAACTCGTTCGAGGCCGGGATGACCCAGCTCGGTGGCCACGCCCACTTCCTCGAGCCGGACGCGGTGTACACGCCCGCGCTTCCCGGGGAAGAGAAGGCGTACTCCACGGAGCGGATCTCCGACGTGGCGCGGGTTCTGGCGGAGATGGGTCACGGGATCGCGATCCGCATCTACGGAAAGCCCACGGGCTGGATCTACGGCAAGGGGCGCCTCAACATCGAAGAGTTCGCGCGCTGGTCGCGGGTCCCGGTGATCAACATGGAGGACGACGTCGACCACCCGTGTCAGGGCCTGGCCGATGTGATGGTCATGCAGGAGAAGCTCGGGAGCCTTCAGGGGAAGAAGTTCGTTATGTCGTGGGCTTACTCGGGATCGGTGGAAAAACCCCTCGCCGTTCCTCACGGGGCGATGATGGCCGCCTCCTTCTTCGGGATGGACATCACGCTGGCCCACCCCAAGGGCCTCGATCTCGACCCGAAGATCCTCGCGTTCACGAAGAAGAACGTGACGAAGAACGGAGGATCGTTCAAGCTCGTCCACGACATGGACGAGGCGTTCAAGGGTGCGGTTGCCGTGTACCCCAAGGCGTGGACGTGCCAGCCGACGGATGGGAAGACGCAGATGGATCCAGAGAAAGCGAAGGCGATCTTCGAGGCGAACAAGCACTGGATTACGACGAAGGAGAAGATGGCGCTCACGAACGGCGCGATCTACCTGCACTGCCTCCCGGCGGACCGCGGGATGGAGGTTACGGACGAGGTTATGGATGGCCCGAACTCGGTGATCATCGAGCAGGCCGCGAATCGGCTCCACGCTCAGAAGGGCCTGATGGCCCTTATCCTATAAGACCCCTCTCCCTTCGTCTCTCCCCCACGGGGGAGAGGGCTGGGGTGAGAGGAAGGAGGACCGATGAGTTGGTTTCAACTCGCTGGGAAGGACCTTATCAGCACGAAGGACTGGACGCGGGAGGAGCTCGATATCGCCCTCAAGGTGACCGACCAGTTGAAGGGGATGTACTACGCCCACCTTCCTCATCCCGCCCTCAAGGACAAGACGTTCCTCATGCTCTTCTTCAATACCTCGACCCGGACCCGGCTCTCGTTCGAGAGCGCGATGACCCAGCTTGGGGGCCATGCCCAGTTCATCTCTGCGGCAGACCTGCGACTGTCCCTCGAGGACAAACCCGGAGCCGGGGAGACGATCCAGGACACGGCAAGGGTCATGGCCCGCTACGCCCACGGGATCGGGATCCGGCTTCTAGAGGACAAGGTTTCCCGGTACGGGGAGGATACGGAGATCATGTACCGGTTCGCCGAGCACGCCGAGATCCCTGTGATCAACATGGCCTCGAACATCTGGCACCCCTGCCAGGCGATCACCGACCTCTACACGATGCGGGAAAAGCTGGGGAACGATCTTCGGGGCGTCAAGTACACGGTGATGTGGGCCTACTCCCCGTGGGCGCGGTCGCTCGGGTCGGTGCAAGAGGACCTCACGATCGCCACGCGGTTCGGGATGGACGTGACCGTGGCGCATCCCAAGGGATACGAGCTCGATCCGGACATCCTCGCCCTGAGCAAGAAGTACGCCAAGGAGAGCGGGGGCAAGTTCGAGGTCACGACCGAGCTCGACGACGCCTTGAAGGGGGCGACGGTCGTCTTTCCCCGGGGGTGGATGAGCCTCCGGCGGTACGAGATCGGGAAGGAGGCGGAGACCAAGAACGCGGAAAAGTTCAAGGACTGGAGGTACACGCGGGCTCGGCAGAAGCTCGCCAAGCCGGGGTACCTCATGCACGTGATGCCGATTGACCGCGGGAACGAGGCCGACGTCGAGCTGTGCGACGATCCGGGGCTATCGTGGATGTACGACCAGGCCGAGAACCGGCTGCACACCCAGAAGGCGATCCTCGCCCTCACGATGGGCGGCCGGCTGTAG
>JBBIQN010000050.1:0-12186 GCA_037442305.1 Candidatus Bipolaricaulota bacterium
CCGGCTGCACACCCAGAAGGCGATCCTCGCCCTCACGATGGGCGGCCGGCTGTAGATTGACCGGTTGGCTCAGGCGCGCCCGGGGCGGGATGCTATCTCCCGCCCCAGGTGCGCCCCTTCAGACACGGACCTACTCCAGAAGCGGTGGACCGCTTCTACGTCGACTGGCCCAACCTCACCCGGAGGAGGAAGGTATCCGGTTCGTGTCGTGTTCCTCGTGCGGGTCGGATTCTGACTCCAGGCACGCCGACAGACGAAGATGAGGACGAGCCCTTCGCCACGGCCCCCCCAGACCGGTCAGCGCGGCGGGCTTCACTCCACCATCCCGTAGCGTCCGTGCGGCGTTGGACCGAACCCTACTTCTTCGCGCCAATGTGGGTCTCGAAAGCCTTCACCGAGATTCGGAACCGTTCGATGAACTGCTTAATTGCGTCCCACGTCACCCCGCCTCGGAGGTACAGGTCAGCCTCGATACCGGGGTCGTTATCTCGATCAAGATAGGCTCGCGAACCTCGCTTCTGCAGGTTCCAGCTGTTCATCTCCGTGCAACTGCCCTTCCCACCTGTACTCCAGCCAGCATAGAGCACGAGGTATTGGTATGCGCCGGACAGCTTCGCCGTCTGATCGTCCACGAACAGCCCCACCGTGATGCCCTCGGTGCGGAAGCTCCAGTAGGGATCCCCAGCTTTATCTGTCTTCCGCTCAAACGCCAGCCCCAACTCGGAGAGTGCGCGCTCGACATCAGACACGCTCACCGATGTCCACACCGCAGTCACGGGCGGGCAGGCGGGACAGCTTGGACAAGCAGGGCAAGGCGACAGGGAAGGCAATGAAGGGGGTACTGCGCTGCGAAGGATTCCGGCCGTTGCGTCGTTGAAGGAGAAGTAGTCGAACCCAATCATGATGATGCTTCCGCCATGGGCGCTCCACTGAAACACGACTGGCGCCCTATCCCTCGGGTCCCACACAACGATCACAGCATCCGATGGCACCCCGGCGAAGTCGGTGCTGCCGTCCGGTCCCTTGAACGTCGCTGGTACACCTGCCACGAGAGCGTGTCCCGCCACCGCCACGGCAAGGTCCACGTCCTTCATGTCGTAGTCGTCGTCGCAAGACCAGATTCCGGCGCCGCGCAAGATGTCTTCCGCTCCCTTTGCGTGCGTCATGCCAACGATCCGCCCTCTACGTGCGAGGAATCCCCTCAAGACAGAGCCCGTGGCCTTTCCCATAGTTTCGAGCGATGCTGTCTCGGCCTCCGGCTGCTCGGGGATGAGCAGCACGGATTTCCCAGTTAGCAGGCGCTCCAGCTCCGCCGGATCGGTCGTCTTCGTCTCGACGGGCCGGAATCCTAGCACCTTCACCACGTTGTCGTACTCCGGAGTCACCCGCACGTATGGAATCCAGGCAAGGACAGTGGAAGGATCGACCGCAGCCGGCTGCGCTCCAGCTACGCCGAGTCCGAGGGCACCGAGAACTGCCAAGCATAGAACGGTACGCTTCACTCTCATTCCATCCTCCTTTCCAGAGACAGTGGCCGGAATCAACTCCTCAACGAGCGGCGAATCGCCGATCCGGGAACTTGGTGGTGTGTTGCCGGGCCTACCCCCCTGTGTAAGATGATGCTAGCGATATCCACATAGAGCTGCAACGCGGTGTCTGAGTAGGCCGTATGTGCAGAAGTCCTCCCTGGGGCTCGCGCTCCGTTGTACAGGACCGATGTCCGGTCGCGTGGAGTTGGGGTGTACCGTGGCCGGGCAGCTCCTACAATGCCCCCGACCATGGACGCTGCAAGTCTCGCCTCTGTCCTTGTCGCGGCGGGGCCGATCTGCAACCGGTGCCTGGGGCGGCGGTTTGCCCAGATCGGTACCGGGATTGACAACGCCGAGCGAGGCCGTTCGCTCCGGGCCGCGGCGGGCGCGGCAGGTGCCGTTCCCGCCGAGACCTGCTGGGTGTGCCAGGGTGTGTTCGACCGGGTCGAGACGTGGGCGCGAGAAGCGGTACGCCTGGCGCACGGGCACAAGTTCACTACGTTCCTGTTCGGAGTTCGCCTCTCCCCGCGTCAGGAAGCGGTCGAGGAGTTCCTCGACGAGCGGTACCCCTCCCCGTGGGCGGAGCCGTTCAAGCGGGAGGCGAACCGGCAGTTGGGCAAGGCGTTCGAGCGGGTCCTCGCCGAGCAAGACCGCCTGGCAACCGTGGATTTCGCGCGCCCGGATGTGCAATTCACGGTGGACCTAGAGACGGGCGCGATCGCGCTCGCCGTGGCCCCAGCCTTCTTCTACGGCCGGTACCGGAAGTTCACCCGGGGAATACCCCAAACCCACTGGCCGTGCCGGAGCTGCCGGGGGCGGGGCTGCCCAAGCTGCGGGGGCACGGGGAAGCAGTATCCGACCTCGGTCGAGGAGCTCGTGCTGCCTGCGTTCCTCGCTGCCGCCGGGGGTACCGGCGGGCACCTCCACGGGGCGGGGCGGGAGGACATTGACGCGCGGATGCTCGGCCACGGCCGGCCGTTCGTGATCGAGGTCAAGGAGCCCAGGGTTCGCACGCTTGAGTTGGACGCGGTTGCCCGCGAGGTGAACGCCTCTGCGGAGGGGAAGGTGGAGATCCTCGACCTCCGGCCAGGCACAGCGGACCTCGTGGCCCAGGTGAAGGAAGAGCACGCCGACAAGAAGTACCGGGCGCGGGTCGAGCTCGGACAGCCCGTAGACGGAGATGCGCTCGCGCAGGCGTTGGACGCGCTCGTGGGGGAGATCGAGCAGCGAACCCCCGTGCGCGTACGGCACCGCCGGGCCGATCTGGTTCGGCGCCGGAGGGTCCTCGAGGCCAGCGGCCGCCTCCTCTCCGCCACCGAGGTGGAGGTGGAGGTCCTCTGTCAGGGCGGCCTGTACGTGAAGGAGCTCATCTCCGGCGACGAGGGGGCGACTCAGCCCAACCTCGCCTCCCTCCTCGGCGTCCCGGCGAAGGTGGCAGAGCTGGACGTGATGGACGTGCTGGATGGGTTCTGACTCTCGTCCCATCCGTTGCTGACCTGTCCATGCCCGGGTAGACTGACGGACCATGCTCGTCGAAAAGCTCGATCAGTACTTCCAACGCGAGGAGCGGAGCCGGCCGCGGGATTACTTCTACGTGAGCGAGGTCGGGAAGTGTCCACGTCAGATCTACTACTCGGCCAAGGGCTTCCCCCGGCCGCCGCTCGATGGGCTCACCGTCCGCAAGCTCGCCGTAGGGGACGACGCCCACAAGCGGCTCGCCCAGGCCCTGTTCGGGATGGGGGTCGTGGTCGCCGCCGAGGCGCCGATCCCACCAGGAAAGCTTTTCCACGGTCGGTGTGATCTGATCGTGTCCCTCGACGGCAAGAACTACGTGGTGGAGGTCAAGACCGCCCACCCGTACGGCTTCGACCAGATGGCCACCGGGCCGCGGCGGGACCATTACCTCCAGCTCCAGCTCTACTTGCACTACTTTGAGATCCCGCAAGGGATCGTGCTCGCCGAGAACAAGGCCACCCAGGAGCTCAAGGAGTTCGTCGTGCCGCTGGATCGGGGCGAAGTGGACCGGGTTATCCGCGTGTTCGAGCGGTTGCAGCGCCTGATCTTCGTGGAAGGGAAGCTCCCTCCTCTGCCCGGTCCGGAGGAGAAGCGCGATTGGGAATTCGACCAGTGCCGGTATTGCCCCTACGTTCCGTTCTGCAGCGACGGTGTTGCCGACCTCCCCGGTCGGACAAGGGTTGTAGAACCGGAGCCCGTTCTCGCTGCCCCCGAGGAAGAGCGCACCGGTCCCCCGACGCTGTTCGACGACCCCAGGTAGACGGCCGTGTGAACACACGCGGCCTGGACTTCTCGGCGCTGGTTCTTCGGTGAACCGAACCCCGAGCCGCACGGCGGAACGCCCTCTCACCCCTACCTGTGGGTGGAGAGGGGGGCGCCCCCGGGTGCGATAACGCTTTGGCGCAGAGGAGTCTCCCTGCACGGGTGGACACAAGTGACGGCGGTTCCGGCGTGGGGTACCAGGAAATCGCGTGCGGGCAGAGGGATGGTGATCTGTAGCGACGGGCTTCATGGCCGACGGCCTTTCGCCGCAGACGAGTGGCCACGATGAGGGAACCACTGGACGGCCGTCGCAGACAAGCTGTGCGCTACCGGGTCTCCGGAAGGCTAGGCTCCGGAGACGGATCCTTCAATCCGGCGGCGAGAAGGGTCGCCGGGACGAGTAGGACGGTGAGGAGCCCCAACGCAACTTCGAGCCCCAGTCGATCCCCGAAGTACCCGACGAGCCCCATCAGGAGCGCCCCCACGCCCCACGCAAACCCCATCAGCACGCCAGACACGAGGCCTCGCTGCTCGGGGACGAGTTCTTGGCCGAAGACGACGGATACGGGGATGGAGGCGATGAGCACGGCTCCGGCCAGGGCGAGGAACACGAACGATAGAGCGCCATCGGTGAGGAGGAACAGGTAGAAGAGGGGGATCGCCCCCCCCACCGATCCCAGGATGACCCGCTTCCGGCCGAACCGGTCGGAGAGCCGCCCGCCGACGAGGTCCCCCACCGCCCCGGACAGGGCGTACACGGTGAGGGCGAGGCTGGCCACGGTCAGGGTTGCTCCCCGCTGGGTCCACAGGACGGCGAGAAACGTGGCGTAGGATGCGCTCACAAACTCGCGGAGGACGCCGATGCTCCACAGCCGGGCGAGTTGGCCCGCGTTGCGGTGATCGCGGAGGCGAAGCCGTTCCTTCCGCTCCGGCCGCCTCTCGGGTGGCATAGCCCGCACGAGGAGCGCCACGACCGCCCCCGCGGGCACAAGAAGAAGCGGGGTGAACGAGAGCCCGAGGTTTCCTGCGACCCCGGCGATGAGGAGCGGCCCGAGGGCCGCCCCGAGGGTTCCGCCAGCGGAGAAGAGGGCCATCGCGATCCCGCGCTGGCCATCCCCGCCCGACACGAGGGACGCCCCCGCGGGGTGGAACGCCGCCGTCCCGATCCCGGCGGCGATGAGCGCTGCTGCCACCGCCCAGTACGTGGGGAGGATCCCCAGGAGACTCATCGCCGCGCAGGTGAGGGCCGGACCGAGAATCACGAGCCACCGCGCCCCGGCCCGGTCGGCAAGCACCCCCAGCGGAAGCTGCCCAAACGAAGCCACGCTCGCCCGGAACGACGACAAGAGCCCCGCTGCGGCAAGCGAGATCCCGAACCGGCTGATGAGGAGGGGCAAGAGCGCTGACAGGAACGCGCCGTAGCTATCGTTGAGCCCGTGGCCGAGGGCGAGGGGCCACGTTGCCCGATGGGATCGTTCCTCGTCGCGCTGGATCACGATGGGTTCGCGAGAAGGGCGAGCACCCGTTCCGGGAGCGCCGGGTAGGCGCGGAGGCGGCTCCCGATTGCCGCGGAGAGCGCGTTCGCCACCGCAGCGTGGGACGCCATGAGCGGGACCTCGCCCAACCCCTTGGCTCCAAACGGCCCGCCCGAGTACGGGGCTTCCACGAACTCGACCGCGATCCCCAAGGGCACGTCGAGCGCAGTTGGAATGTGGTAGGCGGTGAACGACGGGGCAAGGATCCGACCCTCCCGTGAGGGAAGCTCTTCGAGGAGGGCGTACCCGATCCCCTGGGCGATCCCGCCCACGACCTGGCCGCGGGCGGCGGCCGGGTTCACGATCTTCCCCGAGTCGTGCGCCGCCCAGAAGCCCTCGACACGGCTCTCTCCGGTGAGGGCGTCCACCTCGACCAGGGCGATGTGACAAGCGTAGGAATAGACGAAGTACGCGTTGCCAAGCCCACTCGCCTGGTCCCAGTCCACCGGTGCGCCCTCGGCCCACCCCGTGGCCCCGAGGTCCCAGTTGTGGGTCCACATCCAGCGCGCGACTTCGGCGATGTCCACGTGACGCGGCGGAGCCCCGGAGCCCGCAGACACGCGGCCGTCCCGCGTGAACTCCTGGGGAGCGAACATGTGCCGCACCGCATCCTCGATCCGCTGCCTCAGCTTCCGCGCCGCGCCGAGCACGGCCATCCCCTGGACGGTCGTCGTGCGCGAGGCCACGGTGGGCCCGGAGTCCGGCACGCGGGACGTGTCCACCGACGCAAGACGGATCGAGCCGAGGGGAAGCTCCAAACCCTCGGCGGCGATCTGGGCGAGCACGGTCGCCGCCCCTTGGCCCATCTCCGTCGTGCCCACGGCGAGGGTCACCGATCCGTCCGCCTCGAGCTTAAGGTACGCCCCGGCCTTATCGAGAAGCGGGGCCTTGGCCCCCATCCCCACCCCGTACAGCACCGTCGAGATCCCGAGGCCGCGGCGCTTGAACTTCTCCCGCGTGTTGAACGCCGCCACCTCGGCCTGCCTCTCCTCCCACCGGGAGATCTCCCGCGCCTTCGCAATGCACGCCCCGAGCCCGACCGACTCGGTGAGCGCTTGGCCCGTGGCCGTCTCATCTCCCACCCGCAGGGCGTTCTTCTCCCGCAGGTGGAGCGGGTCCATCCCGAGGCGCCGCGCGAGCTCGTCCATCTGCGACTCGTGGGCGAAGATCACCTGGGGAGACCCGAACCCGCGCATCGCTCCGCAGGGCACGGTGTTCGTGGCCACGGAGTAGGCGTCCACCTTCACGTTCGGGATCCGGTAGGGGCCGGCGGCGTGGACGAGGCCCCGCCACAGGACGGCGCTCGATAGGGTCTGGTACGCCCCGGCGTTGTAGTGGAACTCGACCTCGATTGCTGTCAGGGTTCCATCGCGCTTGGCCCCCGTGCGGTAGCGGATGATTCCCGGGTGCCGTTTCGAGGTGGTGGCGATGTCCTCCGCTCGATCGAGGACGAGCTTCGCTGGGCGGCGGAGCTTCCAGGCGACGAGCGCGGCCATCGCCCCGAGGTGGCTCGGCACGTCTTCCTTCCCCCCGAATCCGCCGCCGGTGACGGTTTGCACGACGCGGACCCGGGACAGGGGTAGGCCGAGGACGTTCGCGACCGCGTTCTGGACGTAGAACGGACACTGGAGGGTCCCGTACACCGCCATTCCCCCGTCCTCGGGGACGGCGATCACGCCCTGGGGTTCAAGGTAGGCGTGCTCCTGGTATCCCACCTCGTACTCGCCCTCTACGATCACGTCGGCCTGGGCGAACCCCTGGCGGGCGTCGCCCTTGCGGATGACGAGGTGATTGAACGCGTTCCCCTCATCTGCGGCATCCGGTCGGGCGACCTGGGGTGCGCTCGGGACAAGGGCGTCGCGGGGAGTGAACACCGCGGGCAAGTCCTCGTACTCGACCCGGGCCAGGAGCGCCGCCTCCTCGGCCGCCTCCCGCGTCTCGGCCGCCACGAGGGCGATCGGCTCCCCGACGTAGCGGACCACGTCTTGAGCCAGAGCGGCCATGTCGTGGTAGATGATGGGGACGATGTTTTCACCTGGAATATCCGCTGCGGTGGCCGTGCCCAGCACTCCAGGGGCGGCTTCCACCCGCGCGAGATCGAGGTGGACGATCCGGGCATGGGGGCGTTCCGAGCGGATCACCTTGGCGTGAACCATCCCCGCAAACGCGAGGTCGTCGGCGTAGCGGGCTTCCCCCCGCACCTTGGCCTCGGCGTCGAGACGGGGGGAAGGCGCCCCCACGACCCGCGGAACCTCGCCTTCCTCTCGCCGCCCTTGTCTCATCTCTCCTCCGGGTGAAGCGCATTGTAGCCGAGGCGCAGGCGCCCGGGGTTGACACCCACCGTGGCACCGACGCTCGGGCGGGCAGTGCGTCTGGCAGATGGGGGCCGGTCCGCCCCTTGCCTGAACGGCTGGGCAGGCCGCGTCGGTCTCGTGGGGGTACCCCACTTGGTCAAGGAAGAAGACTGGCCCCGGCTCACCTATCGCACCTCGGACGGTCGGACAGCCTGGGTCGGGCTGAGGGCGGTGGAGGAAGGCTGGATCCAGGTTCGGTCCTCGGTCGAGGCTCGCCGGATCATGAGCCGCCAAGGGATCGCCTCTTGTGGGGGACTCCCCGCGCTCGCCGCGGCCCTCCCGTTCCGGCTCTACGCGCGGATCAACGACCAAGAGGTTGCCTGGACGAACACAGGGGCGCCCGTTCTGCGCGTGAAGACGTGTCGCGTTCAAGAGGCGCGAACCTGGGCTGGCCGCCCCTTCTTCCTCTATGAAAGCGTGGGCCTGGCGGTGGCGTACAGGGTGTTTGCCCACGCGGTCGAGCGGATCTGCGCGAAGCCTTAGGCTGTCCCCCGCACCGGCCCGAAGGTGCGTGGTGCGCTGGGGAGATCTCTACCGGCGGGGCTGGATGATCTCGTCCACGATCCCGTACGACTTGGCCTCGTCGGCGCTCATCCAGTAGTCGCGGTCGGTGTCCTTCTCGATCCGCTCTTTGGGCTGCCCGGTGTGCTTGGCGAGGATCTCGTTCACCCGGTCGCGGGTCTTCATGATCTCGTCGGCGTAGATCTTGACGTCCACCGCCTGGCCCCCGACGCCGGACACCCACGGCTGGTGGATCAAGATCTTCGAGTTGGGCAACGAGAACCGCTTCCCCTTGGCTCCGCCGGCGAGGATGAGCGCCGCTGCTGAGGCCGCCACGCCGACACAGATCGTGCGCACCGCGCACTTTGTAGTTTGCATGGTGTCGTAGATGGCGAGCGCTGCCGACACGTCGCCGCCGGGGCTGTTGATGTAGAGTTGGATGTCCTTATCGGGGTCTTCCGCCTCGAGGCTGAGGAGTTGGGACACGATCCACTCCGCCCCCACGTACTGCATGACCCTCCCCGGCGCCCCGGTTACGATTGTCCCTGCCAAGAAGACGATCCGATCGGCGAACAGCCGACCCAGAACTTGGTCGTAGTACGACATCAAGCGTTCCTGTTCGGTGAAGCGCTGCATCTTCATCCCATCCTCGGTGATCACTCGTTCCTCCTCGCGTTGGCGATGATCCAGTCCGCGGCCCGTTCCACGATGAGGCCTGCCCGGGCCGCCTCCTCGTCCCGCCCCAGTTCCTCCGCCCGCGTTCTCGCCTCGTCCTCCGTCGGGTACAGCCCCTTGGTCTCGGCCACGGCATGGGCGACGATCTCTCGGCGGAGCTTGCGGCGGAGCGCTTCCTCAAGCTTGGGCCGTTCGCTTTCCGGGAGGCGCAGCTCCTTCATCTCCTCGGCGACGGCCTCGGAAAGGAGGGTTGGGGGCACCTCGACCTGGAGGCGGTCGGCAAGCGCGTCGAGTGCCGCCAGGCGCCACGCGCGGAGCCGCCGCCCCTCCGCTGCCTGCAGAAGCCCCGTTTTCGCAGCCGCGGTGAATGCCTCCCACGACGGGTGCCCGTAGTGGCCAGCCGTTTCTTCCGGAGAGGGGAGAAGGAGACGGTACACGCCGGTCACGGTGAACCCCTCGGACTTTCCTTCGGGGTCGGTGAGGGTGATCCTCTCCCCGACGCCGACCCCGAGAAGCTGCTTTCCGATGGGCCGGGCCGCGGTGGCTTCGCCCTCCCAATCGAGCTTCCCTCGCTGAAGGCGTACCACGTCCCCCTCCGCGGCCGGACCTTCTTTGGGTTCAAGCACCGCCGCCTCGCGGCGGAGTTCGGCCTGCGCCGCGGCCACGTCGTCGTCCGTAACCTGGGCTGGCTCCGGTTCAGGGATGACGAGGGAGATCTCCTCGGGCACCGTCACCTCCGGAAGCACGGCGAACCTAACCCGGAACGCGAGCTTCTTTCCCCGCACAAACGCGGTCGTCTCCACCGTAGGGGCGGTCAGGGGTTGTAGGTTCAGCTCGCGCAGGGCCCGGGACACCCACTCCCGGATGAGGTCGTCCTTCACGTCCTGGACGAACTCGTCCTCGCCGTACTGGCGGAGGACGAGGTCGTGGGGCGCCATTCCCTGGCGGAACCCGGGAACCTTGACCTTGGCCCGCGCGGCAGAGAGGAGGTCCTGTTCCTTTTTCCGGATCGCTTCCTCCAGCACGTTGATCGAGAGGGTGACCTCCCCTCCTACGCGCTCGATCTCGATTTCTCTTTCGTTCACGGTACGGGGATTATAGCCGCCTAACCCCACAGCCCGGAGAGGAGGGCCCACCGGATGCCGATCAGGCGGAACGCGAGCGTTTCTGCTCCCTGGAACACGACCCCCAGTACCCCGAGGAAGAGAAGGGCCACGACGATGAGGATTCCATACTGCTCGAACTTCAGAAGCTGGAGCCTCCACCGCACGGGGAGGAAGTAGGCGAGGACCTTCGACCCGTCGAGGGGGGGGACCGGGAGGAGGTTGAACAGGCCGAGGACAAGGGAGATGAGGACGACGAGCGCGACGAACGCCAGTGCGTAGGGGTTGGTCACCCCGAGGGCGACGAGGCCCCGGCCGAGGGCCGTGGCGAGGAGGGCCATCGCGAAGTTCGTTCCTGGGCCAGCCAAGCTCACGTAGAGCATCCCGCCCCACGTGTCGCGGAAGTAGTAAGGATTGACGGGGATCGGCTTCGCCCATCCGAACGGGGGGAACCCAGTGAACCGCCGTAAGAGCAGCAGCCCGAGCGGGAGGATCACCGAACCGATGGGGTCGAGGTGCTTGATCGGGTTCAAGGTAAGGCGCCCCGCGGCTTTGGCAGTGGGATCGCCGAGCTTCCACGCTACGTACCCGTGGGCCACCTCGTGGGGGATCACGCACACGAAGAGCGCCCCCACCGCCATAAGGCTGTAGAAGAGTTCGGTCATGGGCTCTTGTCTCCGGGGACGACGATGACCTCCTCGCGAAGGAGCGTCACCATCCCGGGCGGAGCTCCTTTGGGCTTGCGGACATAGCGGGCCTCAGTGTAGCTCACGGCGACCTTGCGCTCACCCCGCGCTCGGGAGTGCCACGCTGCGAGCACCGCCGCCCGCGTGAGGACCTCCGCGGGCACCGTCCGCCCGTTGGTGCGGATGAGGACGTGCGCCCCCGACACTTCCCGGGCGTGGAGCCATAGATCGTGGGGTTGGGCCGCGCGGAGGAGGCGATCGTTTTCCCGCCCGGAGCGGCCGACGAGGATCGGGAACCCGTCCACGACGAACTCCCGGGGCCGGGCCGGCGGGGTGGACTTGGGTGGGGGAAGCGACGGAGCGAACGCTGCCGCCTCTTCCTCGACGTACGGGGCGAGGTGCGGTTCTTGGGCGAGGAGGTCTCGGAGGTCCCGGAGGCGTCGGGCTTCCTCCTCGAGTTTCTGCCGCCGGTCCGGGATGTCGTCGAGTCTCCGCCGGAGCTTTTTCGCCTTCGCGTACAGCGCGGCAGCGTGGGCCGTTGGGGGACGGGCGGGGTTGAGGGTGAGTCGGACCGGCTGGCCATCGAACCCCTCCACGATCGCCGCTGCGGCGCCCCGCGGGATGTCCGCGAGCCGGGTGAGGATGAGGTCGGCCTGCGCCTGGATTTCGTGCCAGCGTTGCGCCTCGGCCTCGGCTAGGGCAAGCGCGGCGAGGGCCCGTTCCCGCCGCGCGAGGGCCCGGCCGATCTGCGCTGCCCGATCGCGGGCCGCTCCTGTCCCCAGGCGGTGTTCGAGCTGAAGGTCGAGGGCCTGCCAGAACGTTGAGAAGGTGATCCGTGGTTCTAGCTCCGGTTGAGGGAAAAAGCTCGCGGTTATCCCCTTGCGTGTTTCGTAGGCGTACCCCGCCGGCGGGACGGCGAGGAGGGATGCGGCGAACGAGGACAGCGCCTCCGATGAGGGCACGTGTCCGAGACGGGTGGCGGCGATCTGGCGGAGGTTCGGCCCTAGGCCGGCGGATGGTTCATCCGGGACGGCGAACTCCACCGGCCGAGGCTCTCCGCCGCGGAACGAGATCACCCGATCGTCGCGGTAGTGCAAGAACAGATCGCCCTGACGCGGGCGGAGGTCGAGGACAAGGTCGGCCTCCGGGAACCGCAGCCGCACCACCCGGTCCAAACCGGCCTGCTCCAGGGCCACGAGCGGCTGGCCGGTGAGCGTGCGCAGGATTTGGCAGAACGGGGGCGGAACGGGCGGAGTCGGCGGGCGGAGTGCGGTGCGGTGGAACGCCTTGCCCTTCGGATCGAGGGCGAGGGCCCCGCTCGGTCGGTAGAACCGGAGCAGGAAGACGTCCTCGATCTGGTGGACCTTGGACAGCCGCGCCCCCACGAGCGAGCGTGCTTCCTCCAGTGCCTTCCTCAGTTCCACTCCTTCCATGGCACGGCAACTGTATCTGAACGGGAGACTTCCCACATAAGGCGGCGCCCCCGTGTCCACTTGGCAGGCGGTCCTGTGCATGGGTGCGCCCAC
>JBBIQN010000051.1:0-11848 GCA_037442305.1 Candidatus Bipolaricaulota bacterium
CCATCCCGACGAGGACGACCATTGCCAAGAGCCCGAGGATGCTCCGCTTCAGACCAAGGAACTCCACGAGCCGCGCGATCCCGACCCCCCCCGGTCCTTGTCCAGGTGTCATGCTCGCCCCGCTGAAAGTCGCTTCCTCTTGAGGCCGGCCTTCAGCCGCCTACCAAGCTGTGGACGACCCTCCGGTTCCGAGGGGTCAGGTCCTCCCCTCGCCCCGCACTCCAAGCAGCCCGGTCGGTACGCGAGACCAAGGACACGAGGGGGGTTCACGACCGTCAAGTCGTCTCCCTGATGAGCTGAACGAAGAATGCGATGCACGTGGCAAGCGCCTCCACCGAGATTCGCTCGTCGGTGCCGTGGATGCGGCCCATGTCCTCCCGCGTCAGGGCGATCGGGACGAACCGGAACGTGCTCGCCGTAATCGGCGTGTAATACCGGGAGTCTGTGGCCCCAACGACGAGGCTCGGGGCGACGACTGTGTCTGGGAAGAGTTCCCGGATGACGCGGGAGAGCGTCTCGTAGGCCTCGGAGTCGGTTGGGCTCACGGGAGAGGGGTCCCACCCTCGGGACGCGTGTTCGACGCGCACGCCCCGCCCCACGATCCGCCGGACGCGGGCGAGGGCCGTATCCACCGTCTCGCCGGGAAGGAGCCGGAGGTTCACCGTGGCCTGGGCGCTTTGAGGGATCACGTTCTCCTTGGTGCCGGCGCGAACGATCGTCACCGCGGTCGTGGTGCGGGCAAGGGCCGCAGTGGCGGGATTCCGCGTGAGCACCCACGCCACAAGTGAGCGGGTGAGCCAGAGGTTGGCAAGCACGAGCCTCTTTGCGAACGGCATCCGCGTCGCCGTCGCGGTAAGGAAGCCGAGCGTGGGTTCCCGCAGCTGCGGGGGGAACGAACGGCGCTCGAGTCGCCGGACCGCCCGCGCTAGGTTCGCCACCGCTTGGTCGCGGGGCGGCATCGCCGAGTGGCCCCCCGTGCCCTCAGCGGTGAGTTCGAGGGTGAGGTACCCTTTCTCGGCCACCCCGACCATCGCCACCGGGGCAGCCACGCCGGAGACCGTGCCCGGGGCGAGGATCGCCCCTCCCTCGTCGAGGACCCATTCGAGCTCGACTCCCCGCGACGAAAGAAGCGCAGCGATCGCCTTCGCCCCGTGCCGGCCGGAGACCTCCTCATCGTGCCCGAACGCGAGGTACACCGTACGCCGGGGCCGGAAACCTTCCGCGAGAAGCGCCTCGACGGCCTCCAGGATCGCGACCACGCTCCCCTTCGTGTCGAGCGTCCCTCGGCCCCACACGAACCCCCCCTCCACTGCCCCTGAGAACGGGGGATGGGTCCACTTCTCTTCCGTCCCCGGCTCGACAGGGACGACGTCGAGGTGGCCCATGAGGAGGATCGGTCGGAGCGCGGGGTCGGTTCCTTGCCAGGTGTAGAGAAGGCTTTGTTCGGAAACGAATTCCCTCGCGAGCTCGGCGTGAACGCGTGGGAACGACCGCCCGAACACGGCTCGAAGGTTGGCAAACGGGTGGGGATCGAACTGGGCCGGGTCCTGGTGAGAAATCGTCGCACAGCGGATCGCCTCCGCGAGGTGAGACGCAACCCGATCGGGATCCACACTCGGCGTGGGCTGCGACGGGCCCGCGCGCGACTCGCTCGGGACGCGAAGTGCCCGCGCCACGACCACCACCAACAGGACGGAGAACGCTCCCCCAAGGACGACCCCTAACACCGCCATGTCCCCTCCTTCTCCATAGAGGCCGATGGTAGTGCGTTCGCGAGCTGCTGGCCAACGCGGGGGCTCGCACGCGAAGTTGGCGGGGAGGGGGGGCGGGGGTAGTATCTCCTTCGGCGGAGCGTGGCGCAGCATGGTAGCGCACTGGCATGGGGGGCCAGGGGTCAGCGGTTCAAATCCGCTCGCTCCGACCAGACGAACCGGCGTTTCAGGTCCCGCTTAGCTTGCAACCCATGTTCCGCTACAGGTTCAGATCTTTCCTTGCCGGACCGCCGCGTGGGAGCGTATAGTCGCCACCGGATGACCCGCATCGGGTTTCTCATGTCGGATACGGGCGGAGGCCATCGCTCTGCCGGCCGGGCGATCGAGGCCGCGCTCCACCACCGCTATCCGGACACGTTCCAGTGCGAATACTTCGACGTATTCAGAACATGTGGGCTCCCACCCCTCAACCGAGCCCCGGAGATCTACCCGTGGTGGGTAGCCCATCACCAGCCGTCGTACGACCTGTTCGTGTCCGCCGTGGATCGCGCCATGGCCTCCCGCGTCGGCCGGGGCGGGCTCTCCCACGTGATCGGACGGAAGGGCCCTCTGGCGACGGCCTACGCCCGCTGGTCGGTGGCGGTGATCCTCCACGCCGGGTTCGCCGGGCTGGCGGTGGCCGCCCGCCGCTCCTCCGGGCAGGGGATCCCCCTCTTGACCGTGATCACGGACATGGCCTCCCCGCACAGCGGGTGGTTCCACCCTGGGGTGGATCGGTGCCTGGTTCCCACGCCAAGCGCGATCGAGAAGGGGTTGAAGCTGGGGCTGTCCCCGGACAAGCTGCGCCTCGTCGGCCACCCCGCGCACCCGAAGTTCGCCCTCCTCTCCCAGACGAAGCCCGAGGCCCGAAACGAGCTCGGGTGGGACAAGGATCTTCCCATAGCTCTCGTGGTGAGCGGGGCGGAGGGGATGGGGGGGCTGGAGGCGCTCGCGCGGTCCCTCGACGGCCTGGAGGTACAGCTGGCGATCGTCGCGGGGAGGAACGAGCCCCTCGCGGCGCGGCTGCGTGCGATCCCGTGGCAGGTCTCCCCCCACGTGTACGGGTTCGTGACGAACATGGAGACCCTCATGCGGGGAGCGGACCTCGTCATCGGCAAGCCCGGTCCCGGGGTGATCGCCGAGGCGGCGATCCTAGGCCTCCCCATGATCCTCACCGGCGGCATGGTGAACGAGCTCCCCAACGCGCGGTTCGTAACCGAGGCCGGCGCGGGCGTGTACGCGAAGACGCCGGATGAGGTGCGAGCCACCCTTCAGGCCTGGATTGCATCCCCAGAGGGACTTCTCCGCCGCAGCGCGAGCGCGCGCCGGATCGCGTACCCCAACGCCTCGCTCGACATCGCCAACGAGATTGCCGCCCTGGCGCAGGCCCGCACGGCCGCGCCTTCGGCCTGACCGCGTGGCCTCCCCCCACCCCCCTCGCCTCGTCCTCGTCGGCTGCGGGCTCCTCTGCCTGGCCCTGGCGGTGGTGGGGGGGATCCTGCCCATCGTTCCCACGACCCCGTTCCTCCTCCTCGCCGCGTGGTGCTTCGCCCGCAGCTCGCCGCGACTTCACGCGTGGCTTCGCGAGAACCGCCAGTTCGGCCGGTACCTCCGCGATTACGAGGACGGACGGGGCCTCCCCTGGACGTGGAAGGCGGGAACGCTCGTTCTCATCTGGGGCTCGGTCGCCTTCTCCGCGACGCTCATCGCCCGGGCAACGTGGCTCAGGGCGCTCCTCGTGGCGATCGCCGCCGGCGTCTCCTGGCACATCCTTCGTCTGCCCACCCGCCGTCGGTAGGGGCCTGCCGGGAGCCCCTGCTACCGCAGCGCACGCTGAGTTCGCGGAACACCCTCCCCTACCGACGTTCTTTCACCATGCGCCCCCCCTCCTCTTTTTCCCCCCATAGGGTGGAGAGGGTGGGAGTGAGAGGCGTTCCGTCGCGTAACTTGCGCGTTCGTTCACCAAGAACCCGGCGTGCGAGAAGCCCGAGTCTCGCATTTCCACACAGCCTGCTCTCGCAAGTATCGAGATCTCTTGGGCTGAGGAGCGCTGGAAGACTGGAAGAGATAAGGATACGATGGGTAGAGGCCGCTCAGATCGCGCCTGCGTCGCGCAGCGCGTCGAGACGAGGTCTGCTTTCGTAGGGCCAAACGAAGTCCCGGTAGTGCTCCTCTGGAAGCGGACGACCGAGCCTCGCCTCCAGGTCCGCCCGGGTCACGATTCGGGTCGCCAGCGTATCGCAGGCGTACTCGGTGCACCCCGCGCAGTTCGCGAGACCTCTGGCGAGAACACATGCCCGAACTGGACAGCGTGCATCCACCAGCCGTGGGCGCTCCGCATCCGGGGCGAGGCATCCGTCGCAGCGGATCTCCTCGGGCGGGATCCGGAACCCGTAGTACGCGAACCAACCGTCGCTGATCTTCTTCTGATCTTCCGGGCCGTGAATGTTCTCCGTGTAGGCCAGGCAGAGATCGCACCGGTACCCACACCGTGTCAGAATCTCCGCCATTCCTCCCTCCTAGTACGGGATCGGACTGATCCGATTCAGCTTCTCCAACCGATGGATCGCACGGACTTGGCGTACGGTGCCGGAGAGGCCGCGCACGACGAGGCTATCTGTGGTCGCCCCACCGCCCGCGTACTTCACACCCCGCAGGAGCTCGCCGTCCGTGATCCCGGTAGCCGCGAAGCACACGTCGTCCGAGGCCACAAAGTCATCCATCGTCAAGGTCCGTTCGAAGTCGAAGCCCATCTCCCGGCCCCGGCGGAGCTCGTCCGCGTCGCGGGCCACAAGCCTCCCTTGGATCTCTCCCCCCATCGCGCGCAGGGCGCACGCCGCCAACACGCCCTCCGGCGTCCCCCCGATCCCGAGGAGGACGTCGATCCCCGAGTCCGGCCACGCCGTCATCAAAGCCGCCGCCACGTCCCCGTCGGGGATAAGGCGGATCCGCGCCTTGCACCGCCGGACGTCGGCGATGAGCTTCTCGTGGCGGGGCCGGTCGAGGATGATCACGGTTAGGTCCTCCACCCGGTCCCCTTTGGCCCGGGCGATTGCGGCGAGGTTCGCCTCCACGGGAGCGGTGATGTCCACCTTGCCCTTCGCCGCGGGGCCCACGGCGATCTTGTTCATGTACACAAACGGCCCGGGATCGAACATCGTCCTCCGCGGGGCGATGGCCACGGTGGAGATCGCGTTCAGGTTCCCGGTGGCAAGGGGGCGCGTCCCATCGATGGGGTCCACGGCGATGTCCACCTGCGGCGGGTCGCCTGTTCCTACCCGTTCTCCGTTATAGAGCATGGGGGCCTCGTCCTTTTCCCCCTCCCCGATCACGACAGTCCCTTCCATCGGGACGATTGAGAGCATGTACCGCATCGCCTCGACGGCGGCCTGGTCGGCCGCCGCCTTGTCCCCACGGCCCATGAACCTGCCCGCGGCGAGCGCGGCGGCCTCCGTCACCCGCACGAGCTCGAGGGCGAGGTTCCTCGTCGGCTGCGCCTGCATCCCTTCCCTCCTCGTAGACACTCTAGCTTCCTAAGCCATCGCGGCCAACCTTGTACGACGTCACCGGCTGTCCCAGACCGCGATCGCGAGGTCGTCGGCCCCGGGAACGAGGAACTCGACGCGGGTAGATGGAGGCCAGCGCACGGTGCTCCCCGGATCGTTGTGCAGGCGAAGGATGGGCCTGAGCTGTACATTGCCCTTCTCGTCCTTCTCCCACATCCCAGCCCCCGGTGGCGGGCCGATCCGGACCCCAGGCCCGGCATCCGGCGGATCCGCGATCTTCTCGATCCAAAACAAGGTCGCTGGTGCCACGGCGGGGTCCCCCATGTCGAGGAGCTGGAAGTCGTACCCCCAGCCGGGGTTGAGGACAAGGTGCCTCCGGCCCAGTGAGACGTCGTAGCCCACGACAACCGCGTAGTGGTTGGGGAAGATCCCGCCCTCTCCACCCCAGTCAAACAGGATCACGTGGGGCTCCCCGCGCTGGATGAGCGCAACCGAGGTCTCGAACACCTTCCGAAGATCCGCGTCCAAGCTCCCCAGGCTCGCCCCGCGGGGGCAGCGGGCCTCGATGTACGCCCGGAGGCCAGGGGCGAACGCCCACGGCCAGGTGAGGCCCTGACGCGTCCCTGCCCAGAACACGGTGACCGTGCCCATTCGCGCGTGGAGATCCTTGATCGCTTTCGCCGGATCGTCGCGCACGAACCGGTACCCGTACCTCCGGTCGTAATAGGAGAGGAGCAGGCGCCCTGCCTCCGGTCCGCAGCCTGCGGGAACGTTCGCGCCCGCCTCATCCTTCCACCACGTCGGGCCCAGAGGGGGAACTCCGGTGAGGATCACCCGCTCCTGGTCCATCGCCGCGCTGAGGCATGCCGCGAAAAGGACGATCAAGAAGGCGCTGAGAGCGGCCCACCGCATCACCGCCTCCCCCTTCGCTCTGCAGGCCCATCCCAACCGAACCGGGCGAGATCGGTTCGCCCATCAGGGCCGAAGGTCACGCCCTCCGCTACGAGGAGGCGCTGCTGCTCTTCTCCGAGGCTGCACTTCCCTTGCGCATTGATCACCCGCTGCCACGGGACAGGCGGTTCCACCTTCGTTGATCTCAGTGCCGCCAATGCATATCCCACCGTGCGCGCCCCGCAGCCGGCCCATGCGCCGATGTCCCCGTACGTGGCCACCTTTCCGCGGGGGATCTGGCGGATGAGATCGTAGATTCGATCGTAGAGCGCGCTCATCGTCGCCACCACGAACGGGCCGTGGGCACGGACGCGGGCCTCTGAACCTCGCTCGGCGCGTCCACGCCCAGGTGTCGGAACGCTCGCCAGTTCAGGTACACCGCCGCCGCATAGAGAACCGCCGTGCACGGGAAGAGGTACGCGAACCCGAGCGCCACCTGCAGGTACCCTGAGGCGAGCGACCCGAGGGCCCATCCGGCGTTCCACGCCACCATGAGGATCCCGTTCATCCCGCTCCGCATCCCCGGAGGGAAAAGCTCCATCACAAGGAGGGAGAATACCGGACCGGCGAGGTTCATGAGTGGGGTGCGGATGAGGTACCCGGTTGCCGCCCACGCCAGTGTAGGTCCGAACCCCCACAGGAGGAGAAACGGGAGCGAGAGCCCTTGGGACAGGACCACCGTCCTCCCGCGGCCGATGCGCGCGGCGAGGGCCGGCGCGGCGAAGTTCCCCAGGCCCATCAGGAGCGCGTTGATCGCGAACAGCGTGCCCAGCGCAGGGTCGGAGGCCGCGAACTTAAGGCGGAAGAAGATGTTCGCGAACGGGATCACGAGACCGGCCCCAAGGCCGATCGTCGTCTGAATCGTTACCAGCCGTAGGACGAGCGAGCGCCGGGCGAGCACGTCCCCGAGCCGCGGCCGCTCCCAGCGTCCGGACCCGGTGATCCGCGAGATGGGAACCATCGCCACGAGGTAGAGGGCGAACGTGCAGAGCAGCGCCGCGCGGTAGGCGAGAACCCCTTCCGCGGGGAGGCCGAAGGCTTGAGAGAACAGGCCGGGCAAGAGTCCGCCCAGCGCCGACCCCACCACTCCGGAGAGGATGCTTGCCCCGGCCTGAAACCCGAACAGGTGCGCCCGGTCGCGGTCCCCCACGGCGGCGGCGAGGAACGGCGCCCCCACCACCCCAGCCAGGGTCGCGCCCACCCCAGCGAAGATCCGTGCTCCCACGAGCGGCAGCTGCTCCGGCACGAGGCATAGCACAAGCAGACCGCCTGCTTGGAGCGCCATCCCAATGAGGATCGCCCGCCGGTAGCCGAGCTTCCCGGCCAGAAGCCCGAACGGAAGGGCAAGGGCCATCGTGGTGAACGCGGGGATCGAGGCGAGGATCCCCATGAAGTCCTGGCCGTAGCCTAGAGCGCGAAGGTAGAGGTTGAACTGGAGACCCTGGATGCTCCCCACGAACCCAGTCAGGATCGAGCTCGCGAGGAACAGCCGCGCGTCGCGCGGGTAGGCGCCCACCCGGCCGAAGTAGGTCACGGGGCGAGGATCTCCGCCTCCAGAAAGTCGGCCACCGCCTCCGGGTCAAGGGGCAGCAGCTCGACGCTATCTGGAACGCGCACCGGCCGATCGGAGACGACGGCGAGGACAGGGGTCCGTCCGGCGAGGGGTTCCCCCGCGCGGTAGACCTCGATCTTCGGGTAGTCCAAGGTCTTGAACCCTTCGAGGAGCACGAGGTCGAGATCCGCCATGTACTGCTCAAGGCACTCTTCCACGGGCACGCCCTCGTGGTCCCAGAACAAGGCTCCCCGGACGTCGGAGTAGAGAAGCACTCGTTCCGCGCCGGCTTCGCGGTGAAGTTGAGTGTCCTTCCCCGGTGTGTCCGGCTCCACCTCCGGCCCGACGTGCTTGGCCGTCCCCACGCGGTACCCGCGCTCCACGAGCACGGGGATGAGCCGGCGCAGAAACGTCGTCTTGCCGGAAGCCTTGTGACCAATGACCGCGATGACCTTCATGATCCCTCCGTAGGAGGATGTATTCTGGATCTCCCCGTCGTTGCACGCAACTCACCTCTCCCGCTGCGGTGGGGGTTCATGCACCGGGCGGGTCCTGTCCGTGCTTCGGACGAGGATCCTGCGAGGTCAGAGCTTGTTTCCAACGGAGATTTGGCTGTAGCGTCGGGCTTCATGCCCGACGGCCTTTCGTCGCCGACGATCTCGCGTCGGACACAGGGTCCGCCGCTACGGACCCCGGACTCCGGACCACGGACAACGGATCTCGAGCGGCCGTCGCACACAGGGTGCGACGCTACAGAACCTCATTCTCTGGGGCAGCCAAGGCGAGGATCTTCCGGTCGAGCACGGACAGGGGGCGCGAGGCCGGGTCCTGGCCGGGGCCCGACCAGGGAGCCCCGTACACGGTGACGGTGAGCCGCTTGTGGGTGAACGCATGGTGCACGGTGCCGATGGCCCGCGCCTCCCGCACTTCGTACCGGGAGAGGAGAGCCGACAGCGCATGGCCCCCTTCCGCAAACGGAAATCCCCACAGCCCGCTCAGGGCCTGCCCGTCGCGCTTCTCCAGCACGTACCCGCGCGTGCCGCGGAGAACAAGGGCCGCCGCCTCCGCATCTTTCTTCCGGCGCGTCCGCGGGGTGGGGTAGCGGTTGGGGCTCCCTGCCCCTGCGCAGAGCGATTCCACTGGGCAAGTCAAGCACCGTGGGGCCTTCGGGGTGCACATCGTGGATCCGAGATCCATGAGCGCCTGGTTCCAACCGCCCGGATCGTGGCGATCGAGAAGAGCCTGCGCCGTCTCCGTAAGCCACCGCGGGCGCGGTGCTCTTCGCGCAAACAGGCGACAAAGCACCCGCCGCGCGTTCCCGTCCACCGCGGCCACCGCCGCCCCGAACGCGATCGAGGCCACCGCCGCCGCGGTGTACGGCCCGACCCCCGGCAGGTCGAGAAGCCCGTCGTACGATCGCGGTAAGCCCTCCTCGACCGCGATCTGAGCCAACCGGTGGAGGTTCCGCGCCCGGCGGTAGTAGCCGGCCCCCGCCCACACCCGCAGCACGTCCTCCTCCGTCGCCCGGGCGAGGGCTCCGAAATCGGGGAACGCGGCCAGGAACCGGGCATAGTACCCGAGCGCCTGTTCCACCCGCGTCTGCTGAAGGAGGACCTCGGCGAGGAGGACCCGATACGGATCTTGGGTCCCTCTCCACGGAAGGCTACGCGCGCTCGATCGGTACCAGGTCTGGACGGCCCGGCGGAACGCCTCCACTTCCCGTAGCGGCCCTTTGAGCACGCTTGAAGCCTACCCCCGGCTCTCGCCCGGCCCAAGCGACGCTTGGCCCCCCGCCTCTCCCCCGCTACCATGGGACGGAAGGAGGAGCGATGGACGAGACGCGGGCGAAGGTAAGGATCCCGGATCTTCTGGCGATGGTGGAGCGGGGGGAGAAGATCACGTTCCTCACCGCCTACGACTACCCCACGGCCCTGCTCGAGGACCGGGCGGGGATGGACATGATCCTGGTCGGAGACTCCGGGGCGATGTGCCTCCTCGGGCACAAGACGACGCTCCCAGCGACGCTGGACTTCATGGTCGCGATCACCGGTGCCGTGTCCCGGGCCGCGACGCGGGCGTTCGTGGTGGGCGATATGCCGTACATGTCCTACCAGCCCTCGGACGAGACCGCGATCCGCAGCGCAGGCCGGTTCATCGCCGAGGGAGGGGCGGACGCGGTCAAGCTCGAGGGCGGGGCACGGATGGCAGAGCGGGTGGAGGCGATCGTGAAGGCGGGGATCCCGGTGATGGGGCACATCGGCCTCACCCCCCAGGCGGCGAGCGCGATCGGCGGGCTCAAGGCCCAGGGACGGAGCGCGGCCACCGCCAAGGCATTGATTGAGGACGCGAAGTGTTTGGAGGAAGTGGGCGCGTTCTCGATCCTGCTGGAGGCGATCCCGGCCAAGGTCGCCGAGGTCATCACCGGGCGAGCGAAGGTGCCGATTCTCTCTATCGGCTCCGGGCCGGCGTGCCATGGGCAACTCCTGATCGTCCACGACATCCTGGGGTTGTTCGAGGCGTTCACCCCGAAGTTCGTCAAGCGCTACGCCGATGTGTCGGGAGCCATGCTCCAGGCGTTCCAGGGCTACATCAAGGACGTGAAGGAGGGCAAGTTCCCCGCCCCCGAGCACACCTACAGCATTCCCAAGGAGGAATGGGAGGCGCTGCGTGGGATCATCGGTGCATGACACACGCAAAGGGCTTGGCCTTCCTCACCGCGATGGCATGCCAAGCAGGCAAGTGATCTTCTCGGCCGACAGCTACCGTCGCGCCATCGCCGACTATGACCGCTCATGGAGGGCTACCGATCAGGCCTTATACGACCTGTGTCAGCGGTATCCTGGTCACAGCGATCAGGGCGCCGTGAACGCCAAACTCTGGATCATCAGCCGGACCTACGCTACCGGCATCGAGCGCCGGATTCCCGCTGACGGCACACAGGGCGGGAGCATGACCAAGCTCGGCAAACATTTGCTTGCCCACGGAAGGGAAGTGGACAACCTGTTCGACCGCCTGCGGCACCTCGCGGAGCCGCTTGCCCCCGACAAACTCCGCGCCATACTCGACCTTCACGGCCGGTTCATCGCCCTCATCCGACCGGTGCTTCTGCGAAACCAATCACCCCGATCCTTCGCCTCCAAGTACATGCACTTCCACTGCCCGGCTGTGCCTATTGTCGACACCTACGCTGAGGCTGCCTGCCGGAAGATGATCCGTTGGCAGGAGGCGTTCGACCAGTTCGACGCGCCCACCGCTGCAGATAGAACCTACGCACGCTATGTCATTCGTTTCTGGCACCTCTACCAGCAGGCCCGCGCCGCTGGTCTCAACCCAACCGTCAAACACCTCGACCACTACCTTCTGCAGCAACAAGAGGAGGGATCGCATGACGGCCAAGGAAGCGACAGCTGAGATTTTCTGGACAGCGTTCGAGGCTCTGCCCAAGGGGGAACAGGAAACAATCATCGCTCGTCTTCTTGGGGACAAGGAGTTCGTCCAGGATCTGATAGACGTCGCCTTCAGCGAGCACGCCCGCTGTGAACCGGGCGCGGACATGACCATCTGGAACAACAATGCACGGAACAAGACCTGACCCTCGATGCCTCGAGGTGGGTGCTCACCTTCGTATTCCCGTTAGGACTGGTGGCCTACGCTCCCAGTGCAAGCGTGCTGCGGGACACCTCCTGGGAGTGGCTTGTCATAGCACCATCCTGGGTCCTTGGGCTATGGGGTCTGGTCGGGATTCTATGGCGCCGGGGAAGGCGCCGATACGAAAGCGCCGGCAGCTAAGGTCATGCCAGGGTGATGTAGCCGCTGAGGGGCGGGTGCAGTCCTACAGGAGGCCGATGTTGTTCCGTGCGTCGACAGCCTTCCCGCTTTCAGTCGCGGCGTTCCCTGTGGATCTGTCCCGTTAAGACTGGAGATCCGGGGAGAAATGGCCCTGCACGTCCTGTGCTGAGGTTCACCCGCCGGCTGAGACACTCATCTCGCGGCACCTTCGCACTGGGCCTAACCACCTGTAGGGCCACGCGTCCGCTGCCCGGCGATGTCGTCGGCGCGGACGGCGGGGTGGTGGTAGCGGCCGCGCA
>JBBIQN010000052.1:0-9277 GCA_037442305.1 Candidatus Bipolaricaulota bacterium
TGTCCACGATCTGCCGCCGGAACTCCGTAGGCCATAACCCGTCCACGATACCGGGCAACTTCAGGATCGCGATCTCGGTACCATTCAGTCAGGAGGTGGTACCAATGCGTCTCTCAGGCTACCACTTTGGGCGGATCGAGGTGGATGGGATCCCCTACACCCACGACCTCCTTGTGGCACCACGCGAGGTTCGGGAGTGGCGGCGGCGGGAGGGGCACGCTGTCCACCCCGAGGACCTTGAAGGAGCGCTGGCCTTTTCTCCCGAGGTGCTTGTGGTGGGTACAGGGTTCTCCGGGCTCCTCCGGATCACAAAAGAAGCGGAGCGGAACCTTGCAGGGCAGAAGGTGGCGCTCATCTCCGTGCGAACGGGCGAGGCCGTGGAGGCGTACAACGACCTCTCCCACGCGAAGAAGGTGTGTGCCCTCCTTCACCTCACCTGCTGACGCCTTCCCAGGGGAACACGGCCCGCCTCCCACGTGGTAGACTCCTCCATCTTCTGAACCGGAGGAACGGAGATGGACCAACGAAGGGTTGCGTTTCTGGAGCGATTCCTTTCCACGATCAGCCCGTCGGGGTTTGAGACCGAGGCCGCCGCAGTGTGGCAGGAAGAGGCGGGGAAGTTTGCCCAGCGCACGTGGGTGGACCTCCACGGGAACGCGTTTGCCTCCCTCAACGAGGGGGGCGCTCCCCGGGTCATGCTCGCCGGCCACATGGACGAGATCGGGCTCATGGTGTCCTACATCACCGACGGAGGCTACCTCTACGTGCGCCCGATCGGGGGCTGGGACGCCCAGATCCTCCCCGGGCAGCGGGTGTGGGTGCGAACGAAGACAGGGCGAGTCCTGGGAGTGATCGGCCGGAAACCTATCCACCTCCTCGAGGATGAGGACAAGAAGAAGGGCGTGAAGGTCGAGGAGCTGTGGATTGACATCGGCGCGAGATCGAAAGCCGAGGCCCAAAAGAAGGCGGACATCGGCGACCCGGTGGTGCTTGCCCTGAACCCGGACCGCCTCGCGGAGGACCTCCTCGTCGCCCGCGGGGTGGACGACCGGATCGGGGCGTTCGTGGTCCTCGAAGCGCTGCGCCATCTCAAGGCCCGCGAGCCGAAGGCGGCCGTGTTCGCCGTGGCGACCGTGCAAGAGGAGATCGGGATCCGCGGGGCGCGGACGAGCGCCTACGGCCTGGATCCCACAGTGGGGATCGCGGTCGACGTCTGTCACGCCACGGACACCCCAGGGACAGAAGGAGAGAAGAGGAAACTCGGGGAGACCGCGCTCGGGATGGGCCCGGTGATCGCCCGCGGCCCGAACATCAACCCGAAGCTCTTCGACCTCCTCGTGGCGACCGCCAAGAAAGCGAAGATCCCGTACCAGATCGAGCCTGCTCCTGCCGGAACAGGCACGGACGCGAACGCGATGCAGCTCAACCGCGCCGGGATGGCCACCGCCCTCGTCTCGATCCCCAACCGCTACATGCACTCCCCGTGCGAGGCCGTGTCTCTCCGGGATGTCGCGAATGCGGCCAAGCTCATCGCCCTCGTCGCGGCCGCGCTCCACGAGAAGACCGACCTCGTGCCGGGGGAGAGCCGGGATTCCTCCGGTCGCGCCGCGCCAAGACGCCGGGCGAGGTAGCCCCGACCGACCCCAAGGACTTCGCGTTCGGCGTCGCCCTGGTTTGGGGCTTCAGCCCTCGCCCGCTGGGCTCCAAAACGCGGCGATCGCCTCCAAGACAAGCTTGGCCGCGGTGATCGCCGACACGCCGGAGGGATCAAACGGGGGGGCAAGCTCTACGATGTCCATCCCCAGCACATGGAACCGGGAGAGCATCCGGTAGATTCCGATCACTTCTGGGTAGCCCAGTCCCCCTGGCTCCGGGTTCGTGACCCCCGGGCAGAGCGAGGGGTCAAGAGCGTCGAGGTCGAGGGTCAGCCAAACGGGAAGCCTGGGATCCAGTCTCTCCCGGATCTCTTGGGGCTGGGCGAAGAACGGTTCCCCGGCCTCGGCCCCGAAGAACGACCGCGCCCCTACGATCACGAGGCGGTCCGCGACCTCGCTCACCCGGCGGAGGACGGTGGCGTGGGCGACCCTCTCCCCTCCGTACTCATCCCGGAGGTCGGTGTGGGCATCGAGGGCCACCACCTGCACAGGGCCCATCTCTCGGGCGGCGCGGACCGCGGGGAGGGCCACCGTGTGCTCGCCCCCGAGGACCACGATCCCCTTCCCGGCCTTCAGAACCCGCGCCGCTTCCTTCTCCGTGACCGCGAGCATCTCCTCCAGCGAAAGGTGGGGATCGACGTCCCCAAGGTCGCACACGCCGAGCCCGGCGAGGTCGCAGTGGAACAAGTGGGAGTAGAGCTCGATCGAGTCCGAGGCCAGGCGGATCGCGGTTGGGGCTTGCCCAGGCCCACCGCGGTAGGACACGGTGCGCTCAAGCGGGACCCCGAGGATCGCCACCCGCGCGGCCGAAAACGGCGCCTCTAGCCCCAGGAACCGCAACGGACCGATCATGCGCCCATCCCCACGAGGTCCTCCACGAACCGGGGAAGGATGAACGCTGCTTGGTGCACCCGTGGCGTGTAGTAGCGCGTGACAAGCCCCCGCGCGCGGTACCTCTCCGCAAGCACCGCGTCGTCCACATCAAGGGGCCTCTTCCCCGCAAGAGCGTACGACCACAGGCCGGATGGGTACAGAGGAACGAACCCCAGGTACGGGGCGCACCACGGGAAGATCTCCCGCAGGGCGCGGAGGAGGTCCGCGAACCCCTGGGGGGCGTAGAACGGAGATCCGGCCTGGAACGACGCGACCCCCCCCTCCCGCAGGGCTTCCCGGCACGCCCCAAGGAAACTCGGGGCAAACAGCGCCTTCCCTGGCCCCACGGGGTCGGTGGAGTCAACGAGGATCGCGTCGAACGCCTCTTTCTTGCTGGGAACGAACTCCTCTGCGGGGGCGATCACGAGGCGAACCCGCGGGTCATCAAACGCCCCGTTGTGGATCGCGTACAGGTGCTTGGCGGCAGTCGCCACCACCCGGCCGTCGATCTCCACGAGGACCGCTTCCTCCACCGACGGGTGCGCAACGGCCTGGCGCAGCGCCCCCCCATCCCCGCCCCCGACGATGAGAACCCGCCGCGGGGCGTCATGGGAGAGGAGGGCCGGATGGACGAGCATCTCGTGGTAGAACGCCTCGTCGGACTCGGAGAGCATGAACCGCCCATCGAGGGCGAGGACGCGCCCCAGGGCCTCGGTGGCCACGATCGCGATTTGCTGGCAGGCCGTGCGTTCCTCGTGAAGGCGCTCCGCCACCTTGAGCCCCAGCCGGACGCCGGGAGCCTGATCCTCCCACAGCCACCCCTCGCTCACAGCCCCACCCCCCCGCCTGATCTCGATCACGGTTGTGCGCCGGGGCCTGAAGATCTCGCACAGCACCTCCACCGCCCCCTCCGGGGACACGTCTTCCCCGCAGGTAAAGACGTCCAGGGCCACATAGCCCCGTTCCGGCCACGTGTGAATCGCGATGTGGGACTCCGCAAGCATCGCCACCGCGGACATCCCGTGAGGGTTGAACCGATGGACCTGGATGTCGATGAGCGTCGCCCGGGCCTTGTCCGCTGCCCGTCGTAGCCAATGCCGGATCTCGTCCGCGTCGTCCGGCTGGCATTCGCAGTCCCAAAGCTCAACCGCAAGCTGCCTACCGAGTGACCACACGGTTCACCTCCGCTTGGAACGGGATCTAGGGGCAAAGGGCCCGCCTTCACCAGGGGAAGCGGCGCCCTTCGTCCACGGGGGGATTCTAGCCAGGGAAGCGCGTCCGTGCAGAGAAGGCTAGCCAGCGGCGGGTTGGCCCTTTTCCAAGAGCTCGGCCAACCTCCGCGGCGGGCGCTTCTTCCACGTCCCGCGGTGGTAGACATAGCTCACGACCAACGGGAGGGCAAGCGTGGCTTCCGCGAATACCATTTGCTCTAGCCCCTGGGCTACCTTCCCCCAGGAACTCGCTTCTTTGAGGGTCGAGCCGGACAACCCGCCGTCCCGGACATCGGCGACCGTGATCTGGATCGCGTACTTGTGCATCGAGGCTTCGATCCCAAGGACCTCTGCTGCGACGACGACGTCCTGGGCGAAGTTCTTGGGGACCCCGCCCCCGACCATGACGAGGCCTGTCTCCTGCGCCGCGATCTTGATCTTCGTGAGCTCGAGGAAGTCCTTCACCGAATCAATGGCCACGTGGAGGTCGGGCCTGTGCCATTGATGGCAGACGAGGCCGAACCCCGCGCTGGAGTCGGAGAACGCTGGACAGAAGATGGGGACACCCTTCTCGTGGGCGAGGCGGGTAATCGAGCCCTCCCCCTTCCCCCTCGCGGCAAGCCACCGCCCCATTTCCGCGATGAACTCCCGCGACGAGTAAGCGCGGGGAGGGAGGGAGTCCGCGATCTCCGCCACCGTATGATCGCAGGCCCGCAGCTCGTCCTCGTCGATGAACGTGTCGTAGATGCGATCGATGTGGAGCTCGCGCAGGACGTTGTCGTCCACCTCCGGGCTTCCGATGTAATGACGAAAGCCAAGGGCCTCAAAGAAGTCCTGGTCCACGATGTTCGCCCCGGTGGCGACGATAGCGTCAGCCATCCCGTGCTCGAGGAGGACGGCGATCGCGCGGCCGAGGCCAGCGCTGACGAGAGATCCTGCAAGGCAGAGGATGATCGCGCACTCCCGATCGGCGAGCATCCGGTCGTAGATCTCGGCTGCCCGGGCCAAGTTGCGGGCCTGAAACGCGGTTTTCCCCATCGCCTCCAGAAGGGAGCGCACGTCAAACTCCCGGGGATCGAGCTGCTCGACGGGCATCCGGAGGAAGTCGCGCTTGGTGGGAGCCATGGTCCTAGGGGACGAACACCGCTGCCGCCACGACCGTGGTGTAGCCCTTGCTGTCCACGACCGCGGACTGGGTGATGTTCATCGTGCGCACGATCTTCCCGGAGATCTTCCAGATCTCCTTTTTCGCGTCCCACACGAGTTCGTCGTCGAACTCGATCCCGAGGGTGGAGGCGAGCATCGAGGCGGCGAGATCCTCAGCGTGATCCCCGGCTTGCTTCTCCTTTTTCCCAAACGACGTGTACTCGGAGAGGTAACCGTAGGCCGCGCGGTCCGCGGGGATCGCGCAGCCGACGGACGCGGCGATCAGCCGATGGGGCTCGCTCGAGGCGCACCGGGAGAACACGCAGAACACGATTTGTCCGGGTTCGAGCGCGCGCAGCCCCTCGGCGCGGGAAACGACTTTACATGCGGGCGGCATGATGCTCGACACGTGGACGAGGTTCAGCTTTTCGATCCCGGCATCGCGGAGGGCGAGCTCAAACGAGCGGAGCTCCTCCTTGTGGCGCCCCACCCCCCGGGTGAAAAACACCCGCCGCGGGATGAGCGGCGCCGCAAGTCCCCCTAGCCCCGGCCCAGGTTCCGTGCGTTCACTTGCCATGTTCCTGTGGCGTGCCATCTCGCTTGCCATTATAGGGGAAACCCCAGGAACTTGTTACCCCTCTAGAAGGAGATGCTCACCTAGAGCTACTTTCTCCGGCCTCACGTCGTTGCGGCCTCGTCGTCGAGGAAGATGTCCCCCGTGACGCGCCCAAGCTCGACCCGCGCCTCTGTGACGAGCTCGATCCGCACGAGGGCAGACCTGTACCACGGCTCGAACCTCCCCGGCACCCGCCGTACGGGAAGGTGCTCCCAACCGCGCATCGTCTCCACGTACGGCCAATTGACGTACGTGTGGAACCCGTCGCGCACGTCGGTGAGGGCGGCCCCCCACGCGAGGAGTTCCTGCTGAATCGCCCGCCATTTGGGAAGCGACGCCTCGGCGTGGGTGAGCCCGAGGTACCCCGCGCTGCCGGGCCCGCGGAGGGCGGATACCCCCCGTCCGGCGAAGAGGAGGAACCCCGGCAAGCTCTCCGTGGGGTCGCAGGCGAACGCATCGAATTGCCCTTCGATCTCGCGCGGCAGGGGCTGGCGGAGGTCGTGGTCGAAGACCTCGATCTCCAGCCCTTCGCGGACAGCGACCCTTTCCACGAACGAGGTGATGCGGGGGTCCGCATCGAGCATGGCCACCCGCCGCGGGAGGCGGGTGAGGGCAGCCGCTACGGACACGAGATCGTCGTCCCCGAGGACAAGGAGGTCCTTCCCGGCGAGGTCTCCCCGCGCCCACAGCGCGGCAATCCGGGCGACCGTTGTCTCCTCGGTCACGTACCCCTGATCGAACTCCTGGGACGCCTCCGGCCGATCAGCGGCAACCCGGTGGAACGCGGCGGCGACGTCACGCAGAAGACCGATCTCGACCCCGCGCCCGCCGCAGCGTGCGCAGTCCAGGGTGCAAGCAGGAGCGATGCCCAAGCGGACACAGGCCACTTCGCCCTCCGGGGTCAGGCGGATGAGGTCGGCGTCCCACCTCACCCAGCCCTCCGCCGCAAGGACGCGCACCGCCCCGCAGACCGCGAGAAAAGGCGCCCGACTGAGCTCGACGATCCGCCACATGTCCTCGGAGGCGCGAACCGCCGCGAGGACCCGTTCCACGTCACGTGCTAAGACGCGGATCCGGGTCTCGTTCTCCACCCGCGCCGCGAGGCCCGCGAGGTCCATCGGTGCTCTACACCACGAGGAGCTCGTCCTTGGGAAACGCGGACAGGACGCGGCAGCCGTCCCCGGTCACCGCAACGAGGTCCTCGATCCGGATCCCGAACCGGCCGGGGAGGTACACGCCGGGCTCGATCGTGACCACGTGTCCCGCGGCGAGCGTGTCCTCAGAGACCGGGCTCACGCCCGGCCCTTCGTGAACCTCCAGGCCCACCCCGTGTCCGAGGCCGTGGCCGAACTGTTCGCCGTACCCGGCCTTCGCGATCAGGTCCCGGGCCGCTTGGTCTACGTCCTTCCCAGCCCTCCCGGACCGCACCGCCCCCAGGCCGGCCCGGTTCGCCGCGAGCACGATCCGGTACACGTCGCGCACCTCCGCGCTCGGGGGGCCGAGCGCCACAACGCGCGTCAGGTCAGAGCAGTACCCGCCCACTTGCACGCCTACGTCGAACAGGACCGCATCGCCGCGGGCGAGCATCCGCTCGCCGGGCCGGTAGTGCGGCATCGCGCTCCCCGGGCCGCTGGCCACGATGAGATCGAAGGCCACAGCGTCCGCGCCGCGGCGGCGGTACCAGATCTCGAGGTCGAGGGCCACGTCGCGCTCCCTTTGCCCCGGCGCAAGCCTGTCCACGATCCAGCGCAACCCCTCGTCGGTGAGCCTCGCCGCGGCGGCGATTCGCTCGATCTCGTTCTCGGACTTGACCCGCCGCAGGTCCTCGATCATCCCCGCCCGGGGAACGAACTCGATCCCGGAGGCGAGCCGCCCCAGCTCCTGGTACACGTGGAGGCTCGTCCGGTGGGGACCGATCCCGACCTTCGTGACCCCGAGGGCCTTCAGCCGCTCGGCGAGCCAGGGAAGCCAGCGGCCCTTGACTTCCTCCACCGGCAGATCCACGACCTCCTTCCCCGCCTGCTCGGTGTAGCGGGAGTCGGTGATGAAGAGGGGCTTCTCCCCCAGGGCGAGGATCCCGAACGACCCCGTGAACCCGGTGAGGTACCGCAGGTTCGGGCCGTCCGACCGCTCGACGCTGACGACGAGAAACGCGTCGAGTTCATGCCCCTTTGCCTTCTGCCACAGCTCGTTCCGTCGTGCTGCGTGATCCATGTCCCCTCCTCAGGAAGCCGGGCTCTTCCCTCGGGCCGCCCGGGCCGAGCCATTCTAGTGGGGCGAAGCCCGATGTCCAAGTTCGGCTGCCGCTCGTATAATCGGCCCCACGATGACCCTCGATGAACTGCGGGCGCGGTGCGAGGAAGTGCGGCGAGAGTGGTCGCAGGCAAGCACGACCGCGCTCACCCCAGCAGCCGTGGAGGACCTGCGGGTCAGGTTCCTGGGTCGAAAGGGCTTGGTCACGGCGGCGTTCGACGCCCTGCGGACCCTTCCCCCTGATGCGCGGGCCCCAGCCGGAAGGCTCCTCAACTCCCTCAAGGAAGAGATCGCCACCGCCATCGAGGCCCGCCAGGCGGAGGTGGAGCGGGAAACCATCGGACTGCGCCTGGCTGCGGAGCAGCACGACTTCACTCGCCCAGGGAAGTGGCGCCCGATGGGCCGTCTCCACCCCCTGACTCAGGTCCGCCTGGAGATCGAGGACATCTTCATGAAGCTCGGGTTCGACGTCGCGAGCGGGCCCGAAGTGGAGACCGACTACTACAACTTCGAGGCCCTCGCCATCGGGGCCGATCACCCGGCGCGAGACGACTGGGACTCGTTCTACATCGCGGATGGATTGCTGCTCCGCACCCACACCTCGCCCGTGCAGATCCGAGTCATGAAGTCGCAGGCGCCCCCGGTGCGCATCGTGTGCCCCGGCCGCTGCTACCGGCGCGATAACCCCGATGCCACCCATTCCCCGGTATTCCACCAGATCGAGCTTCTGTGGGTGGAGAAGGGGCTCACCTTCGCTCACCTCAAGTGGATCCTTGGGGAGTTCGTGAACGCGTTCTTCGGCCCGGGGTACGAGATGCGCATTTCCGCGGACTTCTTCCCGTTCACCGAGCCCTCCGCCCAGGTCCACATCCGCCGCCAGGGACAAGCCCGCGCGACGCACCATGCGGGAGGGTGGCTGGAGATCATGGGGGCGGGGATGGTGGACCCGGCAGTCCTCACGGGGGTCGGCTACGACCCGGAGGAGGTCACGGGGTTCGCGTTCGGGCTGGGAGTGGAGCGGATGGCGATGCTCCGCTGGGGGATCGAGGACATCCGCCTCTTCTCCCAGAACGATATCCGGTTCCTGTCGCAGTTTTAGCGACAAAGGGGGCCTCCCGAAGCCTACAGCGGCCGGCTGGGTACCATAGCCCCGTGGATGATCGCGAGGTGGGGAAGCTATGGGAGGAAAACGCCGAGGCGTGGACCCTCCTGTCCCGGGCTGGGTACGATGTGTACCGCGATCAACTGAACACTCCGGCGTTTCGCCCTCCCCCCCGAGGTGCGGGGGCTGCGGGGGCTTGACCTCGGGTGTGGGGAGGGCCACAACACCCGCCTCCTCGCCCGGCGCGGGGCACGGATGACCGCGCTCGACATCGCCCCCAGGCTCGTCCGCTGCGCCCAAGCGGCCGAAGCGCGCGAACCCCTGGGGATCGAGTACATCGAAGGAAGCGCACTCGGGTTGCCGTTTCCCGACGAGAGCTTCGACTTCGCGGTCGCCTTCATGAGCCTGATGGACATGCCGG
>JBBIQN010000052.1:9377-11749 GCA_037442305.1 Candidatus Bipolaricaulota bacterium
CGTCCAGGACGCCCAGGTCGTCCCCTACTTTCTTCACGTTCGGCTGCGAAAGCCCTTGTGGGGTTGAGAGGTCATGTGAAAGGCCCGGAACGGTATGATGATGGAACGATGCGCTCCGAGCGTGCCGCTCCTCGCGACCGCGGGACCGGATCGGTGATACGTGGGGCAAGCGCTGAGGAAGCCGATGCGCGTATCCGCGATGAGCTGCCCGACTTCTCTGGCCAGGTGCTCGTTGCGGTTTGTGGGTCGGCGATCCTCCATGCTCCCTACGGGCTGGCCGACCGCGAGACGGGACGCCCCGTGACCCTGGACACCGTGTTCGATATTGGCTCGCTCACCAAGCAGTTCACCGCGGCGGCGGTCGTGCTCCTCGCCGCCCGCGGGGCCTTGACAACCGATGATCCCGTGGGTCGGTTCCTGGCCGACCTGCCTCCGGACAAGGCCCGCATCGCGCTTCACCACCTCCTCACCCACACTGCAGGGCTTCCCCTGTACTCAGGCGATGACTACGCGCCGATGACAGCCGAGGGGTTGGTAAAATGGTTCGCTACTGTGCCGCTCGAATCCGCTCCCGGAGTACGGTATAGCTATTCAAACCCTGGGTACAGCCTGCTCGCCCTCGTGGTGGAACAAGCATCCTGCCTCCCGTACGAGGCATTCCTCCACCACGAGCTGCTCAGACCAGCGGGCCTCGTCCGCACGGGCTACCGGGTTCCCCAATGGGCACCTGGCGATGTCGCGGTGGGCTACACCGAGGGGACGGAGCGATTTGGAACCCCGCTTGAGCACGCTTGGGCCAACGACGGACCGTGGTGGAATCTGCGAGGCAACGGCGGCATCCTCTCCGCGGCCGGCGAGCTGTTCCAGTGGACCCAAGCTCTGAAAGAAGAGAAGATCCTCCCGGCTTCCTCCGTGGGGCGCCTCACTACCCCTCGCGTCGAAGCCGGGGCCTCCGGGCAGTGGTACGGCTACGGTTGGAAGGTCGTCGAGGACAACCAAGGCCGGCGGTTCGCCGGCCACAGCGGGGGCAATGGTTCGTTCTTCGCGGACGTCCGGTGGTACGAGAGCCGAGATCTGACGATCGTCGTCACGTGCAACGCGTTCCGACTCGAAATGATCCGATCGCTTCTCCGAACGCTGGGCCGGATCGATTCGTGAGAACGATCCCGCGGAGATGGAGCTCTGGCACTCGGAACCGTCGTACTGCTGAAGGAACGGGAAGTCGCAACCCACGAGGACAGACAAGAGGGCATCCCCGTTGTACAATCGCTCTCACGTCCGTGAGGTGATGCACGTGGGGCAAGACAACGTGGCGTTCTGGATCGTGGCGGCCTTGGCCGTGGGGCTCGTCGTGTCGGGGCTCATCGGGACGAAACCGCCATTGCAGGTGGTGCCCGCGCTCGACCTCGCCCGGTACCTCGGAGCCTGGTACGCAGTGGCAAGCATCCCCACCACGTTCGAGCGGGACTGCGCCCAGGGGACCACTGCCACCTACACGCTCCTCCCAAACGGGCAGATCGAGGTCGTCAACGTGTGTTTTTCCGTCGTTGGCCGGCGGATCGAGGCCCGTGGGAGGGCGTGGGTCCCCGACCCGAAGGCCCCCGCTAAGCTCAAGGTGAGTTTCGTGAACGTCCTCGGCCTGCGGTTCTTCCCCGCCGACTACTGGGTCGTGGACCTCGCCTCGGACTACTCCTACGCGGTCGTCGGCCACCCCAGCCGCAGCTACGGGTGGGTCCTCAGCCGGACACCCACCCTACCCGCAGACGTGCTGGCGGGGATCCAGAAGCGCCTCGAAGCCCAGGGATACGACGGGTCTAAGTTCCGGTCGGTCAACCACGCGGTCCATGGCCCACCCTGACCTAGGTGAAGGTCGCGCCGGCCGGTACGCGCGGATCTACGCCCAGCTGGCCGACCTGATCGCCGGAAAGTCCCCCGATCTCATCGCAGCGATGGCCACGATCTCGGCCCTCCTCCATGCGAAGATGCCCCACCACTTCTGGACCGGGTTCTACCTCGCGGCAGGGGACGAGCTCCACGTGGGTCCCTATCAGGGGCCCGTCGCGTGCCAGGTGCTGCGGGGCGAAGGGGTGTGCATCACGTGTCTGCGCACCGCCCGGCCCGTGGTCGTCCCCGATGTCCACCGTTTCCCGGGGCACGTGGCGTGCGATCCTCGCTCCCGAAGCGAGATCGCGCTCCCGGTGCTGAAGGAGGGTCGGGCAGTGGCCGTGTTCGATGTGGACTCCCACGAACCGGCCCAGTTCACCGAAGGAGACGTTGCCCCCCTCGCCCGGATTTTGTCCCTCCTTGACCCGTACCTCATCTAGTGTAGTGTCCCGATAACAGCTTTACAGCGAGCCACCTTGTCGAGGCTG
>JBBIQN010000053.1:0-11368 GCA_037442305.1 Candidatus Bipolaricaulota bacterium
CGCCATCTGGAGGGATCACCGGCCCTATGTACCCTTGACACCCTCATAGTTTGTTCCTCCGTGCTCCGGAACGCAGTAGGATCAACCCATGGCTTGCAGGCTCATCTCCCTTGCCGAGCTTCTGACGCCAGGGGGGAGGCTGGTCCGGCTTCCAGGCCATCGGACCACAGTGTTTGCGGGAGATACCCACGGGGACCGCGAGGCAACGAGGGAGATACTGGACCGCTTTCCGCCGCCGGAGCACGTCCTCGTCTTTCTCGGAGACTACGTGGATCGGGGTGAGGACTCGCACGGCAACCTTGAGCTTCTCCTTCAGGCCAAGCTGACCCACCCTGCAGCGGTTCATCTCCTGATGGGGAACCACGAAGGTTGGGCCGTGTCCCCCTTTTCCCCAGCGGACTTCTGGCAGGGGCTCTCTCCGAGTGAGGAAGAGAAGCTGGGGAAGACGCTGGCCACCCTCCCTTACGTGGCCCACCATCCCGCGGGAATCCTCGCCCTGCACGGGGCACTTCCGGATGTAGGGGACGTGGCGGAGATCGCCCGTGTCCCCTTGGGTTCGGTGGGGTGGCGCGCGATCACGTGGGGGGACTGGGTGGACGCCCCAGGGTACGCGCTTGGATCTGCGCACGGTCGTCCAGCCTTCGGCGCCGACTACTTCGCAAGGATCGCCGCGAGGTTGGGGATCGCAGCTCTTGTCCGCTCCCACCAGCCATCGGCCCCGATGTTCCTGTACGGAGGCCGCTGCCTCACGCTGTTCACGTCGCGGGCTTATGAGGGGACGGTCCGGCGGGTGGCAATCCTTCATCCAGGGCGGCCGGTGCGCACCGCCCGCGACCTCGATCTCGCGGATATCTAAGCGGGCGGCCCCTGCTTGGGGATGGGCTGGAACACGGTGCTCCGGTAGTAGCGCAGTTCCTCGATCGACTCGAGGATGTCCGAGAGGGCACGGTGCTTGGCGGATGCCCCGTTGGAGAGGGCTTTGGCCGGGTACCACCGCTTGACGAGTTCCTTGAACGAGCTTACGTCAATCTGCCGGTAGCTGAGGTGGGCGTCCAGTTTCGGCATGTGGCGCATGAGGAACCTGCGGTCGAAGCACACCGAGCTTCCGGCAAGGGGGCACGCCCGCGGCGGACAGAAGGCGGCGACAAGTTCGAGGACCGCAGCCTCGGCCTTGGCCAGGGTGAGCGTCGAGCGGCGCACCTCTTCGAGGAGACCTGAGGCCCGGTGCTGCTCCTGCACCCACTCGTCGAGGTCCACGAGCGCGCCGTTGTGATGGTGCACGACAAGCGCCTCCTGGGCGAGCACGTTAAGGTGCTTGTCCGTGACCACCACGGCGATCTCGAGGACGACGTGTGTCTCCGGGTCAAGGCCGGTAGTCTCGAGATCGATCCACACGATGTTCTCTCGGTAGCGCATCCCGCATCCTTTCTGTCGCTGGCCCTCGTTTGCTTTTCGGGCCGCCGGTTGCCCGGGGGTCAGGGGGAGGCTACCGCATGCGGACATGCGGCGCGACCCTCTTCCTCCCGGACAACGGTGGGTGGACCGACCCGTTCCCTACGACATCGGTCCTGTGCCCCCGCTTCTAACCCGTTTTCGGCTGCGGCTTTTTGGAGAGGTCGAACACCCCTGCGAGCTAGCCTGGGACGACCTCCTCCGCCTCCCGCGATCCGCAGTTCGGGTTGACTTCCACTGCGTCACGGAGTGGAGCGTGCCGGACATTGTGTGGGAGGGAATACCCACCGCTGCGATCGTCGACCTCGTCCGCCCCCGATCGGAAGTGACATGGGTGACCGCCCACGGTCAGGAGAGGTACACGACGAGCGTCCCCTACCCCCACTTTCGGAACGAGAACAGCCTCCTTTCCCATCGCATGAACGGCGCGCCTTTGGCCCCCGCGCACGGGGCTCCACTGCGCCATGTGGTCCCCTCTCTCTACGCTTGAAAAAGCGCGAAGGACCTCGCCGCTCTAGAGTCTCGCTCCAGCCTTCGCCGTGGGTACTGGAAGAAGCGGGGATACCACGACGTCGGGGATCCCTGGCGCGGGGAGCGGTTCCGGACCTAAAGGGACGACCACCAGTATCCGTTCATCGGCCCAAACCGCGGCAGCGGCCACACCCGGAAGAACGGGGCGCCAATCAGCTCCTCCTCGGGCACGAACCCCCAATAGCGGGAGTCGTAGGAGTTCATCGTGTTGTCCCCCAAGACGAAGAAATGCCCCTGCGGAACAGGGGTGGGGGCGATCCCGTACTGCATGCCCGACCCTTGGGTCCAGTAGGTGCGGTGAGCAACGGCGGCAAGAGGGGTTCCGTCCACCACGACCTTTCCGCCCACGATCTGCACCGTTTGCCCTCCTACGGCGATGAGGCGCTTCACGTACCGCTCTTGTCGCGTGCGGTACTTGACCCCCAGTCCCCCAAGGTCCTTCGCCCCCACCGGCACGGAGACCGTGAGCTCCTTGTGGCCCACCCCTTCCCGAAGGACGACGAACTTAAGGGTTTGCCCTTGGGCTGCCACGATCCAGCGATTGGCAGTGCGCACCGCAGGCACGGGCTGGCCGCCGATGCCGATCGTTGGGTACTGCGTATGGGTGATCCAGTCTCCCTGCTCGAACCCAGCTCGGGCGGCAGAGCTCCCCGCCTCGACTTCAGTTACCCGAAGCTCCTCCAGTTGCCAGAACACGATCACCCGTCCCGGCGCGGGGTCGCGGAAGTGGTAGGTCAGGATGTCCACGAAGAACGAGTCCCCCGGGGCGATCGCGGGGTTCATCGAGCCGGTGGGGACCGTCATCCGAACGGTGACGAAGGTGATGACGAGCCAGAAGATGACCCCGACCTCGACGATCGTCTCCGCCCACCCCAGCCAGTACTCCGCCCGCGGGGAGAGGTGCACGCCCCGCCGGCGCAGCAGGCGCACGACCCACGGCGGTTTCTTCTCCTTGCGCCGGCGACGCGGCCAGGGGCTCATTCGATCTTGTGGACGCGGCTCACCCGGCGCAGCCAGTACGGGCGGCTCTTGTTCACGGTGTTGCGTTTGACCACTTCGATCCGCTCCATGTTGGGGGAGTGCACAGGCACCGTCCGCTCGACGCCCACCCCAGCCGCGATCTTGCGCACGGTCATCATCGTGCGCGTGCCGGAGCCGGACACCTTGAGCACGATCCCCTCAAAGGGTTGAAGCCGCTCCCGGGCTCCCTCCGACACCTTTTCGTAGAAGCGCACGATATCCCCTGGCCGGAACTCGGGGACGTCCCGTACGCGTTCGGCCTCGAGGGCGTGGATGAGATCGTCCATACCCGTCATGCTTCCTCTCCTTTCAACCGATCCAAGATGATGGCCACCGCGGCCCGCACCGAGAGGTAATTGTACCCTCCGCTCCGCACGGAGGGGAGGAGGGCGTCGCACGCCGCGAGGAGCTCGTCGGCCATCCCGTTTCCCGTGCCGAACAGGACGAGCACCGGCTTCTCCCGAAGGAGGGCCCGCGCCTCGTCCCAGCCGAGGCGGGGATAGGGGAGGTCGCTCCGCGCGCTTGTTCCCCACAGAAGCGGAGGTTGGCCTTCGGCCTGGGTGACCTCCTCGTAGCACTCCTCGATCTCCTCCCGCACCGCGACGAGGGCCACCGCCTCCCGGCGATTCGAGAGCTCCTCCTCTTCCATCCAGAAGCGCCGAAGCCGCTCCGCGATCTGCCGCTGGCTGGCAAGCGGGGTGACCACGTAGTAGCGGGAGGCGCCGTAGGTGCGGGCGGTGCGGGCGATGTCCGGCACGTTGATCGAGGTCAAGGCGGTAGCCACGATCCCCCCCCCCGGCTGCGCATCGGGAAGTGGAGGAGGGCGAGGTAGAGGTTCCCCATGACCCCAGGAAGGGTAAGAGAGGGCGGCACTGGGGGCAAGGGAACCCTGTTGCCTTCGGCTCGGACGGCGGATAGACTGGCCACCGATGCGTTCCCTTCGCTTTGCAGTCCTCGCCACCACGGTCCTCGCCATTGACCAGATCAGCAAGGCCTGGGTTGCAGCGAGCCTCGATTTTGGGGTGAGCCGGCCGGTCGTGGGCAGCGTGTTCCGCTTGACGCGCGTCCACAACCCGGGTGGCGCGTTCGGTCTCTTCCCTCAGCATACCGGGGCGTTCATCGCTGTGTCGTCTGTCGTGGTCGTTGTCTTGGGGGCGATCCTTCTCCTCGGGCGGTGGCGTGGGATGGCCGGGGTGGGAAGCGCGCTCCTCCTCGGCGGGGCGGCAGGGAACCTCGTGGACCGGGTGCGGTGGGGGTACGTGCTCGACTTCTTCGAACTCCCCGGACTCCCGGTGTTCAACGTTGCCGATGCGGCGATCGTCGTCGGGGCCGGGGCGCTGGCCCTGGCGCTCCTCGTGGGGGAGAAGGCGAAGTGAAGCCGTTGTTCGTTGTTCTCGAGGGTCCCGACGCGTCGGGGAAGTCCACCCAGCTCCGGTTGCTCGCGGATGCGCTTGAGAAGCGAGGGATACGGGTTGTCGCCACCCGCGAGCCGGGGGGAACGCCCCTCGGGGAGCACCTGCGGGACCTTGTCCTCGCCCCGGGCTCCTCGATGGCCCCCCTCACGGAACTGTTCCTCATCCTCGGGGCTCGGCACGAGCACGTGGAGCGGGTCATCCGGCCGGCGCTGTTGGATGGGAAGTGGGTCCTCTCCTCTCGCTATACCCTGTCGTCGCTCGCCTACCAAGGATGGGGGCGGGGGCTCGATCTTGATCTCATCCGTCGCCTCAACCACCTCGCCACCGGGGGCCTCGAGCCAGATTACGTCTTCCTCCTCGACCTCCCACCCGCGGTGGCCTACGAACGAACGAGGGAAAGAGACCGCCTTGAAGGGGAGGGCCTGGAGTTCTTCACCCGAGTGCGGGTGGGGTACCTCGAGCTCATCCGATCCGTCCCGCGGGCTCACGTGATCGACGGCACTCTGCCCCAGGAGCGGGTGCTCGGGGAGATCTTGGGCCGCCTCCCTCTTCCTGGGATATGATCTCCCGTCCAAGGAGGGTTTGATGGAGATCGTCTGCCGGCGAGAAGACTGGGTATTGGGGGTTAGGACGGTCAGCCACGCGTTGGGCGGTCGCACGGCGATGCCGATTCTGGGGGGGATCCGGTGCCAGGGAGAGAAGAAGGAAGTTGAACTTGCGGCCACGGACCTCGTGCGGTCCATCCTCTGTCGGGTTCCGGCCCAAGTGAAGGGCACGGGGACCGTCGTCCTCCCTGGCCAGGTGCTGAGCCAGCTTGTGGGGCGCCTTCCCGAGGCGGAGACGATCGAACTCGGGGAGAAGGAGGGGCGGGTGCGCCTAGCTTGCGGCCCAGCGAGCTTCGAACTCTTGACCCTCCCCCCCGACGAGTTTCCGGCGGTGGCACGCTCGGACGGGAAGCCCGTGGGGCGGATGTCCCTCACCTCGCTTCTCCAAGGCATTGGCCAGACCGCGTTTGCTGCCTTGCGGGCCTCCGAGACGACCCGCCTCGCCCTCACCGGGGTGGACATCGTCCTCCGGGACGGGGCGGCGAAGCTCGCCGCCACGAACGGATACCGGCTTGCGATCAAGCGGGTCCCCGTCGAGGGGCTCCCCGAGGGCTACGATGGGACATTCCTTGTGGATGCGACGATCCTGGGCGACCTGTCGCGGGTCCTCGCCGGGGTGGCCGAAGAGGAGGTCGCGATCTTTGCCGACGGTGGGCAGCTCCACTTTGCCGCCGGGCCGGTGTTTTTCTCCTGTCGGACGATCCAGGAGCAGTTCCCCGACTTCGAGCGGGTCGTGCCCAAGGACAGCGAGATCGGCTTGTTCGCCCCTCGATCGGAACTCCTCGACACTCTGCGCCGACTAGAGGTGTTTGCCGCCGAGGAATCGGGAGCGGTGAACCTCAAGGTGGGTGAAGCCGAGCTCGAGATGAGCGCGGCGTCGAAGGACAAAGGGCAGGGGAGGGAGTCGGTGAAGCTCCTCAAGCCGCCGGCGAAGGCGGTGGAGATCGCGTTCCGCGCCGAGTACCTGATCGACGCCCTGCGGCGGATGGAGTCGGACCAGGTCGCGCTGTGGCTATCGGCCCCAGATCGGGCTGGGCTCATCGAGCCCGCCGGCGAGATCGCGGCGGGAGACGAGGGGTTCACCTACGTGTGCATGCCGGTCAGGCTCCTTTGAGCCTGCTCTCGGCGTAGAGAAGAGCCTTCTCAATCGCGCTGGGGAGGGCAAAGGCGTTGGGGCCGCCTCCTTGAGCAAACGTGGGCCGGCCTCCCCCTTTCCCCCCCAGGGCTTCGCACGCGATGCGGACGAGGTCCCCGGCCCCTACCCGGGGTTCGCCCGTGACCTTAGCGACTACGATCCCCTTCCCTTCAGCGCGGACCCCGACGACGACCACGCTCCGCCCCAGTTCGGCGGCGAGCGCGTCCGCGAGGCGTTTCGCTCCCTCCAAGCCCCCTTCGGCGATCGCGCTCGCGAGCTTCGTCCCGTTCACTTCCCGGGCTTCCGTTGCTGCCGCCCGGGACCGGAGCGCGGCGAGCTCCGCTTCGAGGGCCGCGACCCGTCGGCGCAGGGCCTGGGCCTCGTCGAGCGTCCGCGAGATCCCGGGGAGCGCTTCCGCCTCGGGAACTCCGACCAGGGACGCGATCTGACGCCGCTCCTCGCGCAGGGTCGTCAGGTAGCGCCGGGCCGTGTCCCCGACCACGGCTCTCAGGCGGCGCGTCCCCGCGGCCACCGCTTCCTCGGCGAGGAGAACGATGGGCCCGATCTCGCCCGTCCGGCGGACATGGGTCCCCCCGCAAAGCTCGCTCGATACGCTGGGGACCTCTACCACGCGTACCCGCTCCTTCTCGCGGTACTCTTCCTCGAAGTGGGCGATCGCCCCCCTCTGCTTTGCCTCGTCGAGCGTTATCTCCTCCACGCTCACCGCGAGGTCCTGGAGCACCGGGGCGAACGCGAGTTCCTCAACCTCGGCCTTTTCCGCGGGCGACAGGGGGGCGAAATGGGTGAAGTCGAACCGGAACTCCTCCGGCCCGACCGAGGACCCAGCCTGGATCACGTGCTCCCCGAGCACCTGGCGCAGGGCGGCGTGGAGGAGGTGGGTCGCGGTGTGAGCCCGCTCGATCTTCCGCCGCCGCCCCTCGTCCACGATGAGCCGGCACCGATCGCCTGGGCGGAACTCCCCTTCCACGACCCGAACCTTGTGCAAGGCGCCCTGAGGCGATCTCTGCACATCCAGAACTTCGGCTCGTCCCGGTCGGGTCAGATTCTCGATCCACCCCGTGTCGGCGATCTGCCCGCCCGCCTCGGCGTAGAACGGGGTACGGGCGAAGACCAGTAGGCGACCCGCGTCCGACTCCGTGGCCTCGACCAACTCGGCCTCCGCCTGGAGAGCGGCGTACCCCACGAATTCCGTCTGCCTAAGCACCTCCGCGGCACCTGCTCCCGAGCCTTCTCCAGATCCCACGCCGCTGACCTCGTGAACGCGCCGGGAACGGGTTCGCTGGGTCTCCATTTCCTGGGCGTAGCCCTCGCGGTCCACGGTGAAGCCCTGTTCCCGTGCGATCTCCTCGGTCAGCTCGGGCGGGAACCCGTAGGTGTCGTAGAGCTCGAACACGACCCGACCAGGGACGTTCTCGCCCCGGGCGAGCTCAGCCAGTGTCTCCCGCAAGCGGGCCTCTCCCGCGCGGAGCGTTCGCCGGAACGTTTTCTCCTCGTGGGAGATCACCTGTTCGACGAGGGATCTCCGCTCTTCGATCTCAGGGTACGCGCGCCCGAACGCGGTCACCACCGGTTCGACGAGGGAACGGAGCTGTCCTTCCTTGAGGCCGAGGGCGTCCGCCGCCCGCACCATCCGCCGCAGGATCCGCCGCAGCACGTACCCCTGGGCCTCGCTTCCCGGCCGCACCCCGTCGGCGACGAGGAACACCACAGCTCGGACGTGGTCGGCGATCGTGTCCCGCGGTCGGTGGTCCGTAGTCACCGATCGGGAGGAAGAGAGGATCGCTTCGAGGATTGGCTGGAAGAGGTCCGTCTCGAAGTTCGAGTGAACCCCTTGGAGGACAGCGGCCATCCGCTCCAGCCCCATCCCGGTGTCAATGTTCTTCTTCCCGAGCTCCCGTAGCGTCCCGTCCGGCTGGGCGTCGTACTGCATGAACACGAGGTTCCAGACCTCGGAGAACTTCCCGCAGTCGCAGCCCGGGCCGCAGCTTTTCCCACAGGGCGGGAGGCCCCAATCCCAGTAGATCTCGCTATCAGGCCCGCAGGGGCCGCGATCCCCCACCGGCCCCCACCAGTTGTGGTCCTTCCCGAGACGCACGATGCGTTCCGGCGGGATCCCGATCCGATCGTGCCAGATCGCGTAGGCCTCGTCGTCCTGTTCGTACACGGAGACCCACAGTCGCTCGGGGGGAAGGGAAAGCTCCCCGGTCAGGAACCTCCACGCGAGATCGATCGCCCCCTCCTTGAAGTAGTCCCCGAAGCTGAAGTTCCCGAGCATCTCGAAGAACGTGTGGTGGTAGGCCGTCGTCCCTACCCGCTCGATGTCCGTGGTCCGGAAGCATTTTTGGCAGGTGGTGACCCGGGGATGGGTGGGAGGGACCCTTCCCCAGAAGATGTCCTTGAACTGGACCATCCCGGCGGAGGTGAAGAAGAGCGTCGGATCCGCGGGAACGAGGCTCGCCGACGAGAGGGCAACGTGGCCCTCGCGGCGGAAGTAGTCGAGGTAGAGCTGGCGGAGTTCGCGGCCCTTCATGGGACGATTGTCGGTCAGGCGCGCGCCGGCCGCCACAGTCGGCCAACGAGAAGCCACGTCCCGAAGATCAGGATGAGGAGGACGCTCGCCACCTGCGCCGCCCGCCACGGTCCGAGCATGAGCGCATCGCCGCGGAAGAACTCGCACGCAAAGCGCACCACCGCGTAGGAGATGAAGTAGAGAGAGGACAGGAACCCGTCCCGCGTCGGCCGGCGCCCGAGTCTCCACAGGAGGCCGAAGATGAGGAGGTTGCCAAGTGCCTCGTAGAGCATCGCCGGGTGCAGGGGCATCCCCGGATAGGTTGTCCCTGCCGGGGAAGAGATTGGGAAGACGATGCCCCAGGGCAAGGGTGTGGGTGTGCCGAACGCATCGCCGTTGAGGAAGTTCCCGATCCGGCCGAGCACCTGCCCCAATGCGAGGGCGGGAGCCACCATGTCCGCCAGGCGCCAGAATGGGACGCGCTTCCAGCGGCTGAGCGCGAGGAGCCCCAGCACGCCCCCGATGATCCCGCCGTGGATCGCCAGTCCCCCGTGCCACACCATGGCGATCTCCCACGGTGCGCTCCGGTACCAGTCCCACTGAAAGGCGACGTAGTACAGGCGGGCGAAGACGATCCCGAGCGGGATGACCACGAGGAAGAGGTCCAGCACGTCATCGGGCTTGGAGAACAGCCCGCGGCGACGGGCTTCGTGCCGCACGAGGAAGTACCCGAGCACGAACGAGATCACGTACATGAGGCCGTAGTAACGGATCTCGATCGGCCCTAGCCGCAGAAATACCGGATGCATTCTCCGATCACCAAGCAAGCATTATAATCAGGCGATGCCTTCGTGGTCCCGTGTCGTGGCTTCCCTGGGCTCCGCCGGTCTTCTGTGGGCGTCGTTTGCCCCGGGCTGGGGTTGGCTCGCTTGGGGGGCCCTTGTCCCCTTTCTGTGGGCCCTCGACGGGGTCGGGTTCCGTCGCGGGGCGATCCTCGGGTTGTTGTTTGGGGTCGCGTTCTTTGGGCTGGAGTTCTCGTCCCTGTCCTCACTATGGCCGTTCGTGGGCTCGATGGTGGTCCTGATGTGCCTGGCGCTTGCCGTGTACGGAGGGCTCTTTTTCGCCGCGTTCGGGGCCGTGGCCGGGCGGTGGAGATCCCCCCTCGTGTGGGCGGGGGCGTGGGTCCTCGCGGAGACCCTCCGGGCGACGGGTCCTTTGGGGTTCACGTTCGGGAGCGTGCCGGGGACGATGGCTGGGGGTCCGTTCCTCCCCGCCGCCGCCTGGGGGGGGCCGTGGCTCCTCTCGCTTGGGCTCGTCTGGACGGCGGGGTGCCTCGCACGAGGGCTTCGCAGGCCCCGGTGGCTCGTGGGGGCGGCCCTCGGTCCGCTCCTCCTGTTTGCCCTTGCCCAGGCACCGGACGGCACGCGCGACGCAGGGGCGATCCGAATCGCCCTCGTCCAGCCGAACATCCCCAAGATCGAGCAGCTTGACTACGCCCGGCTCCCCGACCAGGTCGCGCTCTACCGGGAGATGCTGGCCGCGATCGCCCCCCCGGTGGATCTGATCGCCCTTCCCGAGAACGCGCTGCCGTGGCTCCTCGAGGAGCCGGAGTCCCTCGCGGTGTTCCAGCATGCGGCGCGACAGTTGGGCGCTCCTGTGCTCGTAGGGACGGCAGACTTTCGCGATGGGAACGTGTACAACCGGGTCCTCGTCCTCTCCCCCGTGGGGGAGGTGGCGGGATCGTATGCCAAGACCCGGCTCGTCCCGTTTGGGGAGCGTGTGCCCGGGCGTGCGTTCTGGACGAGGATCGGGCTTGGCTCGCTCATTGATCCGTTCCTCCCGTTCGATCAGACCCCCGGAGAAGAGGTCCGTCCGGTGGGGAAGCTCGGGATTCTCATCTGTTTCGAATCCACGTTCCCGGATATCGGGAGGGAGCTCGTGCGCGGCGGGGCGGAGGTCCTCGTCACCCCCACGAACGACGCCTGGTTCGGCCGAACCCGGATCCTGTGGGAGCACTACGCGTTCGGGGCGCTACGGGCGGCGGAGACGGGGCGATCGTTCGTCCAGGTTGGGCAGACCGGGATCAGCGGGGGGTGGGATCCCCGGGGCCGGGAATTGGGCCGGTTCCCCCCCTGGACGAGGGGGACCGTCGTCCTTGAGGTCCCGTTGCGGACAGGCGCCACGTGGTACGTGCGGTTGGGGGACGGGCCGGTTCTCGGCGTGGCCGGGGCCTTGCTCGCCCTTGGTCTCGCGACAAAGCGGCCCCGCTCGGGGCGGGGCCGCAGAGGTCGGCTCTTCGCCCGGTCCACTTACGGTTATGGGTAGACGGTAATCTCCACCTCATCAGCGGCGAAGCGGCTCAGGCTATCATAAACCTTGAGCACGGCAGTGTAACTCGTGGTCTGAGTAACGTCCGCAAAGGTGTGGGAACGGGTCTGAGGCACGGCCACCCCCGCGACAAAGTTGCCGTCCCCGTAGAACAGCTCCCAAAACGCCGCATTCTGTCCGTCAACGCTGAACACCACTGGCAGGGCACCTGTAACTACTGTTGGATCGGCCTCCAGCACGGCGGTGGGCAGCGGCGGGCCGACGGTGATGACCACCGAGTCGGAACTCGTCCGTCCGCGGTTGTCCTGCACGGTCAACGTGGCCGTGTAGATGCCGGCCGTCTCGTAGGGGT
>JBBIQN010000054.1:0-11054 GCA_037442305.1 Candidatus Bipolaricaulota bacterium
CAGGAGGCCGGTGCACACGATCGCCCGCACGGCGTACACCGTCGTCAGCGCGTCTCCACGACCCGGTGTCTCGGTCAGCTCCCCCATAGTCTCTCTGACAACTCATCGGGGCTAAGCCCAAAATGGCGCGCGGCGTCCTTCACGATCCTGTTCAGCGTCCCCACCTTCAGCTCCTTGTGGCGAGGGACGGTGAGATGATGCGCCCTCTCCTTCCCTACGTGCGTGAGGCGTATGTGACTTCCGGTCTGGCGCATTACCACATACCCCAGATCCTCAAGCTTCCTGACGAGCTCGTCGCCCGTCAGATCCCTGGGCAGTCTCACGGGGTGAGAACTTCTTCTTTAACCAGGTGGAGACGGATGACCCGTGGGAGGTCCCCCTCGGCGAAGTGGCAGCGTACCGCGTCGCGGACTGCCTCCTTCAGGTCCTCCATCGTTTCACCCTGGGTGTAGATCGAGTGGCCGAGCGCCCAGGCCTCGTACCCGCCTTCGTGTGCCTCTTCGGCCATGAACACGATCTCCGAAACGCTCACGAACCATCACCTCCGGGCTGGAACCGCCTGTGATTGTACGCCCCCGCTTCGACAGAGCGAAATCCGCACGCCTAACCGGTGGGCCGGGCGTGTCCAGCTCGCTCCCTCCGCTCAGCACGAATCATGAGGGTCGTCAGGAGGCCGGTGCACACGATCGCCCGCACGGCGTACACCGTGGCGAGCACACCTTGGCTCGACAGGAGCGAGAACACGGGCGCGATCATGAGCCCGATCCACATCGTGAACGACTCGGTGTTCCGCTCCGCCCGCCACAGCCGCCGCACAACCGGGAAGTACGCGATCACGAGGATCGCCTGAATCGCGCTGTGCGCAACCACGTGCTGCCGGGTGACGGCCCAGGCGATCACAATGGCTGTGACGGCAGCCAGACACCCCAAATCGAACCGGGTGAACCGCGTGCTCCGGTCGCCGTAGAGGGCGATCCACACGGTTACCGTGCCCACGAGCAGGATGTCGGCGATGTTGAGGATGTTGTCGAGCGGGCTGTAGGAGGGGCCGGCGCTCGACCGATGTACCCTTGAACGGTAGAATCAGTGGCGTCGAGAACCTGCATTCCAAATCCAGGAGGAGTCATGCCGATCAAGCGCGGTATGGTTGTGTTGGCAAGCCTGCTCGCCCTCGGGCAGGGGGCGTTTGGGCAAGCGAAACTGGAGGGTTTTCCCGCAGGGACAACAACGATGGTGTTCCACATCCTGACGGAGGACCTCAGCAGCCCCCAGGTTCTCGAACTCCAGGTGGTGGCGCATGCGAACAAGACGTACACCATGCGCATGGTGACAGAGGCGACCGGAACGGCAGAGCAGATGGCGGTGTTTGGCGTTCTGTTTGGAGCGGCCGGACTCATGTACGGAGGAGGCCAAGACGTTAGCCTGACCGCCCTCCAGACCCTCATGGACCAGCGCGCCCGCCTGCAGGAGGGTGCGGAATATGCGCTCCCCGGAGGCGGCACGTTCACCAGTGTCGCCGTGGTGACGATTGCCGGTGTGCGCTGCGTCCAAGGTACGCTCGTTGACCCGCGCAATCCTGATTCCAGGACCACGGTGGCGTTTGCGCTTTCTCACCCCGTCTACACTGTACCGCGGGTGCGGAGCGAGCGGCTGCGCGCGGGGCGCTGGATGACGGTGTTCTCGCTGGAACTGATCAAGTACACGTTCGGGGGCGGCTAGGGCTGGCGATGTCGCTTCTCCGCGTTCAGGGGATCGCCAAGACCTACCAGCTCGGAAAGATCGCGGTGCGCGCCCTGCGGGGGCTCGACCTGGCCATCGCTCGAGGGGAGATCGTGGCGTTGATGGGCCCGTCTGGGTCGGGAAAATCCACGCTCATGCACATCCTGGGGGCGCTGGATACGCCGACGAGCGGGGTGGCGATGTTCGATGGGCAGAGCCTTGCCCAGCTCTCGGAGAACGGGCTGGCCACCCTCAGGGGGCGAAAGGTGGGGTTCGTTTTCCAGACGTTCAACCTTGTGCCCAACTTGTCGGCCCAGAAGAACGTCGAGCTGCCCATGATCTTCCTTGGCCTGCCGCGGCGGAAGCGCGCGGCGCGGGCGAGCGAGCTTCTGACCAAGGTCGGTCTCGCGGATCGAATTCATCACAAACCCAACGAGCTTTCCGGCGGCGAGTGTCAGCGAGTGGCCATTGCCCGCGCGCTTGCCAATGATCCGGAAATCATCCTCGCCGATGAGCCGACGGGAAACCTCGACACAGAGACGGGAGCAGCGGTCCTTGATCTGCTCAAACGTCTGAGTGCCGAGGATGGCAAGACGGTGGTGATCGTGACCCACGACCCGGAAGCCGCCCGGATTGCGAACCGCGTCGTCCGGATGCGCGACGGACGTGTGGTTGAGGAGTCGGCCCGTGGTTAGGGACTTCCTGACGCTCGCGGCGTGGAGCATCCTCCATCGCAAGGTCCGCAGCTGGCTGACCGTGATCGGGGTCTTCATCGGGATCACGGCTGTGGTGGCCCTGATCTCGGTTGCGCTTGGGCTTGAGCGCACGATCGACAACGAGGTATCCAAGGTGTTCGGCGTGGACACGTTCATGCTGGTTCCCCGAGGGACGTTCAGTGCCGGCCGTACAAGCCAGCGAGCCGCCCAGTATGCGCTTGATCTCGACGGGCTGCGAAAAGCGGATGGCGTGGTTGCAGCCGCGGCGGTGCGGCAGCGCACGGCGTTTGTCCAAGGGCAGGCTGGGCCCGATGGACGCCTCGCGCAAGGATTCCTTCCGGTCATGGGGCTCTCCCCGGAGCTGACGACGTCGTTTGCTTCCTTCATCGGGACGCTCGAACTTGAGCCAGGAGGGCGTCCGTTCCGTCTCGGAGACCGCCGGGTGGCGATGCTGGGAAGCGAGGTGGCAGCCCGGTTGCGGGTCGAGGTCGGCCAGACGATCGTCGTCGCTGGCGACGGGGACAAGCCCGAGCTTACCCTCGAGGTGATCGGGATCCTGGCCACACCCAGCGCGGGGACACCCCGACGGGGGGCCGCGTCCGGCGTGACCCCCAGCGGCGATACGATCTACATCCCCTACGAGACAATGGGCCTTCTGTGGGCACAGACGGATGACGTGCTCGTGACCCTTGTGCGGACCACCCCGGGACGCAACGTGGACGAGGTCGCCGACCGGGTCCAGGCTGCCCTCCGGGCACAGGGATCGAACGTGTCGGCGGTGACCTATAGCGACATAAGCGGCGCCATCCGCACGGTGACGACCACGGTGAGCGCGTTCTTGGCGGGGATTGCCGGCATTTCCCTTCTTGTGGGGGGCGTGGGCGTGATGAACACGATGTACACCTCGGTCCTTGAGCGCACAAAGGAGATCGGGATCATGAAGGCGGTGGGCGCCAAAAACAGCCACATTCTCTCGATCTTCCTCATCGAGTCGGGGTTGATGGGGCTCGTGGGCGGGGTCGTGGGGACGGTCCTCGGACTTGGGATCAGCTTCGTGGCCTCCGCCATCCTCGGGCGGATCTTTGAGGTGCGGGTGGCCGTGGTCGCGAGCCCGGCGCTCATTGTGGCTACCCTTGCCGGGGCGTTCGCGCTGGGGGCGATCGCCGGCCTGTGGCCGGCATGGCGAGCGGCGCGGCTGCCCGTGGTGGACGCGCTCCGCTACGAATGACCACCGCCCCCCGCTTCGGGGGGCGCCGCGCCCGAAGGAGCGGTCGGATCCACGGTCACCTTGAACCGTCCCCGGCGCAGGCGGACGAACCCGCGGCGGAGAAGGAGCTGAACCCCGATTCCCACGAGCACAAGGTCCACGAACCGGAACACGACGTTGAACGCGACCCCTCCGCTTGTGGAAACCCCAAGCAGGGTGAACGCCGCCACCCGGCCGCCGTCGGTGACCCCGAATCCCCCGGGGGCGATCCAGAGAAAGCTGTTCACAAAGAAGCTAAGCATGAAGTAGAGCGAAAGCTGAGGAAACGTGAACAGGGACCGTTGGGTGAAGTGGAAGAACACCTGCGGCCGGATGTAGTTGAGGAACACTGTGAGGAGCTGGAACCCAAACGCGAGGAGCGTCGCGCCACGGTAGGATGTGAACGCGCGATGGATCTCGTCTTCCACGGTGGCGACGTGGGCGGCGGCCCGGAGAAGGCGTCGGCTGGGGATTGCTCGGGCAAGCCGTGCGAGGAGACGGGAAAACCACCGCGCGTTTCGGACCAGCGGAACCAGAAGCAGAACGAGGAACAACGCCACCGCCCCGAGGGCGATCCCCACCGCCCCCTTGTCGGCCAGCGAGATCTGGGGCGAAGTGACGGCAAAGAGAGCGCCGATGGCGACGAAGGCGAGCGTGGAGAATCCGGAAAGTATCCGTTCCACAACTGCGGTTGCCATCACCCGGGCCGTGGGGATGCTGGCGTCCTGGGCCACCCAATACGCCCGTACCGGCTCGCCCCCGATGTACATCGAGGGGGTGAGGTAGCTCACCGAAAACCCAGCGAGAAGGGGGGCGACGGTGCGGGGCCAAGAGACGGGGATCCCTGCCCCTCGAAGGAGGGCGTACCAGCTCAAGCTCCAGGTGACCATGGACGCGATCACCGTCACCGCAACGGCGAGGAACCCTACGATCCCCATTCCGACGATTTCCTTGAGCACCCGAGCCGGCCCGCTCCAATAGATGAGGGCTCCGAAGAGGGCGATGCCGCCCACCAAGAACAGGGAGACCACCGCCCAGCGGAGGGCGGCCCACCTGGGCACTGGCCGCCGCGGTTCGGTCACAGGTCCCCCAGCCGCCGGACGAGGAGGGCGAGGGCGGTCTCGGCCGCCGCCGCGCGGTTCTCGTTGCGAGATCCGTGAAACCGGTGTTCTTCCGCCTCGACTCTGCCCGGGGAGGACAAGGCGACGTAGACAAGCCCAACGGGTTTGCCCGCCGTCCCGCCGCCGGGCCCGGCGATGCCGGTCGTGGCGAGGGCGAACTCGGAGCGGAAAAGAACCCGTGCCCCCTCGGCCATCGCCTGGGCGCACGGTGCCGAGACCGCCCCGTGTTTGGCGAGAATGTTCGGCGGCACGCCAAGGAGCTTCACTTTGACGTCGTTGCTGTAGGCCACGATTCCCCCAACAAAGTACACCGATGCCCCAGGAATGGAGGTGATCCGCTCGGCCAGAAGCCCCCCCGTGCACGACTCGGCAACGGCGAGGGTCGTCCCCCTCTCCAGAAGCAGCCTGCCGATTGCGTGCTCGTTCATGTGTCCCACCCCAACGCGGCCCCCCGCGCGCGGGCGACCTCACCGGGCTCACCTCGCGGGAGGGCGCGGGCGCGGTCATCATGCGGCGTCGGGTCGCGGCTGGCGATGATGGGCGTCGCCCCACGGGAGGACGCGTGCCGCACGAGGCCCGCCAGGGGCCACATGGCGAGCGACGGTTCGAGCACAAAGAGGCGATCAGTGTGAGAAAGCGCTTCCGACGCCTGGCCGAAGTCCAGACGGAGGTCCTCGCCGAACCACGCGACGTTGGTCTTGACGGGACCGTCGTACGCGAGACGGGCGCAACCCTGCCGCTTCATTCGGCCGAAAATCCCGCTCCGGGGACAGATGATGGTCCTTGCGATCGCTTCGGTGCTCATCCCCGCACCAGTGACCCTCCGTGTGGTTTGGGATGGGGGGGGAGCTGTCCGTTCGATTGCGCTCCGAAAGGAACTCATCTTCGCCTAGTCTCCTCTCCAAAAGTTCCTTTTGCAACCGTGGCGGTTGCCCAATCCGCACAAGATCACTATCATTCGCGTGGTAGCTAAGGAAGACGATGGCCGGTCACTCTAAGTGGGCAAACATCAAGCACCGCAAGGGCGCGCAGGACAAGAAGAGGTCGAGCCTGTTCTCCCGCATCACGCGGGAGATCATCGTCTGCGCCCGACAGGATCCCAATCCCGGAACGAACGTTACCTTGGCCGCGGCGGTCGAACGGGCCCGCGCCGCGAATATGCCGAAAGAGAACATCGAGCGGGCGATCAAGAAGGGATCCGGGAACCTCGACGGGGTCCAGTACTCTGAGGTCACCTACGAGGGGTACGGTCCGGGTGGAGTGGCGATCCTGCTCCGGGCGCTCACCGATAACCGGAACCGCACCGCGGCCGCGGTGCGCCACATCTTCGAGGGCCACGGCGGAAGCCTGGGCGGGGAGGGGAGCGTGGCGTGGCAATTCGACCGTCGGGGGGTGGTGGAGCTGGGCGAGATGCCTCCAGGGATGGACCGGGAGAGCCTCGTCCTCGTGGCGGCGGAGGCAGGGGCGGACGACTTCGTGGACGACGGCGGCACGCTGACGTTCTACACCCCCGCGTCCAACGTGGCCGCGGTGCGCGATGCGCTGAAGGCAGAAGGGGTGACCGTGAACCGGGCCGAGATCGCCTTCGCCCCCAAGGCCACGGTTCGGGTGGAGGGGAAGGATGCGGAGAAGCTCCTCAGGCTCGTGGACGCTCTTGATGAAGAGGAGGACGTCCAGGAGGTCGTGGCGAACTTCGATATCCCGGACGAGGTCCTGTCGCAGGTCGAAGGAGGCTAGATGCGGCTCATCGCGGTGGTGCTGGCGGCGGTGGTGGCGTTTGGCGCGGTGGGGTGGGGACGGCAGGAGCCGAACCCGATTCCCCTTATTCACGGGATCGCCTCGTTTGTGATCCCCGGCCTTGGGCAGTACCTAAACGGGGAGTACAACAAGGCTCTCCTCCACTTTGCGGTGGACGTGACCCTCATCGTGGGTGGCGGGTACTTGGCGGCGGTCCTTCCCTACCCGGGATTCTCCCTCTACTGGGGGGTGGGGCTCCTCCACACGGCGTGGGCGCTCTACTCAGGTTGGGACGCCTACACGGTCGCCCTGCGCCGGGAGGGGCTCGCGCTCAAGGTCTTGCCCACGGGGTTCTCCCTCAACTTCTAGGCCCGAAGACAAGGCCGAGGAGGAAGAGCGCGGCCACGGGCCAGAGAAAGCGCGCCCCTGAGGGCGTAGGTACGCGGAGGAGCGTGTACCCCACAAGGCCTTCCCCCGATACCCTGGCCATGCCCACGGCCTGGCCGCGTTGGCCGGCCTGGACGATCGGCACGTCGCCCACCCAGACCGGCTCCTCCAGGAAACGATGGTTGTGTCCGAGGATGAACAAGTCGCACTCCGGGATCGCCGCGGCGAGCGCTCGGGCCCGGGGAAAATCAAGATGCCCTAGGAGGACGAACAGGTCATGGGCCGGCGCTGCGGTGAGCGCGGCCCGGATGCTCTCCAGGGGGTCGTGAAGCTCCCAGCCTGGCCAGACGAGGGAGAGGTCCCACAGAACCCCGAGGATCAGGATCCGTACGCCTTGGACCTCGACGAGGGTCCAACGGCGGGTGGGGAGGTCGCTCGTGAGGTTCGTGGCGAGCACCGGGAACGGGGCCGCGGCGACGAGATCGGCAAGCAGCCGCGGACCGAGGTAGGTCTCGTGGTTCCCGAGGACCATCGCGTCGTAGCCAAGTCTCGACATCGCCTCCACCGTGGCCCACGCCTCGGCTGCTCCGGTCGCCCGGTGGGTGTCCTCCCACGTGTCGCCGGCATCGAGGACGAGGTCGGCCGGAGCGAGGAGCGGGGCCAGCGCCCCAAGCCGAGTCGCGTAGGCGTGGAGGTCGTTCGTGAACGCGATCGTGACCTCCCAGCCCCACGCGGGAACCGCTAGGATCAGCGCTAGAAGTAGAGCCCGCACCATAGGGTCAGTCCTCCTCGGCGGATGAGGGCCGCCGCCCACAGGCGGGACCCGCGGAGGCGGACCCCGCAGCCGATCTCGTCTCCCAGGGATCCGAACAGAGACAGATGTTGGGATGCCATGACCTCCCACGCCAGGCTCAGATCCGCGAGGCCACGGACGACGGCCAGCCACGCGGGAGCGATCGCCCGGCCAAGGGCGACCCGCGGCGGGGGGAGGTCGAGCCACGCGAACCACGGCCCGCGGAGGAGGTGGATCCGGCCCGCGAGGAGAGGTTCGCCAACTCCAGCGAAGATCTGGAGCGGTCCCACCGGCAAGAGGAGCCACGGCTGGGGGCCAAGGACAGCGGACCCACTCCCGGCCATCGCCACCGGGAGGTCCCCGAGTTCCCACAGGAACGCCGCCAGCTCCACGGGCCGATCATAACGCGGGTCGGTGGAACCGGCCCCGGTGCGGCCCGACAATGAGGCGATGCTCGACAAGGTCCGGGAGGCGATCGAAAGGTACGGGCTCCTCGATCCTGGGGAGCGCGTCCTCGTCGCCGTGTCCGGGGGGGCGGACTCGACGGCCCTCCTCCACGCGTTGTACCGAATGCGGGACGAGTACATGCTTTCGCTCACCGTGGCCCACCTCGACCACGGGATCCGGCCCAACGCTCCCGGGGACCTCGCCTTGGTGCGGGAGGCAGCAATGAACCTCGGGTTGCCCCTCATCCACGACCGGGCGGATGTGCCGGCGCTCGTCCGGGAGGGGAAGCTCAACCTGGAAGAAGCGGCCCGCCTTGCCCGTCGGGAGTTCTTCGAGCGAGCCGCCCGCGACGTCGGTGCAACGAAGGTCGCCCTTGGCCACACCCGATCCGACGTCGCGGAGACGGTGCTCCTCCACCTCCTGCGTGGGGCGGGTCCCCGCGGCCTGCGGGGGATCCTCCCCGCGACCCCTCCGTACGTCCGCCCCTTCATCCTCGTCTCGCGGGAGGAAGCGCGCGCGTTCTGCGCGTGCGAGGGGATCCCGTTCCGCGACGACCCGACGAACGAGGACCGGCGCCTCCTGCGGAACGCGATCCGCCACGAGGTGTTCCCCGTACTCGCGCGCGGTAACCCGCGGGCCGAGGAGTCCATCGCCCGAGCCGCCGGACTCCTCGCCGAGGCGGAGGAGGCGTTGGCCTGGGCAGCGGACCTCGCCCAGGCCGAGGTTTCCCGGGAGGACGGCCTTGACCTTGATCTCCTGAGATCTCTCCCACGGAGCATCCAGGCCCTCGTTGTCCGCCGTGTGGCCGAAGATGCCGGGGTCATCCCCGAACAGAACCACGTCGAGAACGTGCTCGGGGGCGTAGCGCGGGGGCGGGGCGAGGTCCATCTTCCCAGCGGGGTCTCGATCCGGATCGGGAGCGGGGTTCTCTCTGTGGCTATCTCCGATCGGAGGGTCGCGCTGGGGCAGATGTGGGAGCTCCCCTGCGAGGGCGAGGCGGTGATCCAGGAGCTTGGCTGGGGGTTCGAGCTCCACCACGTCGCCCGGCTGGAGACCCTGGTTCCGCCGTGCCGGTTCGTTGCGTACTTCAATCCCCACCGGATCGTCCTGCCGCTCCTCGTGCGGCCGCCCCGGCCAGGGGATCTCCTGCGACCGCTCGGCCTGGCGGGCACGAAGCGGGTCCGCGATCTCCTCATGGAGGCGCGCATCCCACGCTGGGAGCGGGCGCGGTGGCCCCTTCTTTGCGACAGAGCGGGCATCGCGTGGGTGGTCGGGGTGCGCCAAAGCGAGGATCATCGGGTGACGATGGAGGCGGATGAGGTCCTGCGGGTGGAGGCAAGGCGGCTGTGACCACGTTCCTTGTGTTCGTGGGGACGATCCTGTTCCTGATCGGGGTCCACGAGGGGGGGCACTTCCTCGCGGCGAAGCTCCTCGGGATCGCCGTCGAGGAGTTCGCGCTTGGGTTTGGGCCCGCGGTGTGGGCGCGGCGGCGGGGGGGGACGCGGTATAGCCTGCGCCTCCTTCCCTTGGGCGGGTTCGTGCGGCTCGCCGGCGAGGCGGACGCGGCCACGGAGGTCCCGTTCGAGCGCACCTACTACGGCCAACCGGCGTGGAAGCGGTTCATGGTGTCCCTGGGTGGGCCGCTCTCTAATGTTGTCCTCGCGGTGGCGGTGGCCGTGGGGGCGATCCTCGGGCTGGGGCTCCCGCGGCCTCAGGTGGCGGGCCTCGTGCCGGGGAAGCCAGCTGCGGAGGTCCTCCAGGTGGGCGACGTGATCCTCTCTGTCGGCGGCCGGTCGGCGTGGGCCACCGACGACGTGGGGGCAGCGATCCGCGCCCTCGCTCCCCAGCCTGTGCCGTTCCGCATTGCGCGGGGAGGCAAGGAGCTTGATCTCACCGTCGTCCCGCTCTTCTCCCCCGACGATGGGCGGTACCTCGTCGGGGCGTACTTCCTCCCTCAGATCGTGCTCGCGGAGATCGAATCTCTGTCCCTGGACGCGCCCTTCGCTCGGGCCGGGTTTGCCTCGGGAGACCGCATCGTCTTCGCCTGCGGGGAACCCGTGAACTCGTTCCTTGATCTGTACGCGATCTGGGAGGACGGGTGCCGGGAAGCGGTAGTGGAGCGGGCGGACCACCGCCCCGTCTACCCCCTACCGGACTCAGCGGCGGAGCTTCTCGTGGGGGTTTCGTTCCGCACGCTCCCCCCTCGGTACGACCGTCCGGGCCTTGGGGAAGGGGTGGTCCTCGCGTTTGGCGAGATCGGGCGGGCGATGGCCGGGTTCGTCGCCGCGATCCGCGGTCTCATTACCCGGTCTATCCCCGCGGGCGAGGCGGTCACCGGCCCGGTGGGGATCGCTGCCGTGTTGGGTGAGGGGGTGCGAGCAGGTCCTCTTGTGCTCCTCCTTCTCGTGGCCCTGATCAGCCTGAACGTTGCCCTGTTCAACGTGATCCCGTTCCCGGCCCTCGATGGGGCGCGGATGGCGTTTGCCCTCTACGAGATGGTCACCCGGCGCAAGGTGTCCCCGCGGGTGGAGATGGCGGTCCACACCCTGGGGTTCGCGATCTTGCTCGGACTCCTTCTCCTGATCACGTTCCAGGATCTCCGCCGCCTGTTCGGGTGACGGGGGGCACGGGGGGACGACGCTCTCCCTCACTGGCGGTCCAACCGTGTCCTGGGGGAGTTGAGTTGGCAGATTGCACTTCTCCTAGGCGTTTGCTACGCCATCGTGAGCCAGAGGATTCGGCGGTACGAGCAAGCGGTGCTGGACTGCAGAATGTGATCCTCAGCCTCTATGAGGGCTGGTACCCGAGGGGCAAGAACCGACGGACCTGCGCCCCTAGAACGGAACCACTTCGGGGGCCGGTTTCGACTACGACCCGTGGGTGGATCC
>JBBIQN010000055.1:0-10378 GCA_037442305.1 Candidatus Bipolaricaulota bacterium
TGGTGTGGTGCGGCCACTGCCGCCCGTGCCGGGATGGGTTCCCGAACCAGTGTCTGAATCTGGAGGAGATTGGATTCACCATCCCCGGGGCAATGGCGGAGTACATCGTCGCACCGGCCAAGCTGTGCTGGAAAGTGGACGCGATCTTCGAACGGTATCCGGACGAGGCCACGGCGTGGGCGGTGGCCGCGACTACCGAGCCGACTTGCGTCGCGTACAACACGATCTTCGAGTGCGCGGGGGGGTTCCGACCTGGAGCGTACGTGGCGATCTACGGGGCGGGCCCGATCGGCCTTACAGCGATCCAGCTTGCCAAAGCTGCCGGGGCGGCGAAGGTCATCGCGTTCGAGGTGTCCGACGTACGGCGTAAGCTCGCTCAGGCCGTGGGGGCCGATCACGTGTACGACCCGACGAAGACCATCCCGTCCGAAGCGGTGATGGACCTCACCCATGGCGAGGGGGCGGACTTCTCGCTGGAGTCCGCGGGGGCTCCGGAGAAGACGATCCCGGAGATGGAGAAGACGATGGCCATCGCCGGAAAGCTGGCCGTGGTAGGCCGGGCGGCGCAACGGGTGCCGATGTATCTCGAGCGTTTCCAAACGAGGAAGGCCAAGCTCTATGGCGCACAGGGGCATTCCGGATACGGGATCTTCCCGTCGGTGATCCGCTTGATGGGGGCCGGGCTCGTGGACAACTCGAAGATCATCACCGCCCGCTTCCCGCTGGCCAAGGGCCTCGACGCGCTCGCCCAGGCCACGAAGCGCCAAGACGGTAAGATCGTAATCACGCCATGACCGACAAGGCGAGCATGTGGATTACGACCGAGCATCCCGCGATCGTGTTCGAAGACACGGAGGTTGGACGGCTCAAGAAGAAGATCTGGAGCGCGTCTGAACAGGAGATCGAGGCGATCCTCGCCGAATACGGGGTACCTGCGCCACCGGAGCTGGGAACCCCTGGAACCTATATCCAGACCACGGTGCGAGCCAAGCTCATCGAAGCCCGGAAGAAGAACGACGTCGTCCTTATCCCGATCGGATGCACCGAGAATCATGGCCGCCACACCGTGTCCGGGCTGGACACGTTCATGGTCACCCAGATCTGCGAGGCGGTCCGCCGCCGGACAGAGAAGCAGGGCAACCCTGTAGCATTGGCTCTGCCCCCCTTGAACTACGGGGGGCACCCCTACCACCACATCGGGATGCCGGGGACGGTGATCTTGCCCGAAGCGGTGGTGCGGGAGACCCTGATCAACGTGATGCTCGGCCTGTGGAACGACGGGTTCCGGAAACAGATCATCGTCAACAACCACGGACAGCTGTGGATGCTGGAATCGGCCCTCCACGAGTTCATGTTCCGGTACCAGCTTCCGGGCGTATTCCAGGTCCTCGATTGGCACCGCGCGGTGCGCGAGTTCTTCTTCCCCGTGGACCGACCCGACTCTCTGGAGACCCATTTCGTACACGCTGACGAAGCCGAGACCGCGGTCGGGCTCCTCCTGTTCCCCAAGGGGATGGTAGACATGTCGCTCGCGGAGAAGGCAGACGGGATGGCCCTCCTCCCCGGGGGGCACTTCGACACCGCGGTGGATGCTCACCGCCGGCCGCACAAGTGGTCGGAGGGGGAAGGGCACATCGGGATCGAGATCGCCGCCACCCCCGAGGGCGTGATCGGCGACCCCGGTCGAGCCACGGCGCGCAAGGCCAAGCGCCCGATCGCTGCCATCCTCCGTTACCTCACCTTGGCCATCAACCAGATCCTCGACGCGTTCCCGCCAGGAACGGCCCCGCCGGTGGAGAAGGTTACCTTGCGCACCAAAGAAGAGCTCGAACCGTACCTCCGGGAGCCGGGAACGCCGGGCTGGAAGCCCGTGTACGCCCTCCCGCGGCGTGGGTTCTGATACGCGTTCCGTGAACCATGAGCCGTGAACGGCGAGCGGGAATGAGGTACTGGGGGCTCGGGTTGATCGTCCCTGTTCAGGACCCGACCCCTTTTTCACCCTTTTCGCCGGCGGAGTGGCCGGGAAGCCTGGCCGCGGTGGCCGAGGCCGGATACACCGCGTCCGAGCTCGCGCTCACTGACCCTACTCTGCTGAACAGCGAGGAGGTGGCGAGGGCTCTGGCCGCCGCGCATCTCCGTCTCTCCTCGATCACCACCGGCCAGGCCGCCACGAAGGAAGGACTGTCCCTATCGAGCCCGGATGAGGGCGTGCGTCGCCGGGCGGTGGAGCGCATCCACGCCCACGTCCGCCTCGCGGGCCGGTTCGAGGCGGTGGTCATCGTCGGGCTCCTGTGCGGAGTCACGGGGAATCTGGATCTCCTTGTGGAATCGCTGCGGGAGTGCACCCGACTCGATCCCGCGGTGCGCCTGGCCTTGGAACCGCTCAACCGGTACGAATCGCGCCTTGTGAACACGACGGCCAGCGCCATGACGGTGGTGCACAGGGTGGGACAAGAGAACCTCGGGCTGCTCTTCGACACGTTCCACGCCAACATCGAGGAACCGGACATCGGCGACGCCGCCCGCGTGGCCGGAGACCGTCTGTTCCATGTCCACCTCGCCGACTCGAACCGCAGCCCGCCTGGGCAAGGCCATCTCGACTTCCGTTCCGTGTGGGACGCGCTACGCGACGTAGGCTATGACGGAAGCCTCGTGCTGGAGTGTCTTCCCACGCCCGGCGCGGAGGCGCTGCTCGCCGCGGGGGAGCAGATACGATCGTCCTGGGGGTGACACGATGATCCCAGCAGGGTACACGGCCTACGCCCGATCGGTCCACACCGCCGGCGAGACGACCGCGGCCGTGATCCGGGGGCCGGAGGGGAAGCTCCTCTGGTTCTCCCAGCCCCTCCAGGCGTTCCACGGGGAGGCGCTGCCCACGGGAGGCATGCGGTGTCCTCTTTCGTTCGCAAACGCCCGTGCCCTGGGCGATGTATTCCCGTGGCTCTCCCCTTGTCGCCTTCCCGATCGTCCGGCGTTCGGGTTTGGGGACCGCCTCGGCCTGGCCACACCCGGCCACATCCGTGCCCTCCGCAAAGCCAACGTGTTCCCGGTGCTCGCCCAGCAGTCCGTGCGGGAGAACGCTCGCACCGGCCGTACGTTTGCAGAGGTGTGGGCGCGGGCCGCGTTCGGAGCGTTCGAGGAAGGATACCAGGGCGGATTCGGCGCCGATGCCGACCATCTGAAGTCCGTTGACGACGCCCTCCATGCCACCGACCTGGGCTACACGTTCTTCACCTGCGACCCCTCGGACCACATCGTGGCGATGGGGCGGCTTCCTCCCACGGAGGTCGCGAGGCGGTTCCGGACCATGTCGGAAGCGCCCGCGTGGCGGAAGGAGTACCTCAACCGGGAGTTCGACCTGAACGGGCGGGGCAAGATCCGGTTCACCGAGGAGGACCTTGTCTACACGGCGGTGAAGTACGGGGCCGCGGTGCGCTTCGCGATCGCCATGTACCAAGCGCTCCGCGGGCGATGCCCCGCCGGGTTCGACTTCGAACTCTCCGTGGACGAAACGAGAACGCCGACTGGCCCGCTCGAGCATCTGTTCCTCGCCCATGAGCTCCGGCGCAATGGTGTCACGCTGACCAGCCTCGCCCCGCGGTTCCCCGGAGCGATGGAGAAGGGGGTGGACTGGCGCGGCGACCCTGCCGAGCTCCGAGAAGCCGTCCGCGCCCACGTGGCTATCGCTCGGACGTTCGGCCCGTACCGGCTGAGCCTTCATTCCGGATCCGACAAGTTCTCCCTGTATCCGATCCTCACCGAGGAGGCCGGGGATCTGTGGCACGTGAAGACGGCCGGAACAAGCTATCTCGTGGCCCTCGAAGTCGCGGCGCGGCACGCTCCCGCGTTGTTCCGGGAGATCACGCGTGCTTCACTCGACCGGTTCCCCGAGGACCGGAAGACGTACCATCTCTCGGCCGACGCCGGGCGCATACCGGCCGTGGAGACCGTCCCCGATCAGGAGTTGCCCCGGCTGCTCACCGACGATGACGCTCGCCAGGTGCTTCACGTCGCATTCGGTTCGGTTCTCCGGAGCCATCTGGGAGAGGACTTGCGCGATATCTTGGAGACGCACGAGGAGGAACACTACGGGGCGCTGGCCTGGCACCTGGGCCAGCACCTCGCACAGCTGGGGGTGACGAACGATGGCTAGCCTTTCGGGAAGGGTGACAGTGATTACGGGTGGAGGCGGCGTCTTGTGCTCGGCGCTCGCCGCGGGGCTCGCCCGCGACGGAGTCAAGGCCGTGGTTCTTGATCTAGCCCAAGACAAGGCCGAGGCCACGGTGGAACGGGTGTGCCAGGCTGGTTCGACCGGACTGGCGGTGAAGGCGAACGTGCTCGTCCGGCACGACCTCGAGCGAGCGCTGGCGAAGACGCTGTCCACGTTCGGTCGGGTAGACTTCCTCGTGAATGGGGCCGGCGGGAATCACCCTCAAGCCACCACGAGCCCGGAGCAGTCGCTGTTCGAACTATCCGAAGGCGGGGTGCGGTTCGTGTTCGATCTCAACTTCATGGGCACGTTCCTCGCGTGCCAAGTATTCGGGAAGGCGATGGCCGAGCAGGGGGAAGGGACGATCCTCAACATCGTGTCCATGAACGCGCTGCGTCCTCTGACCCGCATCCCAGCTTACTCCGCGGCCAAGGCCGCGGTCGCCAACTTCACCCAGTGGCTGGCCGTGCACATGGCCCAGGAGTACTCACCCCGGATCCGCGTGGCCGGGCTCGCTCCCGGGTTCTTCCTCACCGAACAGAACCGGTTTCTTCTTCAGGATGCCCAGGGGAATCTCACCCCCCGCGGAAAGCAGATCGTGGACCATACACCCCTCGGACGGTTCGGGGAGCCGGAGGACCTCGTCGGGGCGGTGCGGTGGCTCTTCTCCCCGGAGGCGGCGTTCGTGACCGGGATCGTCCTCCCGGTGGACGGCGGGTTCTCGGCGTATTCCGGGGTATGACGTAGGGATGCCCCAGTTCACGCGCTGCGCGGAGACGAGATGACCCCGTGCCGGAAGGCGATGAACGCCGTGATTGTGCTCGGCGGTGGGCCCACCGCGGTGATCAACAACTCCGTGCGGGCGGTGGTGGAGACGTGTCGGGCCATGCCAGACCGGTTTGGAACCGTGTACGGAGCCCATCCGGGGATCGAGGGGATCCTCCGGGAGGAACTCCTCGACCTCTCCGCCCAAGATCCCCACGAGATCGCGCTCTTGCATACCACGCCGGCTGCCGGCGCGATCGGAACCACCCGCTACAAGCTCGTGCCCGAGGAGGACCTCCGCCGCATCGGAGAGGTGCTCAGGGCTCACAAGATCGGGTACTTCTTCGGGATCGGGGGCAACGATACCCAAGGGGTGTGCCAGCAGGTGGCTGAGTTCGCTGCGACCCAGGGATGCGAGCTCACCGTGATCGGGATTCCCAAGACGATCGACAACGACCTCGGCGACCCGGAGATGCGCCTCGTAGACCACACGCCCGGCTACGGGTCGGTGGCCCGGTACTGGACGTGGACCGTGCAGTGTTTGGAGGAGGAGAACCGGGGATCGTCGGCCGACCCGGTGCTCGTGGTCCAAGCGATGGGGCGGCATGTCGGGTTCATCCCTGCCGCGGCTCGCCTCGCGGACCCCAGCCGGGAGTTCCCCCTCCTGATCCTCCTCCCGGAGAGCCCTCTCCCCGTCGGGTCCGTGGCCGACCTCGTCGCCGAGACCCTCCACCGACGGCGACGGGCCATCGTGGTGCTCTCCGAGGGGTTCCCCCTCGCCGAGGTGGGGGTTCGCCAGGACGCGTTCGGGCACACCGCCTTCTCCTCTTCCCAGACCACGGTCGCCCAGCTTCTTGTGAACCACCTGAACGAAGTGGGCCTCCGCGCCCGGGGCCAGGTTCCGGGGACGGACCAGCGCCACGCGATCCTGCATGTATCGCCAGTAGACCTCGACGAGGCGTACCGCGTGGGGGAAAAGGCGGTCGCCCTCGCCGCCGACGGGGCAACTCGGGTCATGGCCACGATCCGCCGGGCTCCTGGGGCAACGTACCGTCCCGAGTACGACGCCGTAGACCTCGCCCAAGTGGCGGGGAAGGACCGCCCGTTCCCGAAGGACTGGATCGCTCCCTCTGGGACCGACGTAACCGACGCCTTCGTCCGCTACGCCGAGCCCCTCCTCGGCGAGACCCCCGTCCCTATGCCGCTTGTCTCCGGTCGGCTCCGGTTCGCCCGCCTCCAGCCTCTATTCGCCGAGAAGCGCCTTCCCCCCTACGTCCCGGTCGCCCACCGGGCCGAGAACTGAGGTGAGAATGAACCCCAGAGCGGAGTTCGCTTCGTTCCGAGCCCGACACGATTTCCTCGTGTGCATCGATTCCGACGGGTGCGCGTTCGACACGATGGGGATCAAGCAGCGGGAGTGCTTTACGCCATGGATGATCGCCCAGTTCGGGCTGCAGCCCGTGGCCCAGGCCGCGCGGGAGTGCAAGGAGTTCGCGGACCTCTTCTCCAAGACCCGCGGTGCGAACCGCCACGTGACGATCCGGCGCATCCTGACCGATCTCCTTCCCGCCCACCCCCAGGTACAGGAGCGCGGATTCACCGTACCCCAGTTGCCGCATTACTTCGCATGGGTGGAGGATCCCCGAAGCCTGCTCTCGGACTCCGGCCTGAAGAAGGCCCTCGCCGAGGCTCCGTCGCCCAAGGCCCGGCAAGAGTTCGGGGTCGTGCTCACGTGGAGCGAGCGGGTCAACTGGGCGATCAAGGAGATCGTGAAGGGGATCCCCCCGTTTCCGTTCGTGCGGGAGACGTTGCAGGCCCTGGATGGGCGAGCGGACGTGATCGTCGTATCGGCGACACCGGTCGAGGCTCTGGAGCGAGAGTGGGCGGAACACGACCTGGCGCGCTACACCGCCCTCATCCTCGGGCAGGAAACGGGGACGAAATCCCAGCAACTCAGCGCCTCCCGCGCCCACTATCGGCCGGGCCGCGTGCTCATGGTCGGGGATGCCCCAGGGGACCTGCAGGCGGCCCAGGACAACGAGGTCCTCTTCTACCCCATCGTACCGGGAGAAGAAGTCACCTCGTGGGGACGCTTCTACCGGGAGGAACTGCACCGGTTCCTTTCCGGAATCTACACCCGGAACCACGAGAAGGAACTCGTGGACCGGTTCGAGCGGGCCCTTCCCGAGCGACCACCATGGGAGGTGCGGTGATGAAGGCGGATCTCGGCGTGATCGGGCTGGCGGTGATGGGGCAGAACCTGGCCCAAAACGCGGCAGGCAAAGGGGTCGTCGTTGCAGCCTACAACCGCACTCCAGACCGAACCCGCGCCCTCGTGGAACGCGCCCCTCAAAGGAGGATCGTTCCCACCTACACGCTGCCGGAGTTCGTGGACACCTTGGCCTGTCCGCGGGCGATCCTCATCATGGTCAAGGCCGGTCCGCCGGTGGACGAGGTGTTGGCCGAGCTGTTCCCTCTTCTCGCTCCGGGAGATCTCGTGATGGACGGGGGGAACACGTTCTTCGCCGACACCGACCGTCGGCTCGCACAGGCCGAGGACCGGGGCCTTCTCTACCTCGGGGTAGGGATCTCCGGGGGAGAGTCCGGAGCGCTCCGCGGCCCGGCGATCATGGCCGGCGGGCACCGCGCGGGATACGAGAGGGTAAATAAAATCCTGGAAGCGATCGCCGCTCATGGATCAGGCGGTCCGTGCTGCGGGTACTTTGGTCCCAGGTCGGCCGGACACTACGTTAAAATGGTTCACAACGGAATCGAGTACGCGATCATGCAGGCCCTGGCTGAGGCCTACGACCTGATGAAGCGCGGGCTCGGGATGTCCGCTCCGGAGATGGCCAACGTGTTCGGGGACTGGAACCGCGAGGAACTCAGCTCATACCTCGTCGGAATCACAGAGCAGATCCTGCGCCGCGCCGACCCTGCGACCGGGGAGCCCCTCGTCGAGATCATCCGGGACACGGCGCAGCAGAAGGGCACCGGGAAGTGGTCCACCCAGTCCGCACTGGATGTGGGGACGCCCGCTCCGACCATCGCCGCTGCCGTGTTCGCCCGCATCACCTCCGCCCTCAAGGCGGAGCGGGAGGCAGCAGCGAACGACCTCCCCGGTCCCACGCCCCGCCTGGACGTGGACCTGGACGAGTTCCTCACAGACCTGCAGGGAGCCGTGTACCTGACCGTCGTGGCGGCCTATGCCCAGGGGCTGCGCCAGCTCCGCGATGCCTCGCGCGAGCGTGGCTACGACCTCCCCCTGGCCGAGGTGGCGCGGGTATGGACGGCGGGGTGCATCATCCGGGCCCGGCTGCTCGGGCCGATCCGCGAAGCGCTCGTGGCTTACCCGGATCTGCCCGTCCTCTTCCTCGCCGAACCGTTCCGCTCCGCCTGGAAGGACCACGAGCAGGCCCTCCGCCGCGTGCTGGCCACGGCCCACCAGCACGGGATCCCAGTGTCCGTGATGGGATCCGCCCTCGACTTCGTGGACGCCTACCGCACGGCACGGCTTCCCGCGAACCTCATCCAGGCCCAGCGCGACTGCTTCGGCGCCCACACCTACGAGCGGGTAGACAAGCCAGGCGCGTTCCACACGGAATGGGAGGCCAGCACGTGATCGCCCACGCCCCGGGACGACCGATCAGAGACGAAGAACTGCGGGAGCACCTCGGAGAGGCCTTGGCTTGGCTCGACGTGCGCGGAAAGCGCGTGTTGGCGATCGTTCCTGACGACACCCGAACCCTGCCCATGCCTGCCGTGTTCGAGACGATCGCCACGACCCTCGGCCCCCGCGCCCGGTCCCTATCGTTTCTGATCGCCCTCGGCACCCACCCTCCGTTGACGGACGAAGCACTCGCCCGCCATCTCGGACCGCGGTGGCGCACCTTCCCTCGGGTCGAGGTCCTCCAACCCCGGTGGGACGATCCAGCTACGCTGGTCCAGGTGGGAACCCTCGCCCGAGAGGAGATGGCGAAGATCTCGGGCGGCCTCCTCCACGAGGAGGTGCCGATCCGGGTCAACCGGGCCGTGCTCGACCACGACTTCGCCCTCCTCGTCGGCCCGGTGTTCCCGCACGAGGTGGTGGGGTTCTCCGGCGGGCACAAGTACCTGTTCCCCGGGGTCTCCGGGCCGGAGATGCTCCACGCCTCGCACTGGCTCGGGGCGTTGATCACCAACCCCAAGGTGAACGGCCACCGCGACACCCCGGTCCGGGCGCTGATCGAGCGAGCCGCGTCAGCCGTCCCCACCCCGCGTGCCGGGCTCTCCCTGGTGATGCGCGGTCACGACCTCATCGGCCTGTTCGTGGGCGAGGTTCAGGAGGCGTGGGGCGAAGCCGCCGCCCTGTCGGCCGAGGCGAACATCGTCTGGGCCGAGCGCTCCTTCCACACCGTGCTTTCCATGGCTCCGCCGATGTACCGGGAGCTGTGGACCGCCGGGAAGTGCATGTACAAGCTGGAGCCGGTGGTGGCCGACGGCGGAACGCTCATCATCTACGCCCCCGACCTCCGCGAGGTGTCCACGACCCACGGGAAGTGGCTCACCGAGGTCGGGTACCACACCCGTGACTACTTCGTCTCCCACTGGGAGCGGTTCCGCAACGTGCCGTGGGCCGTGCTCGCCCACTCCACTCACGTCAAGGGAATCGGGACGTACCGGGCGGGCATCGAGCGTCCACGGATCGAGGTCGTGCTCGCCACCGGGATCCCCCACGAGGCGTGCCACCGGATCAACCTAGGTTACCGCGACCCACGCTCCCTCGATCCCAAGGCGCTCATCGCTCAACGAGACGAAGGAGTGCTCGTCGCGCCCAACGCAGGAGAGATGCTGTGGCGCCTCAAGGGCGGTACCGTCCCCGACATCGATCGCCTATAGGATCCGGTTCAAAGCGGGCGAGCGGCGGGTCAGGTCCCAGCCGCTTGGCGCACGGACGTGGAAATCCAAGATTCGAACCACACGATACCTTTCCTGCCATACCACGAAGGATACGAAGGCATGTTTCAGTTTCAGGATTCGTCCAGATCCTCAAGAGCCCACGTTCCTGTGGGTCTTGGGGGGGGAAGGGGGGAGTTCGGTTGTGTCTTTCCTCGTGCCCTTTCCTTTGTGGCGAACAACCGAGCAGTCCCGAGGTCCTGGCTAGCAGAATGTGTGAGAATACAGGCCTAGACCGCCGATGAGCCGAGCTCCTGTTGAAGGAATGCCCAAGCTGCAGTACAGAATCCCCCCTCCACCCCCATTTGGGGGGGAAGAGAAAGAGAGGGCTCACACGCTGGAAGAACCCTAGGGGGGTGACTCTGTCGCCTCTGTTGCCCTCCATCGGTCCGCCGGGTTCCGCGCACGGGACTGCTAGATCCGGGTTGCGATCCCGAGAAGAGCGTGGAAGGTCGCCACGGTCAGGGT
>JBBIQN010000056.1:0-10025 GCA_037442305.1 Candidatus Bipolaricaulota bacterium
CTCCCAGCTTCCGCTCAGTTGAGCGAGAGAAGGCACGGCCACGGCAGCGGCGCACGCGAGCACAATCCCCAGTCGTTTCATCGGCGGACCTCCTTCATCTGTTGCCGCCTATCTGTACCGTACGCGACACCGATCCCTGAGGGAGGTGGTCTGCACGAGAGTGGAACCTGGTGCGTAACGTGGATCACACCCTCCGCACGAAGCGACGCAGCCGCCACCTCCCGGCGGAGGACGTATACTCAATGAGGGCAACGATGGTTGGACTGGGGAGGTAGAAAGGTGACGCTGCAACGCATGGTCAAAGCGTTCGTGCGCAAGGGCGAGACGTACTACGTGGCCGAGTGCGTGGAGATCGCTACCGTAACCCAGGGAATTACCCTCGAAGAGACGCTGGAGAACCTCCGGGAAGCGGTGGCCCTGCATCTCGCGGGCGAAGATGCTGTCCAGTTCGGCCTTGTCCCCAATCCAGCGATCTTGGTGACCCTGGAACTCGAACCAGCCCGTGCCCAAGCTTAGACGTCTGTCCGGCGACGACGTCATCGCCATCTTGGTCCGGCGGGGCTTCCTGGTTCATTCCCAACGTGGCAGCCATGTGAAGCTTCGGCGCGTGACTGCCCAAGGAACGATCCAAGTCCTGACGATCCCCCAGCACAAGGAACTCGATGTCGGAACCTTGTACGCCATCTTCCACCAAGCCTGTCGGTTCATCGCCGAGGCGGAGCTGTGGCCCGAGTTCTACACCGACTGAGCCGAGCTTAGGCGAAATGGGCTATCGGAACCTCAGAGAACGTCATGCGTCCAGGTCGCCGGCTCGCGCCCCAGGATCGTCCCCGATCCCGAACCGGCGGGTGTAGTCCCGCACCGCCCCTTCCAGGTCCACGTCCAGCCCGTAGGCCTCGCGCAGGGAGTGGAGGTGCTCGGAGACCCACGCGTAGAGGTCGGCCGCGGTGCGGCCCGCAAAGTCGGCCAGGGCATCTGTGCGACGGAACGCGTCCACGAGCGGGCGGTACACCCGGTCGTACCACGACGCCACCGCCTCCTCGTACGGCGCCTCCCGGCCCTGCTCGATCCCGAGGAAGTAGCGGTGCACCTCGATGTGATCGAGGAGGATCTTGTACTTCCCGAGCTCGGAGAACCGGATCTCCTGCTCGGGGCGGAGGCGATCAAGATGCGTCTGGGAGAGGAACGCGGCGTACTCGGCCTTGACGAGGATGTCCTGCGTGGTGTCGGTCGCGGAGATGGGCACGAGGGGCACGAACTCCACCACCTTCCTCCCCCAGTCGAACGGCAGGAGCAAGCTCGGCTCCCGGCGGACGTGGCTCAGGATCGCGTCCACCAGGCGCTGCCATGGAGAACGGGGATCAGGCATCGGGCACCTCGAGGACGGCGTGGCCCCGCACGTGGATGACCTCGGTGCTCCCATGCCGAGTCCGGACAGGATGGCCCCGCCGCTCGGCCCACCGCAGCCGCCAGGAACGCTTCCATACCCGCCTCCGCATCTCCCTGCGGTGTACGGGTGCTCGGGGCGAAGCGCGTAGCGAGGGCTCCCCCCGAGGCCGGCGATGAGGCGCCTCGCTCTCTCCACCACGCGGCCGTCCACGCTCGTGCCGCCCAGGGGGGCGGTGATGAGGCGGCCCTCGGCCTCCACCGGCCGATCATGGTTCCCGTGGACGTAGAGGAGGGGGGACGCCGAATGCACCCAGGAGGTACTCGAGGTAGTCGTAGGGGAGGTCCCCGCACGATAGGATCAGATCGAGCTTTCCGAACTTCGGTCCGGGGAGAGACCACTCCAGGGCCGGGCTGACCTCATCGCTCACGACAAGGAGTCCCTTCACGTCCTCCCGAGGTCCTCCAGCCCCAGCTTCCCTAGCTTCGCCTTCGACACGCCCTTCTTCGTCCACCCCCGCCGGTTGTAGTAGGCTGCGACTTCTCGCTGGAAGCCCTCTTCCGCGATCGGTCGCCCCGCCGACGCCCCACGGGGAAGCGGCCCGTGGAACCGCGGGGGGAGCCGATCCCCCTCCCGCCCGTAGCCGACCCGGCCCGCGTAAAGGCGCAGCAGGGCGAAGTTCCGCTCTCCCACGGTGAGCATGTCCTGGGGACCGAGTTCGAGCCCGGTGGCATGCGCCACAAGCTCCCGGATGAGGGGCAGGTTGTAGCGAGGGCCGACGTCCCGCGTCACGAACGCGCACAGGACAAGCGAGTTTACGAACGAGCGCAGGTTCTCATAGGTCACGACCGCGTGCGCTTTCCCGTCGAGGGAGAACCGGTCCATCCGCTCCGTGATCCCGAGCTCGGGCGTGGGGGAGTCCGTCTCGAGGACCGTGTCGTGCAACCCCTCGAGGTGCGTCGCTCCCCGCGGGCTCAAGGCATAGGAGAGGCCTAGCCCGACCTTACCCCGGGGCTCGTGCATCGGCACCTCGACCCCCTTCACCGTGAGCGCGAACTCCGCCCCCACCTTCCGTGCCCAAGGCTCAAGACCGGAGGCAAGTTCGTCCCCCAAGCCCTCGCGGTTCGCGATCCGCTCCGTCCAGGAGACGATCGCCCCGCCATCTCCCCACGGGATGCGTTCGCTGACGAGCCCCTTCTCCGAGGCCTCCATGAGGGAGGCGATGGCGATCCCGACCGAGATCGTGTCCAGGCCAAGGGCGTTACAGAGCTGGTTGGCGAGCGCAATCGCCGAGAGGTCGGAACACAGACACAGCGATCCGAGAGCTGCTAAGGTCTCGTACTCGGGGCCGCCGTACACGGGTTGCACGTTCCTCCCGCTGAACGAGGTCTCCACCACGCGCTTGCAGCGCACCGGGCACCCGGCGCACGTCTCCCGGCCGACGAGGATCGTCTGGGCCATCTTCTCTCCGCCAATCTCCGCTGCCTGGTCGAACACGCCGTCCTGAAAATTCTTCGTGGGGAGGATTCCCATCTCGGAGAGCCAGGTCACGCCGCGGGCGGTGCCGTACTCGCCGAACCGCTGCATCCCCTCGTCCATCAGCTCCTTCGCAAACCGGGCCCGCGCGCGAGCGAACCCCACTCGGTCGGCAAGCGGCTTCTCCTGATGTCCCCGCACCGCGATCGCCTTCAGACGCTTGGCGCCCATCACCGCGCCGAGGCCCGGCCGGCCGGCAGCACGATTGACGTCGTGGATGATGCATGCCTGGGAGACAAGCTTTTCCCCCGCGGGACCGATCGCGGCCACCCGCACTCCCGGATGGCGCTCCTTGAGGACCGCGTCCACATCGCCGGTTAGCTTCCCCCACAGGTCGCCCGCCGCCCGGAGCTCGGCCCGGCCATCGGCAAGGAGGAGGTACACCGGCCGCGCGGCCTGGCCGCGAACGATGATCCCGTCGTAGCCGGACCGGCCGAGCTCGTGGCCAACGTAGCCCCCCACGTAGGAGTCGGCGATGGACCCCGTCTTGGGGGACACGGCCATCACTACGTGCCGACCGGCCCCAGCAAGGCCCGTCCCCTGGAACGGCCCGGTGGCCCACACCAGGACGTTTCCGGGCGAGAGGGCCTCCGTTCCCGGGGGAACGAGGTCGAACAGGAGCCGCGCCGCGATCCCCCTCCCCCCGAGGTGGACCTCGTACCACCGGGAAGGGATCTCCCGGTCCCGCACCGTTCCGCTCGTGAGATCCACATCCAAGTACCGCCCGTACACGCCGTTCATCCCACTTCCTCCTGTTCGGCCAGATGGCTCAGCCGTCGTTGTACATCGGCAACAAGCTTCTCAAGCTCCTCGTGTTTGCCCCGCGCGTTGCGGAGGTGGTTTCCCAGTGTGCGCATCTCCTCGTCCATCCTCGCCACCAAGGCCTCCACCGCCCGTAGTTCGCCGAATAGCTCCTGTACGTTGCGCGCGAGCGCCAGCCCCCGCAAGCCCATCGCCACGGACCGCAGGTAGGAGTAGAACGAGTTCGGGGAGCAGGGGACGACCCGCTTCGCCATCGCATAGCCGAGGAAGTCGAGCTCTCCCTCTGGGGAGAGGAGCTCGTGGTACACCCCTTCCGCGGGGACGTACATGAGGGCGAAGTCGGAGGTCCCCTCCTCGGGCCGGATGTACTTCTGGGCGATCCCGTCCACGTGCTTCTGCGCGTCGCGGACGAGGGCCTTCTTGTGTTTTCGCCGTTCCTCCTCCGTCGTGGCACAAACGAGGCGCTCGAACCCGGAGAGGGGGAACTTCGCGTCCACCGGGACGACGATCCCCTCGAGGAAGATCGCCGCATCCACGGCCTCCCCGGTGGAAAACCGGTGCTGCTCCCGGTACCGGTCGTGGGGGAGGACTTCGGCAAGGAGGTCGCCGAGGAGCCACTCCCCGATCGCGCCCCGCGCCTTGGGGGCGCGGAGGATCTCCTGGAGCGAGGCGATGTCCTGGGCGAGCTCGGTGAGCCGGCGGCCGGTCTCGGTGAGGCCCCCCAGCCTCTCCCTCACGTCGGCGACCACCCCGTGGACCGCGGTCAACCTCTCACCGAGGGTCCCCTCCTGCTTCTGAAGGAGCTGGGCCGTGCTCGAAAGCTGCTCTGAGACCTGGGAAGAGAGGGTCCCAAGCTGGGTCGCCACGAGCTGGGCGAGCTGGCTCACCTGGTCCGAGAGGAGCCGGGTGGATTCCCGCAGCGCGGGGATCTCCCGGACGAGATCCGGACCGGAGCGGCGCCGGAGGAGGGCCCACGCCAAGGCCCCGAGGGCGAGCCCAAGAAGCGCAACGGCGATCCAAAGCCCGGTCATGCCACCTCCTGGAGAGAGAGGATCTTCCGCAGAAACTGGCCCGTGTACGACTGGAAGACGCCTGCCACTTCCTCCGGCGCCCCCTCGGCGATCACCCGACCGCCGTCTTCCCCACCCTCAGGCCCCAGATCAATGACCCAGTCCGCGGTCTTGACGACATCGAGGTTGTGCTCGATCACGACCACCGTGTTCCCGGCGTCCACCAGCCGATGGAGGACGGAGAGGAGTCTCCGCACGTCCTCGGGGTGAAGCCCGGTCGTGGGCTCGTCGAGGACGTACAGAGTCCGGCCCGTGGCCCGGCGGGCGAGCTCCCGGGCGAGCTTCACCCGCTGGGCCTCCCCGCCGGAGATCTCGGTCGCCGGTTGCCCGAGCTTCACGTACCCCAGCCCCACGTCGTACAGGGTCTGGAGCTTGTCCCGGATCGGGGGGATCGGGGAGAAGAACCCGAGGGCCTCCTCCACGGTCATGTCCAGGACCTCGGCGATGTTCCGGCTCTTGTAGCGCACGGCGAGGGTCTCTTTGTTGTACCGCGTTCCCTGGCACACCTCGCACGGCACGTACACGTCGGGGAGGAAGTGCATCTCGATCTTCACCTTGCCTTGGCCTTGGCACGCCTCGCACCGTCCGCCGCGGACGTTGAACGAGAATCGGCCGGGCTCGTAGCCGCGCATTCGCGCCTCGGGGGTCGCGGCGAACACCTCTCGGATGGGGTCGAACGCCTTGGTGTACGTGGCCGGGTTCGAGCGCGGGGTGCGGCCGATCGGCGACTGATCGATCTCGATCGCCTTGTCGAAGTGCTGGGCCCCCTCGATATCTTCGTGGAGGCCGGGCTTCCCCACCATGTACCCGAGGCGCCAGGCGAGGCCCCGGTACAGCACCTCCTCGGCGAGCGTGGACTTCCCCGACCCGGAGACGCCGGTGATGCACACGAACAGGCCCACCGGGAACCGGACGCTAATCCCCTTCAGGTTGTGCTCCCGCGCCCCGCGGACGACCAGCCATCGGCCGCCCGCTTTCCGTCGCATGGTGGGGATCGGGATCCGCCGCGTGCCAGCGAGGTACTGGCCCGTGAGGGATCTTGGGTTGCGGGCCACCTCTTCCGGCGTCCCGGTGGCGACGACGTGCCCTCCGTGGACGCCGGCTCCCGGCCCGAGGTCCACGAGGAAGTCCGCCTCGCGCATCGTCTCCTCGTCGTGCTCGACGACGAGGACCGTGTTCCCAAGGTCCCGCAGCCGCTTCAGGGTCGCCAGAAGCCGGAGGTTGTCCCGGGCGTGGAGCCCCACCGACGGCTCGTCGAGGACGTACAGGACCCCGGTGAGCTGGGAGCCGATTTGGGTGGCGAGGCGGATCCGCTGCGCTTCCCCTCCGGCGAGCGTCCCCGCCGAGCGGTCGAGGGTCAGGTAGTCGAGGCCCACGTCGCCCATGAACTGGAGGCGCGACCGAATCTCTTTCAGGATCTGGTGGGCAATCAGCTGCTCGCGCTCGCTAAGCTCAAGCGACGCAAAGAACGCGAGTGCTGCGCGCACCGTGAGTTGGGTCACATTCCAGATGTGGCTCCCTCCCACGGTCACGGCGAGTGCCTCCTTCCGCAACCGCGCCCCCTGGCAGTCTGCACACGGGAGAGGGGACAGGTATTGCCCTATCTGCTCGCGCGACTCGTCCGACGTCGTCTCCCGGTACCACCGTTCGAGCATCGGGACCAGCCCCTCGTACGGCCGTCGGTAAGTGCGGGTACGACCATAGGTTGTGGTGTAGCTGAACTCGATGGCGTCCCCGTCCGTACCGTGGAGAAGGACGTGGAGCTTTGCAGGCGGGAGCTGGCCAAGGGGTTGGTCAGGGCTGATCTTGTACGAGCGGCATACCCCATCGAGCATCCCGGCGATCCAGCGGGACTTGGTCGTGGCCCACGGGAGAAGCCCGCCGTCTCGCAGCGATCGCCGTGGGTCCACAACGAGGTCTGGGTCCACCACCATCCGCACCCCAAGCCCGTCGCAGGCCGGGCAAGCCCCAAAGGGGGAGTTGAACGAAAACAGCCGCGGCTCAATCTCGGGGAGACTCACCCCGCAGGTGGCACACGCGAAGTGCTCGGAGTAGAGGCGTTCCCCCTCCCCCATCACCTCGACGATCGCCAGCCCCTGCCCGTAGCGGAGGGCCGTCTCGATCGAGTCCCCGATCCGGCTCCGCTTCTTGTCCGTGACCTTGATCCGGTCGAGGATGATCTCCACGTCGTGCCGCTTGTTCTTGTCGAGCTCGATCTCCTCGTACAGGGTGCGCAGGACCCCATCCACGCGCACCCGCACGAACCCCTCGCGCTTGAGGTCATCAAAGAGGTTCTTGTACTCCCCTTTCCTTCCCCGGATCACGGGGGCCATGATCTGAACAGGGGTTCCCTCCGGAAGGGCCATCAGCTGGTCCGTGATCTGTTGGGCGGTCTGGCGCTCGATCGGCTGCCCGCACTGCGGGCAATGGGGGCGGCCGGTCCGCGCGAAGAGAAGCCGGAGGTAGTCGTGGATCTCTGTCACCGTGCCCACGGTGGAGCGCGGGTTGTGGGAGCGGGACTTCTGGTCGATCGAGATCGCCGGCGATAGCCCCTCGATGAAGTCCACGTTCGGCTTCTGCATGAGCCCGAGGAACTGACGGGCGTAAGCAGAGAGCGATTCCACGTACCGGCGCTGGCCCTCAGCGTAGATCGTGTCGAACGCCAGCGAGGACTTCCCCGACCCGGAGATCCCGGTGATGACGACGAGCCTATCCCGCGGGATCTCGACGTCGATCCCCTTCAGGTTGTGCTCCCGGGCGCCGCGAACGATGAGCTTATCCATGGATGAAAAAACGCTTCCGGCCTTTGCGCAAGCCGTACCCAGGATCTTAGCCCCGGGGGAGCCCCCCCGCCACACCCTGTGGACACGGGGGACCTCCCGGCGGAACCCATGGCCTTGAGCCATGGGACCCGGCGCTTACCGTGTAACCTAGATCACATTGGGAAGGCTCGGGGAGGATACCGTGGGTCAGCACAAGAGAGCAGTGAAAAAGGTTCTTCTCGCAGCGGCAGCGGCTTTGGTCGCCCTGGCCGTGGCCACCGGATGCGGCCGGGTGGCCGCGAAGGTCAACGACTACGGTCCCAAAGAGCCGGGGTCGCCGGTGCGGGTTGAGGCGGGCAAATCCGTCCCCCTCACCGTCACGTTCACCAACACCGGGAACCGGAGTGGGACGTTCCTCGTCCGGGCGGTGGTGAGGGACAGCTTGGGCGCCCGGGCGGGAACGCCGCCCCAGCCCCAGACGGTGGCCGTGGACCCGGGAAAGTCGCACACCGCAACTTGGACCTACACCGTCCCCGCGGCCGGCACGTACACGGTGCAGTTCATCGTCGGGAAGGACGAGAACACCGCGTACGACCAGCAGCCGAAGACCCCTGCTCAGGTCATCGTCGGCCTACCGGCGGTGGCGTCCACGAAGTTCCAGGTGGGGAATCGCGTACGGGTCACGAGTTCCGTCAACGTGCGCACGGGGCCGGGGAAGGAGGCCGCCAGGGTGTCCCACGTCAACTATCGCGATGTGGCCCCTGCCGGCACCGAGGGGAAGGTCGTTGGCGGCCCAGAGAGGGCCGACGACTACGTATGGTGGCGGGTGGAGTTCGACGTCGGGTACACCGGGTGGTGCATCGAGGACGCGCTAGGCAAGGCCGCGAGCAAGTAAGCTACGGAGCGAGCCGCGGGTCGAGGAGCCAAGAGACGATCCTCCTATCCCACTCCGCTTGCCCCTGGGCGTCCCGGCCGTGGTCCGCCTCTCGATCGTAGCGGGCCTGGACTTGAGAGTGGCGGTCGTTCGCGCTCCGGAAAACCTCCTCGGCGCGTGCAAAGAGGTTCTGTTCAGCCTCTTGAGCGGTGCGACCGGTTGCCACAAGGCCGCGGAGGGCGGACTCCAGAACCCGGCGGTAGACCTCCGCGAGGTCGAAGTGCCGCTGCTCGTGGCCAAGCGCCGCACCCGTCCGCGGCGTGGGGAGGGCCCACGACCGATCCCGCTCCATTGAGTTCGTCACGGTGAGGGAAGCTGGACGGGCTTTCCATGTCCCCGTCCCCGCGTCGCGCTCGGCAACGGCGGAGAGGCGGTACTCCAGCGCCATCGCGATCCTGGCCAGGGCGTGGGGATCGCGGTCAAGAGGGGGAGAGGCCCAGAAATCCGCCCACGTGATGGGTCGGTCCGCGCTCCAGTAGAGACGGGATTCGGCTCCGGAAGAGGCTACAGCGGCTGGCGAGGATGAAGAGCAGGCTGCACTGGGGACACGGATGTCGAGGACGATCTTCAGGTCGAGGGAGGCAACTCCGGCCGCTATGGCCCGGTACGCGATCTCCACGCGGCGGCCGGCGCTTCCGGGAGGAGGGGTGAACACGTAGCGGGCGGTGGCCGTCCCCCACCCGGCGGCCCCTTCCGCGACGGGAAACCCCGGCGGGACGGCCAGGGGAGCCAGGGTCACCGCCTGGGCCGGGGTCGCGGAAACGGTGAGAACGATCGACGCTGGGGCTCCCTCTGGGACCTCGCAGTGGAGGAGCGTGTCCCCGCTCGCGGAGCACGCGCTCCCCCCGCGGACCTCCCACGCTACGTGGAGGCTGGCGGCGCCCTGTGCCCCCACCGCTCCCCAACCGAAGGCGAGAGCAAGGAACGCCCAGATACCCCTTCGCGCCGTCATGCCCCTTCTCTCCGCCGAGAGCTACTTCTGCTTGAGACGAGCGACGAAGTCGTCAACAGGGAGAGCGCTTAGGGTCTCGATCTTCACCGTACCGCGTGCCCCGAGCTCCACCGCCACGCGCGCCACGGCCATCGCCCCCGTGGCCTCGATGATCGTGACGAAGTCGTACTGCCCGAGCGTGGCGTACTGGTGGATGACCTTCGCTCCCAGGGCCTCGATCTCCCGGTTGACCTCGAGGATCCGCTCCGGCTTCTCCTTGATCGTCTTCGCCCCTTCGTCCGTAAGCCTGGTCAGAAACACGTAGGTCTGCATCCGCCCTCCTTTGGTGGGGAGATCGTACCCGACGCTCCCTCCCCTGGGCAACGAACGCCGCTACCAGCGAGGGCCGGTCCTCTCTATTCCCCGAGCCGGAACGGGGGATAGCGGTCCGTCATCAGGGCGGCGTAGATCGCGACCCGGTACGCCCAACGGTTTATGTCCATAACGAACGCGAAGGTCCCCTTCGGGTACTTACCCCGGAACAGGAGCGCCACCCCGGCGAAGAGAGAGAGCAGCGGGACGAGACCCCCTCCCCCATGCTGGCCCCCGCCACCCTGGACCTGCGCCCCTAGAACGGAACCAC
>JBBIQN010000057.1:0-9824 GCA_037442305.1 Candidatus Bipolaricaulota bacterium
ACCAAAGACCCGATCCCGTCCAACTTTGCGGAGATCCCATAGGATCAAGTCTAGCGGCGGAAGGAAAACCCGGGCGGACAGAAGTCCGCCCGGGCTCAGTGTTCCATCAGGCCCTTGGGAGCGCTTCCGCGAGGGGGCCCTCGTACGCCGCCAGGTCGAGGTGCCCGTGGCCGGAAAACCCGAAGAGGATGACCTCTTTCCTGTCGTCCTCCGCGCACCGGCGGGCGATCTCCACTGCAGCATGGACGGCGTGGGCCGTCTCCGGAGCCGGGACGATCCCCTCCGTTTGTGTGAACAAAGCGGCGCTCTCGAACACTTCGCGCTGTCCGTAGGCGACGGGCTCGACTACGCCGTCGGCAACGAGCTGGCTTACGATCGGGGCCATCCCGTGGTAACGGAGCCCTCCGGCGTGGATCGGTGGAGGAACGAAGTCCGCCCCCAGAGTGTACATCTTGAGAAGGGGTGTCATCTTCGCCGTGTCGCCGAAGTCGTAGCGGTACTCGCCTTCGGTGAGGGTGGGGCAGACTTGGGGCTCCACGGCCACGAACCGGGGCCGCGGCCGCCGTCCCGCCTTCGCCTCGCCGAAGAAGGGGAGGATCAAGCCGGCGAAGTTCGACCCCCCTCCCACGCACCCCACCACCACGTCCGGCCAGTCGCCGGCAAGCTCCATCTGCTGGGTCGCCTCCTGCCCGATCACCGTTTGGTGGAGAAGAACGTGGTTGAGGACGCTTCCCAAGGCGTACTTCGTCCCGTTCCCGTGGGCGGCTTCCTCGATGGCCTCCGAGATCGCGATCCCGAGCGATCCCGGTGAGTTGGGGTCCTGGGCGAGGATCGCTTGCCCGACTTGGGTGCGCCTTGACGGGGAGGGAAGAATCTCCGCCCCAAACAGGCGGATCATCACCCGGCGGTACGGCTTCTGATCGTAGGAAACGCGAACCATGAACACCGTGCACGCCAGGCCAAACGTTCCGCACGCGAACGCAAGCGCACTCCCCCACTGGCCAGCCCCCGTCTCGGTTGCCAGCCGCCGCGTCCCCTCCACCCGGTTGTAGTACGCCTGGGCCACTGCAGTGTTCGCCTTGTGGGAGCCAGTGGGGCTTACCCCCTCGTACTTGAAGTACATCCGCGCCGGGGTGCCGAGCGCCCGCTCCAGGTTCACCGCACGGTGGAGCGGGGTCGGCCGCCACCGGCGGTACACCTCCTGCACGGGCTCGGGGATGTCCAGGAACCGATCCGTGGATACCTCCTGCTCGATGCACGCCCGCGGGAACAGAACCAGCAGGGCCTCGGGGGGCACGGGCTCGTTTGTCCGCGGGTCGAGCGGCGGGTCCAGCGAGCGATCCATATCGGCCAGCACGTTGTACCAACGCTTCGGCAGCTCCTCATGGTGGAGCAAGAAACTCGTCTTCATGGGTGAAACCTCCTTTCGAACTGAACCAGATTCCTAGGCCGAGATCCGATTCAGAGCGAAGGGCGCCACCACGATTTCACGGGGGGAATGCAGAGAGAAGAAGGGGAGAATCGAACAGGGCTAGCTACCAGGCTAGCCGCGCCAAACGTACCTCCGTGGATCGGTCATCGTCTCTCCTTCGGAGCAAAGGGAACCTACCCCAGGGGGACGCGGCTGTCAACCCCTCGCCTGGGGACGACAAGGCGCGCCTCGAGGTCTAGCGCACCACGAGCCAGGTGCCGGCAGCCAAGATGGCGAGCCCCAAGAGCCGCGGGAGATCCAGGGGCCGGAGGGTGGCGCCGAGCCAGCCGAAGTGATCAAGGAGGGCCCCGAGCGCAAGCTGGGCGACGATGGCCAGGGTGAGGGTGGGGGCAAGCCCGATCCGCGGAACCGTGTAGCTGATCGAGCCGACGATCACCACGCCGAGGAACCCCGCGCTGAGGGTGTACCAGGGGACCGCGTTCCACGCCCCGAGGTTTCCCCCGCGGAGAGCGAGCATGATCGCTGCCGCAAGGAGCATTCCCCCCGCGTGGACGATGAACACGCTCTCCGGCACGCCCACCCGTGTCCCTATTACCCCGGAAAAGAGAGACTGGAACGCGATGGCAACGCCACCCACAACCGCAACGAGCACGCTCGGACTGAAGAAGCCCATTCCCCCTCCTCACGGCTCCACCCGTCGGGGTGGGCACGTAGGGGGTAGCGTACCCGGAATCCAGCCTTCTCTCCCCGCGTCCGGTCGAACTCCCACCCTATAATCAGGCCTGCCAGCGCCGGGCGCAGACGCCCCGCGTGGTGCGAGGAGGGGAACGTGGAACTCAAATCCGTGCGGATGGAGAAGCCCGATGAGGTCAACCTGATCCTGGGGCAGGCGCACTTCATCAAGACGGTGGAGGACCTGCACGAGGCGTTGGTGAACGGGGTGCCAGGGGCGAAGTTCGGGGTGGCGTTCTGCGAGGCGTCGGGCCCGGCGCTTGTGCGGTGGTCGGGGACCGACCCGGAACTCGTGGACCTGGCGAAGCGCAACGCACTCGCTCTCGCCTGTGGGCACGCGTTTCTCATCCTCATGCGCGGGATGTACCCCATCAACGTCCTCAACGCGGTGAAGCTGGTCCCCGAGGTGTGCCGCGTGTTCTGCGCCACGGCGAACCCGGTGGAAGTGATCGTCGCCGAGACGGAACAGGGCCGCGGGATCGTCGGCGTGGTGGACGGAATCAGGACGAAGGGCGTGGAGGGAGAGAAGGAGCAGGGCGAACGCAAGGCGCTCCTCCGCCGGTTTGGGTACAAGCTGTGACGGTGCGGGCGGTCCTCCTTGACCTGGGGGGCCCGGTCCTCAATGAGGACGCGGAGTACGAGAAGTGGGAGTCGTTCCTCGTTAGGGCGCTCACGGGGGAGGGGTGCGTCGTGAGTGGCGAGCAGTTCGCTCGGGAAGCGCGGGCGGCGATCGCCCGTTGCGAGTCCCATCCCCATCTCGCTGCGACCTGGGCGTTCGTGCGTCCGGACGTGGAGAAGTTCCGTCGCCTCCGCCGCGCGTTTCGCGATTACGGCCGAGCTCTTCTCGCCGACCTCCGGGACGTCCACGTCCGGCCGGAGGCGGCGCAGGTCATCCCCAGGCTTGCGGACCGCTTTCTCCTCGCTCTCGCGGCGAACCAACCGGCGGGGGCGGTGAAGCTCCTTCGGGCCGAGGGGCTTCTGCGGTACTTCCGTTGGCCCTACGTATCGGAGGAGATGGGGGTGGCCAAGCCATCGCCCCTCTTCTTCAGGATGATCCTCGACGGGCTCGGGGTGGCTCCCCAGGAAGCAACGATGGTGGGGGACCGACTCGACCACGACGTGCTTCCGGCCAAACTTCTCGGGATGAGGACGGTACGGGCCCTCGTCGGACCGTACGCCCACCAGGCCCCGATCTCCCCTCTCCATGTCCCCGACCGCACGATTCCCGATCTCGCGTCCTTACCCGCCCTGTTCGAGAGCTAGCAGCCCGTGTGGGAACGGCTGCCGGCGGGTATCCATCGACGGGAGGAAGACAAGCGCCCGTAGGGGGTTCCTGCACGGCTGACGCCCCCCTCTTTCTCCTCTCCCCCCACCGGGGGGGAGGTCAGGGTGAGGCTAACAAGTCCCTGTCCGAACGGCTCCCTCTCCCCCGGGCGGGAGAGGGTCGGGGTGAGGGGGGATTCCACGGTTCAATTCCCGCGCACCGCCAACTCGGCCCGGGCGGGCGCGAAGCCGAGGTCGCGAGTACCCCCACAGGCTGCTGGGCGAAGTTCTCCGGGCGAGGGCCATCCTGGAAGCACGAAGAACGCCCTGCCTTCCTTATGCCTAACCTCCTTGGTTGCGCGAGAAAGGCAGGTTCACGGGTGCTCGCTAGTCTGGGCTCCACCGTACCGGCGGTAGAGGAGGAGGGCAGTGGGCCCGCGCTGGAACCCCAGCTTTCGCAGGACCTCCTCGACAGGGCTTCCCAAGGCTGGCTGGCCGTTCCAGGTGCGGACGGCGATTCGGTGGAGCGGGCCCTCCACCAGCTGGCGAAGAAGGGAAAGCCCGTGGGCGAGTTCTTCCTCGGAGAGATCGGCCAGCCCGGTGAGGCGTTCCCCGTACCCCTCGACGGCGATTGCCGGCGCCCCCCCGCGCAGGGCGAGGAACATTCCCGGCCCGCGCCGGAGTCGCCACTCGGGATCGGTGGGGTGGACCACCGCAAACGGCGCCCCCCCTCCATACACGACCGCCGGGTCGGAGGTGGGAACAAGCGTCCAGCCCTCCGACCTTCGCTCGAGCTTCCCCCGAAATCCCTCCCGGGCGAACTGGGCTCCTGCCAGGCCCTCCACGAACGCCCCCCGCACAACATCTCCCCGCCACTCGAGGCGATTGAGGAGGGGATAGAGATCTCCCCACGGGACCGCAGCCCCATCGAGGGAGAGGATCCCGCGGGAAAGGAGCCCGTAACGAGAGACGAGGAGCCGCGCGAGCGTTTCCCGCTCCTCCGCGGTGGGTCTCCCCTGTCCGGGGGGAACGAGGGCCCACCGTCCGGTTCCGCCCTGCCAGAGCCGCGTCTTGTCGGGCGTCGTGGGAGGCGGGCCGGCCTGAAGGGGGCCCAGACCATCGTTCGTCACGAGCCCGGCCCGGGCGAGATCCCACAGGAGCGCCGCGCACCGCGCCGCGGGGAGCCTTGCCTCCCCGGCAAGCTCTACAAGGAAGCTCGCCCCGCGCCGGGCGAGCGCTTCCCGGAGGCGCTCCGCCTCGGGCGGGGCCTCGGCCGCTCCGAGCGGAGGATAGGCCTTGAGAAGCCACGGGAGGTTCTCTCGCGCAAGGAGCGCGATGGCGAGCGCCTTCCCTGGCCCAGGGCGGCCCAGCCACAGATATTCCCCACGTATAAGGAGGTCCTGGACAAAGCTCGTTCTGTACCCCTCCACCCGCGCGGGGAGCGCCTCCCGGTCCCACTGGGCCCACGGAAGGGAGATCCCCTGAAGTTCGCTCAACGCTTGTGCCACGCCCTCCGGACCGGCAAGGCGGGTTTCGGGTGCGCGGTGCTGGTGGCGGAGGAGGAATCCCTGGAGGTCGGCAGGGCGGCGCGGGCGAGCCTGAGCCCGGCGTAGGGCAAGGGACAGGCGGCGCAGCCGCTCGAGGGTCCCGCGGTGGGTCCAGGCGCGTTCCCCGTGCCAGGTCACCGCCACAAACGGAGGCTCTCCCAGGGCGGCCTCGATCGCCTCCGTGGGGAACGGGTAGCGACGCTGAAGCTCAGAAAGGACAGCCAGGGCCCGGCTTTGTGCGTGCCGGCGCACGATCTCGGCCTGGGCTTCCTGGTCCCCGGCGAGGGCGGACCGGTACAGGGAGAGGTCGTCCCCAGCTACGATCCGCTCGGAGGGAAAGGCCCCAGCGAGCTCGCAGTGGGCCAGCACCCCGGCGGTCACAAGCTCCGCGACCTCTGCCTGCGCCTCCGGCGCTGCGACCTTAGCAAGCTCCTCCGCCGCTACGTCCCCCACGCGCGTCACGAGGGACAGAAGCTCGGCTGCGGTGCGCGCCCCCTGCCCCGCTCCGCGGAGAGCCTGTTCCACCCGCTCAATGGCCGCTGGATCGAGCCACTCCCCCAGGTCGCGGCTGAGGGGGGCGTCCTCGGCGAGGCCGGTGGGCACTGGTCCTGGCTTGGGCTCGTCCCACTGGTAGAGGTAGGCGGCTTGGAACTCCCAGAGGAGGGAGGAAGAGAACGGCGACGGGGCAACCCCCTGGCGCACGGAACGCTCGATCTCGCCTGTCTCTAGCTTCCTGAGCCATTCCCGCAGTTCCCCAAGCGGCAGGACGTCCTGGAGGATCTCGCGGTAGGTCTCGGTGACGATGGGGAACCCAGGCTGGGCGCGGGCCGCTTCGAGGAGGTCGCGGGCGGAGAGCCGCCTAAGCCAGAGGGGCGTCCGCACCCCAGGGCGATCGCGGGGGAGGAGGAGCGCGCGGCCCGCGTTCTCGCGGAACCGAAGGCCGAACAGGGGTGAGCGGGCAAGCTCGGCCAGGAGAAGTCCCTCGACCTCGTGGCCGCGGAGCCCCTGGATGACGGCCACCGCCCGTTCGAACGGGATCTGGGTGAGCCGGAACAGGATCCCGGAGTCGCTGTGAAGGGAGGCCGGTTCGATGCCCGTTTCGCGCCGGAACCGAGCGAGGAGGGCGAGGCGCAAGGCAAGGTGGAACCGCCGGCCATACGGGGTGAGGACGGCCAGGCGCAGCCCACCCGCCTCGTCGGGGAACCCTTCGACGACAAGGCGGCGATCCGTGGGCACCGCACCACGTTCGTGCTGGGCTGCCACGTACTGGATGAGGTTCTCCGCCGCGGCGCGGTCGAGGGCACACACCTCGGAAAGCCAGGGGACGAGACCTGGGTCGCTGAGCCGCCCCTCGATCTCGCGCGCGAGCTCTCCCACCTTGACCCCCAGGTGCGCGTCCCGGCCGTAGGCCTCCCCCCGCCAGAACGGGACCTTGGCCGGGCCTTCGCCGGGGGCCACGACGACGCGGTCGTGGGTGATGCTAACGATCCGCCACCGGTTTGTGCCGAGGAGAACGACCTCCCCCACCCGGGCCTCGTACACGAACTCCTCGTCGAGCTCCCCGATCCGATCCCCGGCCTCGGCGTACACCCCGTACTCCCCGGTGTCGGGGATCGCCCCGCCGCTTGCCAGGGCGAGGCGCCGGCTCCCCGGCAGGGGGTGGAGCACGTCATGCACCCGGTCCCAAGCCAAGCGCGGGCGGACGGCCCACGGGCCGGCCCCGGGTTCGCAGATCATCTGCAGAACAGAGAGGAACCCTTCCCGCGGGAGATCGTGATAAGGGTACGCCCGCCGGAGGAGGCGGAACACCTCGTCCACCGCGATCGGGCCGCTGGCGACGACGGCCACGATCTGTTGGGCGAGGATGTCCAAGCACCCTTTGGGGATGCGCGCCGGTTCGATCTCCCCCTGTCGCATGGCGCAAGCAAGCGCGGCCAGCTCGAGGAGGTCGCCCCGCGTCTTGGGGAGGAGCCGGCCTCGGGAGGGGGCCCGGTAGAGATGCCCGGCCCTCCCCACCCGCTGGAGGCCCCTTCCCACCCCGTGGGGGGACTCCACCTGCACGACGAGGTCCACCGCCCCCATGTCGATCCCCAGCTCCAGGCTCGCTGTCGCCACGATCGCCGGGATCTCCCCCCGTTTGAGCTTCGCCTCCAGCTCCCGCCGCCTTCCGGCGGCCACAGACCCGTGGTGGACCTGAACGAGCTCGTACCCCGCCAGTTCGTTCACCTCGGCTGCCACCCGCTCCGCGGTGCGGCGGTTGTTGACAAACACAAGGGTGGAGCGGTGGGAGAGGACGAGGTCGTGGATCCGGGTGTAGATCGCCGGCCAGATCGAGCCCTCGGGGAGGGACGCCATGTCCTCGACCGGGGATACAACCTGCAGGTCCAGATCCTTCCGCAGGCCGGCGTTCACAACCCTCACTTCTCTCTCCCGGAGCGCTCCACCTTCTTCGCTGCACCCGCCGAGAAACCGCGCCACCTCTCTCAGTGGACGGATCGTGGCCGACAAGCCGATCCGTTGGAACGGGCGGCCGCCAAGCGCCTCCAGCCGCTCGAGGAGGACGGCGAGGAACGTGCCGCGCTTGTTCTCGGCCACGGCGTGGACCTCGTCCACGATCACCGTCTCCACCTCCGTGAGGGTGCCCCGCGCCCGGGGGGAGGTGAGCATCAGGTGGAGCGACTCTGGGGTCGTGATGAGGATGTGGGGCGGCCGGCGCACGAGCCGCTGCCGCTCCGCGGCCGGCGTGTCCCCGGTCCTCACCCCGACCCGCACTTCAGGGAGGGTGACTCCCTCAGCGCGGGCGAGGTCCGCGATCCCCGTGAGGGGAACGCGTAGGTTCCGTTCGATGTCGTAGCCCAGGGCCTTGAGAGGGGAGATGTACAGCACGCGGACCTCTCCTGGCTCGACCGCGGCTCGCAGAAGCTTGTCCGTTGCGAACAAAAAGGCGGCGAGGGTCTTTCCTGAACCCGTGGGGGCGAGGAGGAGGGCGTGGGCGCCCGTGGCGATGACGGGCCAGCCTAGCTCCTGGACCCTCGTCGGCTCCCCCAGCGCCCTACGGAACCAGTGGGCCACCACGGGGCCAAACAGCGCAAGCGGGTCGGGGGAAGGAACGTGGTCCACGCCTAGGTCACCGCGAGCATTCTAAGCGGAGGCGCCCTTCCTTCCATCCGGGCGCCGCGTTCGGCTCCGTTGGCGAGACGCGGAGTGGCGTGTTCCGGGAGTTCCATCTACACTTCGGACAAGTCCAACCGAGGAGGAGACAGGATGCGCACGTTGTCCCAGGTGCTGGAGGAGACCGCCCGGAGGTTCCCCGATCGGCCCGCCGTGGTCTACGAGGGGAAGACGATGTCCTACCGCGAGCTTTCCGCGGACGTGGGTCGGCTCGCGGCGGGCCTGGTGAAGCTGGGGATCGAGCCCGGCGACAAGGTCGGGATCTGGATGTCGAACATCCCGGAGTGGATCGTCGCCTACTTCGCGATCGCCAAGGCGGGCGGGGTGGTCGTCCCGATGAACACCCGCTACAAGACCCACGAGGTGGAGTACATCCTCGGGAACGCGGAGGCCAGGGCGGTGTTCGTGGCCCAAGGGTTCCTCGGGATTGACTATGCCGCGATGCTTGGCGAGATCCGGCCTAACCTCCCCCTCCTCCGGGAGGTGATCACCGTGGGCGGGGAGGCCCCGGGGCTCCGGCCCTACGCCGAGGTCCTGAAGCTCGGAGGGGACAAGGCCGCTCAGGCTGAGGTCGCGCGCCGGGAGAAGGCCATCGCCCCCGAGGACTGCGTGTTCATCCTCTACACGTCGGGAACGACCGGCCACCCGAAAGGGGCGATGCTTTCCCACATCAACATGGCGGAGAACGCGCGCCAAATCACAGAGATCATGCGCGTCTCCGAGAACGACGCGTTCCTCCTCGCCGTCCCGTTCTTCCACTGCTTCGGGTGCGTGATGGGGATCCTGGGCGCGGTCACGTGGGGAGCGGGGATTGTCCCGATGCCCGTGTTCAAGGCCGACGAAGCCCTCGCGCTGATCGAGAAGCACCGGGTGAGCGTGTTGTACGGCGTCCCAACGATGTTCGTCCTGGAACTGGACGAGCAGCGGAAAGCGAAGGCCGCCGGGAAGCCGTACGACGTGTCCAGTCTCCGCACGGGGATCATGGCCGGCGCGCCGTGCCCGGTGGAGGTCATGCGGGGGACGATGGAGGACCTTGGGTGCAACGTGTGCATTTGTTACGGGCTCACCGAGGCCTCGCCCGTGATCACGATGACCCGGTTCGACGATCCCTTGGACAAGCGAGTGGAAACCGTGGGCAAGGTCCTTCCTGGGATCGAGGTCCAAATTGCGGACGATGCCTGGCAGCCGGTGCCCCTCGGGCAGACGGGCGAGCTCGCCTGCCGGGGGTACAACGTGATGCTCGGCTACTGGAAGGACCCCGATGCCACCCGCCAAGTGGTGGACGACGAGGGATGGCTCTATTCCGGCGACCTCGCGACCCTCGACGAAGAGGGGTACGTGCGCATCGTGGGTCGGAAGAAGGACATGTACATCGTGGGCGGGTTCAACGTGTACCCGGCGGAGGTCGAGGAGGTCCTGTTCACCCACCCCGGCGTGCAGAACGTGTCCGTGGTTGGGGTTCCGGACCGGGTGATGGGCGAGGTGGGAATGGCGTTCATCATCTCCCGGGACGGGCACAGTCTCGATCCGCAAGAGATCGTGGACTTCTGCGCCCGTCGGATTGCGGCGTTCAAGGTGCCGCGGTACGTGATCGTGGGTAAGGACTTTCCGATGACGGCGTCGGGGAAGGTCCAGAAGTTCAAGCTCGCCGAGCGGGGGAAGGACCTCGTCGCCTCCGG
>JBBIQN010000058.1:0-9569 GCA_037442305.1 Candidatus Bipolaricaulota bacterium
AAAGCGGATCTGTCTCGCTCATCGAGCTAGCGGAGCGGACGCATACCCGCTGTGCCCGATTGCGTTAACCGCAGGTGCGCCGCCTTGGGATATACTTCTCCCTTCATGAAGTTCCGAACCCCCTCGCGCGACGAGATCCTTACTGCCCCGGCGCTCCCGACGATGGCCAGGATCGGCGGCCCGGCCGTCGTGGGCTCGCTCATCTTCACCCTCTACAACCTCGCCGACGCGTTCTGGATCGGGCGCCTCCCCCCGGAGGCATCCGCAGCCGCGGTGGCCGGGATCCAGGTCTCGTGGCCGATCGTGTGGTTCCTCATCTCGTTCATCGCCGGGTTTGGCGGGGCGGCGGTGAGCGCGCTCGTGGCCCAGTACGTGGGCGCCGGGCGGCCCGAGGAGGCGAACCACGCCCTGAACCAGCTCTTCGTCCTGTCCGTCGTATCAGGGGTCATCCTCGGGGTGGGGGGCTACTTCGGTTCCCCGCTTCTCCTCGACCTCCTCATCGGGGAAGGGGCCGTATCGAGCGCGGCTTCGCTCTACATCAAGACCATCTTCCTTGGCCTCCCGACGATGGTCCTCCCCGGGCTCTTCTACGCTGCGTTCGCCGCCACCGGGGACACCATGACCCCGCTCCTCCTCTCGGGAAGCGGGACGATCCTCAACATGGCCCTGGACCCATTCCTCGTCCTGGGGTGGGCGGGGCTGCCTCAGATGGGGATCCTCGGCGCGGCCTACGCCACGATCGCCTCCCAGGGGTTGGTCATGATCGCCTTCCTCGTGCTCCTTCGGCGAGGGCATGGCCAACTCCGGCTCGACCCGCGGGAGATGGTGCCGCAGAGGGCATGGATGGCCAAGGGGCTTCGGATCGGGGTTCCCGCGGCGCTCGGCCAGTCGAGCATGGCGTTTGGGTTCGTGATCATGACCGCCCTGATCGGCCGGCTCCCCAACGCCGAGGTCGCGCTTGCTGGGTACGGAATCGGTGATCGCGTGTTGGGGATCCTGTTCATCGTCACCGAGGGGTTGGGGACCGGGCTCACGACGATGGTCGGCCAGGCCCTGGGGGCGGGGGCGATGGAGCGGGCGCGGGAACTCGTGCAGAAGGGGATCGGCGCCCTCATCGCCATCCTCTCCGTTGAGGCGCTGTTCCTGTGGCTCGTCCGGTACCCAGCGGTGGCACTCTTCATCCCGGGGCGGGAGGACGTGATCGCGGTGGGGGCGCACTTCATCGGCGCGTTCGCCCTAAGCATGCCGTTCCTGGGGACGTTCTTTGCCGCGCTCGCCATCTACCGCGGATCTGGGCACAACGTGCCCACGATGATCTTGGGGATCGTTCGACTGTGGGTCCTGCGGATCCCGCTGTCCTACGTGTTCGGGTTCACGCTGAACCTTGGGGCGGACGGGGTGTGGTGGGGGATGTCGCTGTCGAACGTCCTGGCGGGCGCGATCGCGCTGGGGTTCCTCCTCTCCAAGGGATGGCAGAGGTCAGTCGTCGAGGCCCCGACCGCGAGCCGCTGATCTCGTCTAGACGGACGGAGGGAGGGTCGCCCGGATCGCGTCGAGGGTGGCCTTCTGGGCCGCGCTGGCGTGAGGCAGCAGCGTCTCGCACGGGTAGTCGGCGCAATGGGCGCAGTTCGCGACCTTTCGCTCCACTCCACAGGCGCGGATCGCGCACGTCTGACAGTACGGAATCTGGCGCCCTGTCGTCGTCAGACACCCGTCGCACATATTCGCTTCAGGGGCCACCGTGAGCCCGAACTCCTTTTGGGCCCTCTCAGCGAGCTTGGCCAGGGTTCCCATGTCTCCCTTCTGCGTGGCGACGTAGGCCTCGCAGTCGGTGCAGACAAGCCCGCAGTACGCGATCATCTTCTTCGCTTCCATCCGCCCTCCTTGATGGGCACCGGGGTCAGGCGTCGTGGGGTTCGATCTCCGTGTGCAGGTGGAGGAGGCGACCCTCCATCCCCCCGGCCACGGTGAGGGTCTCGCCCGTGATATGGCCAGCCAGGCGATCCGAGGACAGGAACACGATGGCCTGGGCAATGTCCTCGGGCCGAGCGATCCGCTTCAGCGCCCGCGTCTGGAGGACCCGCGTCACGAGCTGGGGATCTTTCAGGTCGTCCTTGGACATCGGAGTGAGGGTCCATCCCGGGCACACCGCGTTCACCCTCCCCCGGGGCACGATCCGCACGATCTCGTTCTTGAGCGATCGGGTCAGGCCGTAGGTGATCCCCGCCTTGGCCGCCGCGTAATCAGCGTGCCCCTCCTCCCCGAATACAGCGGCCGTGGACCCCACGATCACGAGCGCGGCCGACTCGGGCTTCGTCCGCTCCAGGATGCGGAAGAACCCGCGCGCGCACAGAAAGACGGAGGTGAGATCGGTGTCCAGGGTCTGCCGCCACCGCTGGAGGCTCATCTTGTGGATCGGCTCGTCGTCCTCAGGCCAGATCCCGGCGTTGGCAACGAGGACGTCCACCCGCCGGAACCGGTCGAGGGCCTTGCGGAACAGGTGCTCGACCTCGTCCTCTTCCGTCAGGTCGGCGGATACGAGAAGGACCTCGCCCGTGAGCTCCTCCTGAAGGGTTTGCAGGTTCCCCAGGTTGCGGAAACCGTGGAGGACGAGCTTCGCTTCCTCCCGGTCGAACAGGCGCGCCGCCGCGCTTCCAATCCCCCCCGACGCCCCGGTGATGAGGACGACCTTGTCCCGCAGGTCTGTGTCCATGCCTAGACGAGGAACCTACCGTCCTTCACGAACGGTTTTCCGTCTACCTGCACCTCACCGCCCTGGCGAAGGTCGCACACCATGTCCCAGTGGATCGCCGAGCTGTTCTTGCTCCCCGATTCGGGGTACCCCTTCCCGAGCGCGAGGTGGACCGTCCCCCCGATCTTCTCATCGAACAGGGTGTTCCTCGTGAACCGCTGGATCCCCGGGTTCGTTCCGAACGCGAACTCGCCCACGTAGCGCGCCCCCTCGTCCGTATCCAGCATCTGGAGGAGGAACGGCTCGTTCTTCCCCGCGGCCGCCTTCACTACCTTGCCTCTCTTGAACTCCAGCCGCACGTCCTCTACCTCTCGGCCGTAGAGGCACGCCGGGTAGGTGAACCGGATGTGACCCTCGACGCTCTCTTCGATCGGCCCGGTGAAGATCTCCCCGTCGGGGAAGTTCTCGTGGCCGTCGCAGTTGACCCAGGTCCGACCTTTCACTTTCAGCTTGAGGTCTGTGTCCGGGCCCACGACATGGATCTCTTCCTTCGGGGAAAGCCAGGCGATGAGCTTCGCCTGAGATCGGGAGACCTCCTTCCACGCCGCGATGGGGTCCTCCTTCTCAACAAGGCAGGCCCCGAACACGAACTCCTCAAACTCCCGCAAGGACATCTCCGCGTCCTGGGCGAAGGCGTGGGTGGGGTAGAGGGTCCCTGTCCAGCGGAGCTCCTTCTTGGCGGCCCGTTCCAGAAACCGCTCCGAGAGGGGCTTCATCGCCCGCGCCCGCCGGGCCTGCTTGGCGGGGTCGGAGCCGGTGAGTCGCTTCGTGTTCGTCTCGGTCCACACCGAGATCGAGGCGTGGATCTCCTCGATCATCCCCACGACGAACTTCGGGACGAAGTCGAGCTGGGGGTCCGCGGCCTTCGTGTAGAACGCCTCGTCTGCTCCCTCCAGGCCGAGCTGAACCCACGGGTGCCCTCCGCGGGCGAGCACCTCCTCGTAGAGGGAAAGAAGGAGCGGCGCTCCCTCCGGGGCCCCTTGGATCCGGACGAGATCGCCCTCGTTCACTGCAAGCGAGTACTCGACAAGAGCCTTCGCCATCCTCTTCACACGGGGATCGGTCATCGTGCCTCCTTGTTCTCCATTCCCAACTTCGCCTTCAGGGCCTTGGCCACGCACAACGGGACGAACTTCGCTACGTCGCCGCCGTACTTGGCGATCTCCTTCACGAGGGACGAGGAGAGGAACGAGTACTGCCCGGCGGTCATCAGGAACACGCTTTCGATGTCGTCGTCGAGATCGCGGTTGGTGAGGGCGAACTGGAACTCGTAGTCGAAGTCCGAGGTCGCCCGCAGCCCGCGCACCACCGCCCCCGCGTCCAGCTCCTTCGCGCAGTCAACGAGAAGGCCGGAGTAGGTCACGACCCGGACCCCAATGATCCTCGCTTCGCGGAGGGATGCCGCAACGAGCTTCCGCCGCTCGTCCGCCGTGAAGAGCGAGGTCTTCCGCGGGTTCTCGACGACAGCGACGATGAGCTCGTCGAACAGTCGCGCCGCCCGCTTGAGGACGTCGAGGTGCCCGTACGTGATGGGGTCAAAACTTCCTGGGTAGAGGGCCTTGCGCCTCATGCTGCCTCCACATGGGGACGGATGAGCTGCCGCAGCCGGTCCGCTGAAGGGCCAACCGCGGCCCACGCCGCTCGCTCCGGGGTCAGGAACTCCTGGGCGAGCCGCTGGACGTCCTCCCCGGTCACGGCCCCGAGGCGGAGGAGGACGTCGTTGGGTGCGGCCGGCGTCCGCCCCAGCGCCGCCGCCGTCCCCAGCCGGGCCATCCGTCCGCTTGGGTCGTCGAGAGAGAGGAGAAACGCGTTCTGGAGACGCCTGACGGCCCGCATAAGGTCGGAGGGGGGAGGGGGCGTACAGGCAAGGGCCTCCATCTCTCCCCACACGAGGTCCACGACCTGGGGGAGCTTCTTCTCCTCGGTTGCGGCGTAGACCACAAGTGCCCCGGCATCGGAGTGGTAGGAGGTTGCGGAGAACACGGTGTAGGCAAGCCCCCGTTCTTCGCGCACGCGCTGGAAGAGCCGCGAGCTCACCCCTCCCCCAAGGAGGGCGTTGAGAACCTCGATCCCGTATCGGTCGGGCGCCCCCACGGGAACGGTCGGGAAACCCAGCGCGAGGTGGACCTGCTGAATGTCCCGCTCGGACAGGGCGACCCCAGCTCCGGGCACGGGGGGATGCCGCACAAGCTCCTCCCCCATCCCAGTACGGTTTCCGAACCCACTGGCAAGGGACAGGAGCCCTGGGGGGTCAACCTTCCCGCACACGACGAGGGCCATCCGCGCCGGCGTGTACTGGCGATGGAAGAACTCCCCCACATCGTCGGGCCCGAGCGCGGCCACGGACTCCGGCCTCCCCAGCACCGGTTGTCCCAAGGGATGCCCTCCCGGCCACAGGATCTCCCCCAACAGCTGGAACGCCACGTCCTCCGGGCTGTCCTCGATGGTCCGGATCTCCTCGTGGATGACGACTCGCTCCCGCGCCAGGTCGCCCGGGTCAAGGCGGGGGAGGGTGACGAGTTCCTCAACGAGGGACAGGGCGGTGGGGAGTCCTTCGGCGAGGGCCTCGGTGTAGTAGAACGTGTATTCGTTCGTGGTCGCGGCGTTGAGGTGTCCACCCAGAAGGTCAATTTCCTGGGCGATCTCGGCAGCGCTGTGGCGCGTGGTCCCCTTGAACGTCATGTGTTCAAGGAGGTGGGCAAGCCCCTCTTTCCCCGGCGGGTCGTCCCGGCCCCCTGTCTTCACCCACAGCCCGACCACTGCCGCCTGCAGGGACGCCATCGGCTCGACGAGAACGGTCAGGCCAGACGCGGTCTGGTCTCGAAAGCAGTTGGGGTAAACCTCGGTCATGCCCCCGGCTCGGGCTGGCCCGCCGGGATCACCCGCCGCAGCTTGTACCGGCCCTGTTCCTCGATCTCCAGGATCTCCACGAGCATCCGGTCGCCCTTCTTCGCCACCTCGGCCGGTTCGACCGAGGTCCCCAGGCGCGACTTGTGGACGAGCCCGCGCACGCCGGGGGCGATCTCCACAAACACGCCGTAGTCCACGACGTTCGTCACCTGACCGGAGATGATGTCCCCTGCCTTGAGCTTCGGTTTCTCCTGGACGGCCTTGCAGCGGATCCGCCCGTTCTCGTCGGTCTCGATGACCTCGACGAGGATCTCGTCGCCAAGGCGGACCACGTCCTCGACCTTCTTCACGTACCCCTCGGACAGGTTCGAGATGTGGACGAGGCCATCCACTCCCGGTCGCAGCTCGACAAACGCCCCGAACGGGGCGATGCGCACGACCTTGGCATGGAACGTCATCCCGACCCCGATCTCCGCCGTGAGCTCCTCGATCGCCTGTCGGGCGAGGCCCACCGCGTCGGCGGAGTCGCCCACGATCTTCACCGTGCCATCGTCTTCGATGTCGATCTCCGTGCCCGTGTCTTCCTGGAGCTTGCGAATGACCCGCCCACCGGGACCGATGATCGCCCCGATCTTCTCCGGGTTGACCTTGATCACATCCAGACACGGGGCGTAGGGGGAGAGGGACGGCCGGGGCCGGGGAAGCGCGGTCTCCATCTCGGCGAGGATCGCCAGCCGTGCCTTGCGGGCCTGAGCCATCGCCTGCCGCATGAGGTCGGGGGTAATGCCCCCGGTCTTCACATCGAGCTGGAACGCGGTCACTCCCTCCCGGGTCCCGGCGACCTTGAAGTCCATGTCCCCGTAGTGGTCCTCCAGGCCAAGGATGTCGGTGAGGATCACGTGTCGGCCCGTTGTCTCGTCGCTCACGAGGCCCATCGCCACTCCGGCTACCGGGCGCTTCAAGGGGACGCCGGCGTCCATCATCGCGAGCGCCCCCGAACAGACGGACGCCATGGACGAGGAGCCGTTCGACTCCGTGATCTCCGACACGACACGGATGATGTAGGGGAACTCGTCCTCTGTGGGGAGGACCGCGAGGAGCGCTCCCTCCGCTAGCCGGCCGTGGCCGATCGCGCGGCGCGAGGGGGAGCCGATCCGCCCCGCCTCGCCTGTCGCAAACGGTGGGAAGTTGTAGTGGAGCATGAACCGCTTCAGGCCCTCCTCCATCATCAGGTCCACGATCTGGGCGTCGCGGCGCGTCGCGCCGAGGGTGCACGTCCCCAAGGACTGCGTCTCCCCACGGGTGAACAGGCTCGACCCGTGGACGCGAGGCAGGAGCCCGACCTGGATCGAGACCGGCCGGGTCTCATCTGGCCTCCGCCCGTCCATCCTCTCCCCTCGGTCGAGGATCGCCTGTCGGGCGAACTCGCGGTACACGTCGTCGAAGAGCTGCTTGGCAAGCGCGGCGATGGCGGTCCGCCTCTCCTCCGGGTGCCCCGTTGCCACGGCCGTCGCGGCCTCGGTGGCGAGGGTCTGCGCCATCCTCTCCCTCGCGAGCTTGCTTGGAGCGGATCGGAGCTGGGGGAGGCGAGGCCACACGAGGTCCCTCACCTTCGCCCGCACCGCCACCGCTTCCGCGGTGGGAGGCGTGGCCGTCCGTTTGGAGACGACGTGCTGGGAGGCAAACTTCTCCTGGAACGCGATCAGTTCTTGGATGATCCTGTGGGCGGCTTCGATCGCCTCCACCATCCGCTCGTCGCTGACCTCCCGCATGTTCCCTTCCACCATCGTCACCGTGGATCGGGTGCCGGCAACAACGATGTCCATGGTGCCGGTCCCAAGCACCGCATCGCTTGGATGGGCCACGATCCGGTCCTCGTCCATCCCCAGCCGCACGGCGGCCACCGGCCCCTCAAACGGGGCGGGAGAGATGAGAAGCGCGGCCGAGGCCCCGAGCAGCCCCACCACGTCCGGCGAGGCGTCCCTCTCTGCCGAGAGGACGGTGGCTACGAGGTGAACTTCCTCGCGGTACCCGTCCGGGAACAAGGGGCGAATCGGGCGGTCGATGAGCCGCGCCGCGAGCACAGCATCATCCGAGGGCCTCCCCTCCCGCTTGAAGAAGCCGCCGGGGATCTTCCCCCCGGCGTAGAACCGCTCCTCGAAATCCACCCGGAGCGGAAAGTAGTCGAGCTCCTGCGAGGTCGGCTGGCAGACCACGGTGACGAGGACCTTCGTGTCTCCCCACGTGGCGAGGACCGCGGCATCGGCCTGCCGCGCGATGATCCCGCTCTCAAGGCGGAACGTTTTTCCGGCAAGTTTGGTTTCTACCTCTGGCATTCCCCTCACACACCTCGGATGTTGAGTTCCCGGACGAGTTGGGCGTACCGGCGCGGATCCGTCCGGCGCAGGTACTGGAGCAACTTTCGCCGTTGCCCCACGATCACGTGCAGCCCGCGCCGGGAGTGAAAATCCTTGCGGTGGACCTGCAAGTGCTCGGTGAGCTGGTTGATCCGCGCCGTCAGAAGGGCGGTCTGCACCTCGGCTGAACCCGTGTCCGACGGGGTTTTCGCGAACTTCCTGATCGTCTCCTGCTTCGTTTCTCTCGAGAGCGCCATACTCCACCTCCAATCGCCCGATCTCACGCTGGCGTCGCCTGAGAAGGGTTCAGTTACCGGAACCGACGGGAGATCTGCCGGCACCGCCCCTTGATCTCGTCCACATCGAGGGTCTGGAACTCACCTCCCAGGAGGAGCGGCTGCCCATCTACGAACACCGCTTCCACATCCAACCCTTGCGCCGCGTAGACGAGGTTCGCGAGCGGTTCATGGCTCGGACAAAGATGGAGCCCCTCCATGCGGATGAGCACACCATCGGCCCGTCGTCCGGGCTCAATTGTACCCAGTTCCTTGCCCCGGCCAAGGGCGGCTGCTCCGCGCGACGTAGCGCAACGGAGGGCTTCCGTTGGGGGGAACGCTCCGGGGTCACCGGCCTGGGCCTTGGCAAGGAGCGCGGCGAGGCGCATCTCCTCGATCAGGTTCAGGTCGCCCGCGGACGCGGCCCCGTCCGTCCCCAGGGCCACGTTGACCCCGCCGGCGAGCATGTCCTGGACCGGGGCGATCCCGCAGCCGAGCCTGAGGTTGGACGTCGGGCAGTGGACGGCTGTCGCCCCGTGGGCGGCGAGGATCTCGATGTCCTTCTCGGAGACGTGCACGCAGTGGGCAGCGATGACGGGGACGGAGAACACGCCCAGTTCCTCCAGCCACTCGGCGGGGAGCTTCTTCCTCTCCGTGCGGATCCGTTCGACCTCTCCGGCCGTCTCCGCGAGATGGGTGTGGATCGCCATCCGGTTCTCGCGGGCGAGCGCAGCGACGCGCTGCCAGACCTCGGGAAGGCAGGTGTGGGGCGCGTGGGGGGAGAGACCGGTGTGGATGCGGCCCTCGGCCCTTCCCTCCCACTCCAGGGCGAACGCCTCCGCCTTCCTAAGCTCGGGCTCGATCCGAGCGGGTGTTGGGGCCACGATCCCGTAGGAGAGGAGGGCGCGCAGACCGGCCTCCTCCACCGCCCGGCCCACCTCGTCCATGTAGAAGTACATGTCCACGACCGCGGTCGTCCCGGAGCGAATTGCCTCCGCCAGCCCGAGGAGCGAGCCCCAGTAGACGTCCTTGGGGGTGAGCTTCCTCTCGCGGGGCCAGATCTCTTCGGTGAGCCACCGGTCGAGGGGGAGGTCGGGGGCGAGGTTGCGGAACAGGGTCATCGCGAGGTGGGTGTGAGCGTTCACAAGCCCGGGGATGAGAAGGCATCCCTCTCCCCCCACCACGCGATCGAACTCCCCCTCGACCCCTCCTCCCGGTACGATCGCCTCGTACCGGCGGCCCTCGATCACCACGTCCGCTTGGGGGAGAACCTTGTCCTCCGGCCGTTGGATCACCGCTGGGCCGCGGATAAGGATGCGCACGGTGCGCAGTATA
>JBBIQN010000059.1:0-9227 GCA_037442305.1 Candidatus Bipolaricaulota bacterium
TCACAAGTACGGCCGGGTCCTGTATGAAACCCCCTGAGGCGGTGCGGCTGGAGTTCGTCCGAGAATGGTTGCGCAAAGCAGCAGCGGACCTCGCTGCTGCACGGCACCTTCTGTTGGGTGGAGGGCGTCTCGTGTCCAGCGCCGCGTTTCACGCCCAGCAGACAGCGGAGAAGGCGCTCAAAGCAACCCTCATCTGGCACCAGCGGGAGGCTCCGAGGACGCACGACCTGGCTCTCCTCGTCGAGCTGATCTCCTCGGAGGATCCAGAACTGGCGAATGAAGTCCGGCGGTCGGTGTCGCTTACGCCGTATGGCGTGGAGGCCCGGTATCCAGGTGAGCTGCCCGAGCCGGGCGCGGCGGAGGTTCACGAGGCGGTGGACCTCGCTGCCAGGATCTTCAAGGCCGTCTTGGCTCGCTTGCCACGGGAGGTCTGGCCGCCAGAGGAGGAGAGGTAACCTATGGAACCTTGGTACAAGGTTGCCACGCCGCGCAAGGAGGTCCGCGAGGGCCGCTCGTTCAACCCGGACGAGTTCGCGATCGCCCTGGAACAGGTGGTGGCCGGCACGGCTCCGGAGGACTACCGCGATCCGAAGCAGTTCTTCTCTCGTACCTGCTGGACACGGGCACTGCGGGAGCATGCGGGGATGGTCTTCCGTCGTCTATCGGGCATCAGCGCGAATACAGCGCCCGTGTTGACGCTGATCACCCAGTTCGGCGGAGGGAAGACGCACACGCTCACCGCGCTCTACCACCTCGGCGTGAGCGGGGACAGGGCTTCGGGCTACTCGGGAGTCGCGGATCTCCTGAGAGAAGCTGGGCTGGGGGCGGTTCCCGAGGCGAGGGTGGCGGTGTTCGTGGGCAACGCCTGGGACCCGCAGGAGGGCCGGGAGACCCCCTGGATCGACATCGCCCGGCAGCTCGCCGGAGACAAGGGAGTTGAGGCGCTCGGAACCGCCGCGAAGACAACCCCGCCGGGGACGGAGGCCATCGCGCGCGTATTCCAGGCGGCCAATGCGCCGGTGCTACTGCTCTTCGACGAGGTGCTCAACCTCCTCAACCGGCATCGCAACATGGCCGAGCCGTTCTACTCCTTCATCCAGAACCTCACGGTCGCCACGGCGGGCACGACGCATGGCGCAGCGGTGATCAGCCTGCCGCGCAGCCACGTGGAGATGACCGACTGGGACATGCAGTGGCAGGACAAGATCACCAAGGTGGTTCGCCGCGTCGCCAAGGACCTCATCGCCAACGACGAGACGGAGATCAGTGAGGTCATCCGCCGGAGGCTCTTCGAGGACCTGGGGAGCGAGCGCGTCAGGAAGAACGTGGCCAAGGCGTTCGCCGACTGGTGCTTCGAACGGCGGGCACAACTGCCGCCGGAATGGACGGCGGTGGACACGGCTGCGACGGAGGCCAGGGCCCGCGACTATCTGCGAGCCCGGTTCGAGGCCTGCTATCCGTTCCACCCCGCGACGCTGTCGGTGTTCCAGAGGAAGTGGCAGGCACTGCCGCAGTACCAGCAGACGCGCGGCACGTTGGCGATGCTGGCCCAATGGATCGCGTGGGCGTACCGCGAGGGCTTCACCACGGCCCGGAGGGAGCCGCTCATCACGCTCGGGTCTGCCCCCCTCCATGACATGGGTTTCCGCAGCACCATCCTCGGCCAGTTAGGCGAGTCCCGACTCGTCGCCGCCATCGACGCGGACATCGCCAGCGAGCACTCGCACTCGAAGGCGTTGGATGCCGACACGAAGGGAGCGCTGCGCGACATCCACCGGCGCGTGGCCACAGCGATCCTCTTCGAGTCGTCGGGAGGCCAGAGGGACAAGGTGGCGCACCTGCCGGAACTGCGTTTCGCCCTGGGGGAACCCGAACTCGACACGACGAGCATCGACAACGCTGCCTACGCGCTGGAGGCCAAAGCCTACCACATACAGCGCGTGGGTTCCGATGGGTTCAGGATCTACCACAAACCCAAGATCAGCAAGGCCGTGAACGACCGTCGGGCGTCCCTGGATGATGAGACGGAGGTCAAGCCCGCCATCCGCAAGCTCGTCGAGGAGGAATTCCGCCGGGCTGCCAGCGTGCCCGTAGTTCTGTTCCCCGGCGATGGTACGGAAGTTCCCGATTCGCCGCGGCTGACGCTGGTCATCGGGGATCCGGAGGCCGAGTGGACGGGCGGCGGCCCGCTGCGTGCCCAGATCGCGGAGTGGACCCGACTGCGCGGCAAGTCCCCCCGCCTCTACCCGGGATCGCTTGTGTGGTGCATCAGGAAGCCGGGCCGAGACCTGCGCGAGAGGGCAGAACTGTGGCTCGCCTGGAAGCGCGTCGCTCACGAAGTGGCCGACGGTACGCTGGGAGGAGACTTCGATCGAGCGGATCGCGCCGATCTCCAGTCAAAGGTCAAGGATGCGGAGGAGGCTGCCAGGGAGGAGGTCTGGGGAGGCTATCGCTTCGTTGTGATCGCCGACCATCGGGAAGCAGACGGGCTCAAGCCTATCGACCTTGGGGCCGGTCATTCCAGTAGCGGCGAAACCCTATGCGGCAGGGTCATCGCGGCGCTCAAGTCGGCAGCGCTCCTGAACGAGTCGGTCGGCGCGGGCTACATCGAAAGGAACTGGCCGCCGGCGCTCAGGGAGTCCGGGGCCTGGCCGCTTGCGAGCCTGAGACAGAGTTTTCTCAATGGCTCGCTCACGCGGCTGCTCGATCCTGACGCGACCCTGCGGGGGAAGATCGTCGAGTTTGTGGGGAGGGGGGACTTCGGCCTCGCCTCGGGTCAGAGACCAGATGGAACGTATGAACGGGTCTGGTTCCAGGAGCTCGTCGCCGCCGACGAGGTCGCCTTTGAGTCGGGCGTTTTTCTGCTGACGAAGGCGAAGGCACAAGCGCTCGAAGCGGGTGTCCCGGTGCCCGCTCCAGGACCGGGACCGCAACCGGGTCTCCCGATGCCTGGCCCTGGGCCCGGGCCCGCTCCGGGGCCTGGTCCCGACGTTCGGAGCAAGACCATCCGACTCGTCGGTGCCGTTCCACCTGAGGTCTGGAACCGCCTCGGTACGAAGGTCCTTCCGAGGCTCCGCGCGGGCTCGGATCTCCGGGTCGGCGTGGACTTCTCCGTCACGGTCAACAACGATCTGGCGCGAAGCCTGACGTCGGACCTCCAACAGATCCTGGCTGAACTTGGACTTGAGGATACGGTCCAGGTCCGCGAGGGCTGATAGGTTCAAGCAGTCCGTCAGTGGAGCCAGGAAGCCTTCTGTGAAGGCCTTGCGGGCCGCACGCGAGAACCCTGCCGTGGCCGGGACCTCGGTTGATCCCGCGCAGGTCGGAAGGTAGGCTGATCCGGGAGTGCGTATGCTCTCGTTCCTCCTGCGCCACTGCGGGGCGCGGGTCAGACTCTCCAAGGAGGTGATCGCCGATAGGTAAGGTCGTCACCAGGGACATGCGCGAAGCGAACGCGCGAGGCGAGGCGCTGGGCCTCTCGGAAGAGGAGCTGGCCTTCTACGACGCGCTGGAGACCAACGACAGCGCGGTGAAAGTGCTGGGCGAGCCCACGCTGCGCCTGATGGCCCAGGAACCGGTGCGGACGGTGAGCGCGATAAAGGTGGACTGGACGGTGCGGGAGAACGTCCGGGCGCATTTACGGGTGCTGGTGAAACGGACTCTCCGGAAGTACGGTGATCCGCCGGACAAGCAGGCGAAGGCCACGCAGACGGTCCTCGAACAGGCCGAAGTTCTGTCCGCGGAGTGGGCCCTGCCTTGAGGAGGCAGGAGGGAAGGCTGGGCTAGAAGCCGGCGCCGCTCGTTTCCTGCTCCGCGGCGTCGCCCGCAAATTGGAGTTGCCACAGCGCCCAGAACAGGCCCTTCCTCGCGAGGAGCTCGGCCAGGGTCCCCTGCTCGACGAGCCTGCCCTCGTGGATCACGAGCACCCGGTCGGCGTTGCGGATCGTGGACAGGCGGTGGGCGATCGCGATCGAGGTCCGCCCAGCCAGCACCCGCTCCAGCGCCTCCTGAACCTGGGCCTCGGTCTGGGAGTCAATGTTCGCTGTCGCTTCGTCGAGGACGATGAACTTGGGATCGGCGGCCACCGCCCGCGCGAGCGACAGGAGCTGCCGCTCCCCCACGGACAGGCGCACCCCGCGTTCCTTGACCTGGGTCCCGTATCCCTCGGGAAGGCGGACGAGGTGCTCGTGGACCCCAACCGCCTTCGCTGCCTCCTCGGCCGCCCCTGACGGAACGACCCCGTCCCACATCCGGATGTTGTCCGCCACGTCCCCGGAGAACAGGAACACCTCCTGGGGGACCAAGGCGAGCTTGCGCCGGTAGTCGCGGAGGTCGAGCTCGGCCAGGTTCACCCCATCCACGAGGACCACGCCCTTCTGCGGTCGGTAGAACCCGAGGGTCAGCCCGACGATCGTCGTCTTCCCCGAGCCCGTTGGGCCGACGATCGCCACCCGCTCCCCGGGGGCGACGCGGAACGAGACGTCCTTCAGGACCCACTCCTCGTCGTTGTACGCGAACCACACGTTCTCAAACTCGACCTCCCCCCGCAGGGAGGGCAGGGCGCGGACCCCCGACGGCTCGGGGGGCTCGTCGAGAATCCCGAAGATCCGCTCGGCGGCGACCATCGCCGCCTGGAGGATGTTGTACTGCTCAGACAGGTTCACCATCGGCTGGAACAGCATGCGGATGTAGCTCGTGAACGCGACGAGCGCCCCGAGGGTGAATACGCCAGACAGGACCCCCCGGCCCCCGTACCAGATGAGGAGGGCGAGGGCTACGTTCTGCATCACCGAGATCACCGGCCCGAACACGCCGTACACGGTGATCGAGCGCATCTGGGCGTGGAAAAACGTGTGGTTGATGTCGGCAAACGCGTTCATGCTCCGCTTCTCCTGCCGGAAGAGCTGGATGATCCCCATCCCGGACAGGGACTCGGCGATGTAGGCGTTGATCCTGGCTAGGACGCGCCGGGCCGCGGTATACGCCTCGCGGGCCCGCTTCCGAAACCAGAACGCGAGCCCAAGGATGAACGGGGTGAACCCCAGAAGAAGCAGGGTCAACCGTGGGTTGAGGTGGAACATGATCCCCAACACGCCGGCGACCATGAGGAGGTCCTGCAACAGCCGAACGAGGACCTGGGTGAACATCTCGTTGATCGCCGCCACGTCGTTCGTGGCCCGCGTCACGAGCCGGCCCACGGGCTGACGGTCGAGGTAGCTCATCGGGAGTCGCAGGAGGTGACCGAACACCGCCCGCCGCATGTCGTAGAGGATCCTCTGCCCCGCGTACTGGAGCGTGTACACCTGACCGTAGGTGAGGAGGAACCGCACGAGGAGGAACCCCACGTAGGCGATGGAGAGGAGCCCCAGCATCTGCACGGCCGACAGGCGCAGCCGGAGGAGATCGCCGCTCGGGATGCCCCGCAGCGCCTCTTCGGCTGCGGCATACCCAGCCCCCGTCAGGCGGAACACGCTTGGGTACTGGGCGACGAGTTCGCGCGCCGCGCCGTCGGAGGGGACCACGAGGAACCTCCGCAGGACGCGGCCCTCTTCCTCCAGGGCCTGGCGCACGGACTCGGGGACCGCCTCCTCCCGCACGAGGAACGTTCCGGGATCGTAGGGGACCGCGCCCTCGACAGGAGGGGCGTCGGCCCGCACCTCAACCCACGGAAGGACGAGGACCGAGTCCACCGCCGTCTTTACGAGGTAGGGCATGGCCAGCTCGATCACGGTGATCCCCCCGGCGAGGAGGAGCGCCAGGACGAACAGGAGCCGATACGGCCGCGCAAAGCGCACCATCCGCCGGAGAAGCCGGAAGTCGAGCGCCTTGCCGAGCTGCTCGTCGTCGTAGTCGTGGTGGTGGTGTCCGTTCATCGCACGAGGACCTGCTGAAGCTCGTTTAGGCGCGCGTAGAGCCCGCCGCGGCCCACAAGCTGGCTGTGGTCGCCCTGTTCCACGATCCGCCCTCCGTCGAGGACGATGATGTGATCGGCTTCGCGCACGGCGGTGATGCGGTGGGCGACGACGATCGCCGTCCGCCGGCGGAGCACACTCCTCAGGTGCCCAAGGATCGCCTCCTCCACTTGGGCGTCCACCGACGACAGGACGTCATCGAGGACCAGGATCGGCGCGTCGAGGAGGAGCGCGCGGGCGATCCCCACCCGCTGCCGCTGGCCTCCCGACAGGGTCACCCCCCGCTCCCCGACGAGCGTGTCCAGGCCATCGGGGAAGGAGGCGATCTCGTCGGCCAGCCCGGCGAGACGCGCGGCCTCCCGCACCTCGTCCTCGCTCGCGTCCGGGCGACCGTAGGCGATGTTCTCCCTCAGCGTCGCCGAGAACAGGAACACGTCCTGGGGGACCATCCCGATTTGACCTCGCAGCTCAGCGAGGTCGAGCCCGCGGATGTCGGCTCCGCCGAGGAGCACCGTCCCGGGCGGGGGATCGTAGAGCCGGGGAAGGAGCCGGACGAGGGTGGATTTGCCGGACCCGGTGAGGCCAACGATCCCGAGGGTCATCCCCTCCTCCACGACCAGGTTCACGTCCACCAGGGCCGGGCGATCCGTGCCGGGATAGGCGAACGTGAGGTTCCGGAACTCGATCCGCCGCGAGGGGGGAATGGGGAGGGGCTTCGCGGGGCTCGTGATGTCGGGCAGCTCAGCGAAAACCTTCTGCAACCGCTTCATGGATGCCGCCCCCTGCTGGAGCGTGTTCACGATCCAGCCGATCGCCATCATTGGCCACACCATCATCCCGAGGTAGCTCGTGAACGCGACGAGTCCGCCGAGGCTGAGCGTTCCGCCGAGAACGCCCCGCCCCCCGAACCAGACGACGATCGCCGTGCCCAGGCCGGCCAGGAGCCCCACCATCGGCTCGAACACGCCCCACGCTCGGGTGAGGGACAGGTTCGCTTCCACGTTCTCCCGGTTCGTCTGGGCAAACGCGCCCTCGATCCCCTGTTCCCGGGCGAACCCGCGCAGGAGCCGGATCCCGGACAGGGCTTCGCGCACCCGCTCCGTGAGGGCGGAGAACGCGGCCTGGGACCGCTCGAATCGGCGGTGGATGAGCCGCCCAAACCCCATCACCGCCACCGTGATGAACGGAAGCGGGATGAACGCGTACAGGGTGAGGAGCGGGGAGATCCCGATCATCGCCACAAGGGAGAACGAGATCATGATCACGGCGTCGGAGGCCATGAGCACGCCCATGCTGCACGAGCGGCGCACGGCCTCGAGGTCGTTCGTGGCGTGGGCCATGAGGTCCCCCGTGGAGTGCTCGACGTAGTAGGCCGGGGAAAGCGTGAGGAGGTGGGCGTAGAACCGGTTCCGCATGTCCCGCTCGATGAGCCGGCCCGCGCCGAACAGGAGGATCCGCCACACGAACCGGAACCCGAACACCACGACGGCGATCCCGGTGAGGTACAGGGCGTAGCGAACGAGGTCCGCGCCTGTCCCGGCGACGAGATCGTCCACTGCGCCCCGCACGATGAGCGGGGCGATGAGCTGCAGGGCATCCACGATGAACAGGGCGGCGATGCCTGCACAGAGGCGCCACCGGTACCGCCACAGCTCTCGGAAGATGCCGCGCATGAGGACCGGGGATTATACGGGATACGTCGCTCCTGGCGAGGGAACACGCTTTCTTCGTGTTGCCGATCGCGCGACGTGCGGCTAGGATGGGTTCGGAGGTGCCATGGTCACAGAACGGGAAATGCAAGTGGGCGCAGAGATGGAAACGCGGAAGGGCGTGTACTCGAACCTGGCGGTGATCTCCCACCAGCCAGACGAGTTCTTCATTGACTTCCTCCTCGTGGACCCCCAGGCCCAGACCCCGGAGCGGGGACAGGCCTTGCTCGTATCGCGGGTCATCCTCTCCCCCCGCCACATGAAGCGGCTCTACGACGCGATCGGGGAGAACATCGAGAAGTACGAGAAGAACCTCGGAAAGATCGTGATCCCCCCTAAGCTTGCGTGAGGGAACGGGAGATCGTCCCTCCGCCAAGCACTTCTTCTTCGCTGTAGAACACAACGGCCTGGCCCGGCGTCACCGCCCGTTGGGGCTGGGTGAAGCGAACCCAGGCCTCCTCTCCCCGCAGCTCGACCTCGGCCGCGGAGGGGGGGGAACGGTAGCGGATCTGGACGTGGGCGGAGGACTTCACCCCCGGCGGCCGTCCGGAGATCCAGTGGAGGTCCGTGGATACCAACCCTGGGGCATGTAGCGCGCCCTCCGGACCGACCACCACCGCGTTCCTCTCCGGCGCGAGGGCGACCACGTACAGGGGCTCGGGGGAGGAGAGGCCCAGGCCGTGGCGCTGTCCCACCGTGTAGTGGGCCAGGCCCTTGTGCGTTCCGATCCTGCGACCGGAACGGTCGAGGATCGGGCCGGGCTCAAGGTTGGGAAGCAAGGCGGCGATCCCATGGGGAGCAAAGCACAGGTCTTGGCTTTCCCGTAACCGGGCCGCGGTAAGGCCCAGACGGGCGGCGAGGTCTTTGATCTCTGCCTTCGTGTGCTCTCCCACAGGAAACAAGGCCCGGGCGAGCTCCGCTTGGGTCAACCCATAGAGAAAGTAGGACTGGTCCTTTTCCGGGTCACAGCCGCGCAGGAGCCGGGCTCTCCCATCCCGGCGGATCCGGGCGTGATGCCCGGTGGCCACGTGCCCGATTCCCCGGCGGTCGGCCTCGCGGAGGAGGAGGGCAAATCGGACCTCGCGGTTACAGACGACGCAGGGATTCGGGGTGAGGCCCTGGCGGTATGCGTCTAGAGCTGGCGTCACCACGAGCCTGCGGAACGCCTCGTGTGCCTGAACCACCTCGTGGGGGATCCCCAGCTCCCGGGCGGCAAGGGCCGCTGTGTCCACCGAGCAGCAGCGGTTCTCCAGTCGGTCACTTGGATCCCACAGCCACAGGGTCAGGCCAAAGACCTCGTACCCGGCTTCGCGCAGGAGCCACGCACAGACCGTGGAGTCCACCCCTCCCGACAACCCGACGAGAACGGTCCCTCTCATCCTCCCTCAGGATTCAACCGCCACGGGCACGACGCAGAGGAACTCGAGGGGAACGGTCCCCGTGTTCCGGAACTGGTGGTGTTCCCCAGGCGGCATGAACACTACGCTCCCCTGGCGGAGGGGCAGCGGGCCGTCGGCGGCCAAGGTCGTTCCCTCGCCTGCGAGCACGATCACCCCGTGCTCGAACGGGTGGCTGTGGGCCGAGGTGTGTCCGCCTGGGGCAAGGG
>JBBIQN010000060.1:0-8787 GCA_037442305.1 Candidatus Bipolaricaulota bacterium
GGGTGCAGAAGCGGCTCCCCGCCGGAGACGGACACCACCGGAGCTCCTGCCCCCTCGACCACGGCCAGCGCCTCCTCCACCGACATCCGACGGTCCATGACCCCGGCGTACTCGCGCACCCGGCCGCAGCCGACGCAGCGGAGGTTGCACGCCTCGGTGGGTTCGAGCATGAGGACCATCGGGAACAGGCGGCCCTTCTTCGGCCAGTTCCGGCGGGGGAGGAGGTAGCGGGCTAGCTCAAGCGTCATCGTCAAGGGGCGGCCCATCTCATCTCACCCGGGTGGCGAGCCCGCGGCACAGGTTCGCGAACGCCGCTTTCGCCCAGTCCGGCCAGGGAAGGTCTCGCGTCTGTTCCTCGGCCAGGGCGAGCCGCCGTTCGGCTTCCGCGGCGGTCGCCTCGTCCGCGCCGAGTTCTGTCAGGCGCGCCCGAACATCCGTCGGGGTCGCTACGCGGAGGAGGGTGGCCAGCGATGGATCCCGCCCCAGGGCCCAGACGATGGGGAACGAGCGCTTCCCCCGCACGAGGTCCGCGCCCACCGCCTTCCCGAGCTCACGGGGATCGCCCCACAACCCGAGCCAGTCGTCGCGCACCTGGAACGCCACCCCGAGAGCCTCCCCGGTTGCGCGGTGCGCTAGGGCGAGGTCGGGGCGGCAGGCGGCGATCGCCCCGAGCTCGAGGGAACAGCCGAGGAGCGCCCCGGTCTTGCCGCGGGCCATCTCGAGGTAGAGTTCCGTCCCGGCGGGCTTCCCCTCCAGTTCGAGGTCGAGGGCCTGCCCCTCGACCATCGCCACCGTGGCCGCGGCGAGGGAAGCGACGGCGCGCGCGATCGCCTCCCCGGGGATCTCAGCCCGGGCCGCGATGTGGAACGCGAGGGCGAGGAGGCCGTCCCCGGCGTGGATCCCCTGGCGTTCCCCCAGCACCACCCATGCCGTGGGCCGGCCGCGGCGGACAAGGTCCCCATCCACGATGTCGTCGTGGACAAGGGAGAAGGTGTGGACGAACTCGATCGCCGCCGCCAGTGGAAGGGCCTCCTCCACCTCTCCGCCCAACGCCTCGCAGGCGAGGCACACGAGGGACGGGCGAAGGAGCTTCCCGCCGATTCCCGGCCCCGACCCACCTTCCGCCCCCACCAGCCCGAGGGGATAGCCGATGAGCCGCCTCAAGGTCCCCGTCTCGGGCGCGAGCGCCTCCAGGGCGGACACGATCTCGGTCCGATACCGGTCAAGGATGCCCATGGCCCCCCTCGTAGCTTGCGACGCGGACGAGCCCCTGTTCGAGCGCCTTCCGGACAAGGGCAGACGTAGTGTGCGCACCGAGCTTGCGCATCGCGGATGCCTTATGGGCCCGGACCGTGGCCACGGATCGAGACAGGAGCCCTGCAATCTCCGACGTCTTCTTCCCCTCAGCGACGAGATGCACCACCTCCCGCTCGCGGGCGGTGAGAGGGGACGCGTCCGGCGGGGAAGGGGGGAGGAGGATCTCGCCCTGGGCCGCCCGGCGGACGGCGTCCACGAGGACGGCGGGGGGTTCGCCCTTCAACACGTAGGCCGCGGCCCCAGCCCGCGCCGCCTCCGCCCGCCACTCCGGGTCGTCGAACATCGAGACCATCACCACCGGCACCTCGCGCCGCCTGAGCCGCCGGCAGAGCTCGATCCCCGACAGCTCGGGCAGGGCTGCGTCCAGGACTGCCACATCGGCCGAGGCCCCCCGGACGAGGCGCCACCCCTCCCGGCCCGACGTCGCCTGGCCCACCACCTCGCATCCGGCCTCGGTTAGGATCCGAGCGATCCCCTCTCGAACGAGGGCATGGTCGTCCACGATGACCGTCCTCACAGGGATCATCGTACGGGGGGCGTCCACGAGCGGGCGATCGGGGGAGCGCACTATCCTCTCCGCTTGAGGGCGCGGGCCCGGAGCTCGGCCGTGGTCCGGCACCGGAGCTTCGCCTTGAGGCCCTCGAGATGGGATTCCACCGTCTTCACCGAGATCCCGAGCGCACGGGCGACGTCGCGGTTGGGAAGCCCCGTCCCGAGGAGGCGGAACACCTCTTCCTCGCGGGGAGAGAGGTCGGCGGCTTTGGGAAACGGCCCGCGACCGCGGCGGCAGTCCTCGATCGCGAGGCGCAGCTCGTCGGGAGAGGATGCTTTCGACAGGAACCCGTCGGCCCCCGCGCGGGCCGCCTCCGCCCCCAGCCACGGGTCGTCAAGGGCGGTGACAGCGAGGACGCGGGAGTCCGGGGCCGCCTCCTTGAGCCGCGTGAGCCCCGCGAGGCCCCCTTGGGGCATCGCGAGATCCCACAGGACGACGTCCGGCCTCTCGGCTTGGGCGAGGCGGATCCCCTCCTCGCCATCAGCGGCCAACCCGACGATCGAGATCCCCTGCCCGGCGAGCAGGCGGGCAAGGCCCTCCCGCACGAGCGGGTGATCATCCACGATCAGGACGCGGATCATCGTACGGAATCGAGAACGTGACGTGCGTCCCCCTTCCCGGTCCGGAGCGCACGCGGAGGTCCCCTCCGAGGAAACCTACCCACTCCTTCATCCCGGACAGGCCCAATCCGGCCCCGGCCCGCTGTGGGTCGAACCCTCGACCGTCGTCAGCTACCTCTCCCACGATCCCCCCGCGGCGCCTCTCGACGCGGACCGCGATGCACTGCGCGGCGGCGTGGCGCTGCGCGTTTTCGAGCGCCTCCTGGACCACGCGGTACGCCGCGGTTTCCACGTCGGGGGGACACCGCCCCGACGGGCCCTCCATCTCGACAGCGATCCCCGTCGAGGCCGTGAATCTCTCCGCAAGGGCCTTGAGCGCGGGGCCGAGGCCCAGTTCATCGAGGAGGGGCGGCCGCAGTTCCCGTGCCAGCGAACGCACCCCGTCGACGCTCAGCCCGAGCAGCCGCTCCGCCTCCCCCGGATCCCCTCCGGAGAGGGCCCACCGGGCCGCGGCCAGGGTCTGTCCGAGCTCGTCGTGGAGCTTGCGGGCGATCCTCACTCGTTCCTCCTCCTGGGCCGTGAGGAGCCGCGCCGAGAGTTCGGCGAGGGCCTTCCTCCGCCCCTCGTACATCGTAGCGAACGCCCGCACCGTGAACGCCAGGACGGCGTAGAACCCGATCCCTCCCACGAGGACCGTGGCCACGACCCGCACCGGGTCGCGGTGGGGCGGGAGGTCGCCCCGGAACGGGAGGTGATGGGGAGCGATCCCCAGGAGCTCCAGGACCGCGACGAGGGCGAAGCCAAGGAGAGCGAGGCCGGTCACCACGTACCCCGCCAAGGGCGGGAGGAAGAAGTTCGCGTACACCACGGTGAACAGGTAGAACAGGACCCCCACCCAAACCACGCCCCCCAGCCGGTGAACGAGGTAGCTCACGAGCACGCTCTCGAGGGCCAGGAACGCCGCGTGCACGTTCTGGAGCGACCGAAGCGTCCGCTGGCGGCGGAGGAGCCACTGGAAGGGGATGGTCAGGAGAAGCCAGGCAAACGGCACGACGAAGATCGGGTTGAACGGGAACCCCGGGACCCCAAGGATGGTCAGGGCAAGGAGGCAGAATGTGCCCATGGTTACCCGCCGCACGAGGATCGTCCGATCCACGATCGCTCGCGACTCCGTAAGCTCCCGGCCCTCGACCACGATGGTCACCTCCTGGGCGAGATTCTAGTCCATGCGCCACCGGCCGGCGCACAGGCCGAGTCACGGTTGCCCCAAGCAGGCTGCAGTACCGAAGCGCTCACCCCCGGCGCGGGTGTAAGATCCTCGCTGAGCAGTTGCGCACGGACCAAGAACCGGTGAAAGCCTTCGTCGAAGTTCCGAAAGGGAGCCGCAACAAGTACGAGTACGACGAGGCCTCGGGCCAGCTTCGGCTGGACCGCGTGCTCTACCTCTTCACTATCCGGCCGACTACGGGTTCATCCTGGACACGCTGGCCGAGGACGGAGACCACCTCGACATCCTCATCGTGACCTACGAACCCTCCTTCCCAGGGTGCATTGTCCCGGTGCGGCCGGTGGGGGTCCTCGACATGCGCGACGAGAAGGGGCGCGACCGGAAGATCCTCGCCGTGCCCACGGTGGACCCGCGGTTTCAAGAGGCTGCTGACCTGCCCCATCTTCCCCGCCACTTCCTCGCCGAGATCGAGCACTTCTTCAAGGTCTACAAGACGCTTGAGGAGAAAGACACCGAGATCTACGGCTGGGCCGGGGCGGAGGAGGCGTGGCGGGCCGTGACCCATGCCCAGAGACGGTTTCGCTCCCGGCAGAGAGACACGTTATGATCGCGGCGAGAGATCGAAGGAGGTGGGATACCCGTGCGACAAGCGGTTGTGCTGGACGGGTTCCGTTCCGAAGCGACGTGGCCGGCCTCGATGCGCGAGATCATGGTTCAGGAACTGAGGATAGCCGGATTCACACCTGAGGTCCTTCCGTTGCGGGATCTCGACATCGCTCCGTGCCAGGGGTGCTTCGGGTGTTGGATCCGAACCCCAGGCGAGTGCGTGATCGCCGACGCTGGCCACGACGTAGCCAAGGCGGTGATTCGGAGCGACCTCACGGTGTTCCTGACGCCGGTCACCTTCGGGGGATACTCCTCCGAGCTCAAGAAGGCCGTGGACCGGCTGATCTCCCTTATCTCGCCGCTGTTCCGTCGGGTCGGGGGCGAGGTGCACCATCGGTCCCGGTACCGCCGCTACCCGCGACTCCTCGGCTTGGGACTGCTTGGTCGTCCAGATCCCGAGGCCGAGAGGATCTTCGCGAATCACATCGCGCGGAACGCGATCAACCTGTGGAGCCCGGCCCACGCCGCCGGGGTTGTTTACGCTGATCAGGACAAGAGCGCGCTCCAAGCCAGGGTTCGGGGACTTCTCTCCCACGTAGAGGGACAGCCATGAACGCTGCGAAGAAGGCGCTCCTCCTCGTGGGGAGCCCGAAGGGCCTCGCCAAGAGCACCGCCAGCCGGCGCGCGGCGCTTCTGCTCGATGCGCTCCAGGATCGCGGGTTCGCCGGGGAGAAGCTTCATATCCTTGCCGCGGTGCGCTCGGAGGAGGGTCGGGCGTCGCTCCTGAGCGCGGTGGAGAGGGCGGATGTGGTCATCCTCGCGACGCCGCTCTACGTGGACAGCCTGCCCGCGCCGGTCATCCGAGCGATGGAGTTCCTGTCCGAACACCGGCTGTCGGAGGGCAAGCCGAAGCGGTTCCTGGCCATGCTCAACTGCGGGTTCCCGGAGGCATCCCAGAACGAGACGGCGCTCGCGATCTGCCGCAGGTTCGCCGCGGCCATGGGTTGGGAATGGGCCGGCGGGATCGCGATCGGAGGGACCGGGATCTCAACCGCGTCCCTGCAGAAGGCGGTCGCGCTCGCTGCGGAGGCCCTTAGCCGGGGCGACCCCGTCCCGGAGGAGGCCGTGGCCCTGGCGGCGAAGCCCGCCATGCGGACCTGGCTCTACATCCTCGGCGGAAACCTCATGTGGCGGTGGGAGGCGCGGCGAAACGGGGTCAAGGTGAGCCTCCACGCGCGTCCGTACGCTCACCCGAAAGGCTGACATCTGCTGTCCCCGGCGGGGGGGTACGGGCTTCCGGGCCAGGCGCTTGCGCGCGGCCACAAGATACCCGGTGAACGCGGTCATCCGCTCGCTCGGCCGGACGCCCTCTTTCTGCCGAACGAGGATTGGCCGCTCCATGAGCTCCACGGTCTGCGGACCCGGCGGCGTCAACTGGTCCCGCCGGAGCCGTGAGCGGCAGATCGCCGAGATGGCAGTGAGGCTCAGTCGCTGTCTCCCAGCGTAGACGACGCAACAGGCTGCCTTCTTGAGCAGAACGCTCTGCTCTCCTTGACAATGGAGGCTGTCTCCTGTAGCGTATGTTCCGATCAATCGGAATTGTCTGATCTATCGGGAGAAGCGATGCCGAGAGCCAACCGCAAGGAATCCCGTGCCTGCTGTAAGGTCGAGGCCTTGATCAGTGTGGACGAACGGGGGCAGATGGTCCTTCCGAAGGAAGTCCGGGACAAGGTCGGACTCCGCGGCGGCGATAAGCTCGCCCTCAGCACCATCGAGAGGGACGGAGCCGTGTGTTGCCTCATCCTGACAAAGGCCGAGGCCCTGGCCGACGCCGTGCGTTCCGCCCTGGGGCCGGTGGCCGAGGGGCTTCTCGGAGACGTCCCCGCGTAGAAGGACGGAGGAACCATGCAGAACGATCAAGTGAGAAGAGCCGTACGAGAGGGGTATGCCCGACGTGCGCAGAGCGGAACCTCGTGCTGTACTCGACCCGGCTGCTGCGGCACCCCGGCGGCAATGAGCGAAGCGATCGGGTACACCGAGGGAGAGCTGCGCTCCCTCCCCGCGGGCGCCGACCTCGGGCTCGGCTGCGGAAACCCCACCTCGCTCGCCGGCCTGAAGAAAGGCGACGTGGTGCTCGACCTCGGGTCGGGGGCCGGCATCGACTGCTTCCTGGCGGCGCGGATCGTGGGCGAGGAGGGGCGCGTCATCGGCGTGGACATGACCTCCGAAATGCTCGATCGCGCACGAGAAAACGCCCGCACCCAGGGCGTGACGAACGTCGAGTTCCGGCTGGGCGAGATCGAGAACCTTCCCGTCGGCGACGCCACGGTGGACGTCGTGATTTCGAATTGCGTCATCAACCTCTCCCCTGACAACCCCCGCGTGTTCCGCGAGGCGTACCGCGTCTTGCGGCCCGGGGGACGGATGGTCGTCTCCGACCTCGTCCTCCTGAGAGAGCTGCCGGCTGCAGTGCGAGAGTCGCTCGAGGCCTACGTGGCGTGCGTGGCCGGAGCCGCAAAGGTGGACGACTACTTGGAGATGATCCGCACCGCGGGATTCGAGGGCATCCGCGTCCTGAAGGAGACGCCAGCCGACCCCGCCCTCCCCTGCGCGACCGATTGTGGTGGAGACGGTAGCCCATCCATCATGAGCCTCACCCTGGAGGCCACGAAGCCCCATCTCACCTAGGCCTCCCTCGTACGGATGCTCCGCGGGACACGTTGGATCCCCACGCCTGGACGGCGATCCAATGCGGAGTCCGCAAGGGAAAGAGCGTGGCGTCGAGCTTCTCCTTGCATACAGTGGGGATCCGTGTGGTGGAGACCCGTGCACCGGGCCGTTCGCCTGCGGACCCGGGAACTCCCCAACGTACTGCTGGCTTGACCAGCAACCGCTATCATCGGCGCCATGTCCACCCCTCTCCTTCCGGGTACCCGCGTCGCCGAGGGCCGCACCGCGGAGATCTTCCGTTGGGAGGAGGGCCGGGTGCTCAAGCTGTTCCGCCCCGGCTGGGGTGAAGGCGACGCTCGGTACGAAGCGGGCAAGGCAGAGGCCGTTCACGCCGCCGGCCTCCCCGTCCCCGCGGTGCACGGGGTGGCGCAGGTGGACGGAAGGTTCGGCATCGTCTACGAGGAGATCGTGGGCCGGCCCCTCATGGAGTCGCTTAAGAACCGGCCGTGGGCGCTTCGCGAGGCGGCCCGGCTGTTGGCGGACCTCCACCTTCAGGTGCACAGGGCTGAGATCCCCGCGCTACCGCGCGTTACGGACCGCTTGACCCGCGCGGTCGAGCGCGCTCCCGGGCTTGCTGAGGACGCACGGACGTCTCTTCTCGCCCTTCTCGGTCGCCTCCCCGGGGGCAACGCCGTGTGCCACGGCGACTTTCACCCTGGCAACGTGTACCTGACCGAGCGCGGGCCGATCGTCCTCGACTGGATGGACGCTGCGCGGGGGAATCCCCTCGCCGACGTCGCGCGAACCGCGGTTCTCTTCCGTGCGGCGGTGCTCCCGCGGGACATGCCCGGCCGCCGGGTGGTCGACCTCACCCGGCGCGCTTTCTACCGCGTCTACCTGCGCCGCTACCTCGCCGCGACGCCCGCTGCGCCCGGGCAGCTCGGTGCCTGGATGGCCGTGGTCGCCGGCGCCCGCCTCGCCGAGCGGATCCCCGGCGAAGAGAAACGGCTGCCGGCCCTTGTCAAGGACGGCCTCCGCGGCTGACAGGGGATGGTTGCGAGAGTCCATCCGGGACGGGGTACTCTGCTCCCTGGGCCTGCCCAGAGGTGCGCGCTGGACATGGCACGAACCCGAATCCAGGCACCAGAAGACCTGAGCCCGGGACCTATGCTGGCCCGGGCTCAGGATGTTCGTCCACCTATCCTGGGGTGTTCCCTCTGCTCAGGGGATGATGATGACCGGTGGACCAGGCGGGGGAGGTGCGGGAATCTCCCAGCTCCCTATCTGAACCCACTTCCCAGTCTCATCGCAGTGGTAGACAATGAACGTGCGCTCCGCCAGCTCGACCTGGATGTACGTGCAGATCTGGCATGTCACAGGGCTCACAGCCACCACCGCGCTCTCCACCGACCCCCTGTTCTGCCGGGTTGTTCCGTCGCTGTGGTAGAACGTGTAGATCACCCTCTGAGCTTCACTCGTGGTTACCACGATCCACGTGCACGCTTTGTCCGCCTTCTCGGGAAGAGAGGCGTGCTTCGTCGTCCAACGGGCGGACAGCACCCAACTGCCCCACGTGCCTCTGGGGTACGCCCCTCAGGGGGAACCACCGGGACGGCTAACGACGAGACCGCGGGTGTATCCTCCTGAGGACCGAGGAGGAGTAGGGTGAGCACGCCCAAGCGGGAGGTACGGTCCGGCGTTGAAGTTCAAGGTGGTCCTGGAGGCCCTGCGGGCCGAAGGGCGTGGAGTAGAGGCGGAAGAGGCGCGGCAAACTGGATCTCGTCTTGGGGAGGGAGATGCTGCCGCTTGCGACCCTCTCAACCGACTTCACGGAGATCCAGTACGCGGGAGGG
>JBBIQN010000061.1:0-8083 GCA_037442305.1 Candidatus Bipolaricaulota bacterium
CCTCGGGAGCCGGGGAAGCGTAGTTCCGCTCCTGCGCCAACAGATCCGACGCGGCGGGCCCGTTACCGTGACTCACCCCGAGATGAAACGCTACTTCATGACCGTACCGGAAGCTGCCCAGCTCGTGCTCCAGGCAGCCGGGCTGGGGGACAACGGCGCGGTGTACGTGCTGGATATGGGCGAGCCGATTCGAGTTGTGGACCTGGCCCGCGAGCTCATCCGCCTCTCCGGCTTTGAGCCCGACGTGGACATCGCGATCGAGTACATCGGGGTCCGGCCTGGCGAGAAGCTTTTTGAGGAGCCCTTGACCGCGGAAGAAGGTACCCATGCCTCGCGGCATGAGAAGATCTTCGTCGCCCGAAGCCAAGCCCCTACAGACGAGGAACTGGAACAAGGCCTTACGGACCTAGTGGCAGCAGCCCAGAGCTACGACGCTGAGGCCATCCGCCGCGCCCTCAAGGCCGTGGTGCCCACCTACCAACCCCCTAAGCTTCTTGAACCATCGCCCCCGCCTGATCTCTCTCCTTAGGAAGATCGCAAGAGAGACCGGCCGACAAGCCAGACCAGAACGACCACACAAAGGACGGCCATGGAGATCGCCACGGTCCACCATCCCCACCGCCGGACGGCGCCCCTCTCTCCGCGAGAGGTCGCTCGCCGGGGCGGATAGCGAACGTCGAGCCACTGGGCCCGCTTGAGCATCTTCACGGACTGGGAGATCTTCCCCTGCCTTCGGTACACCACCCCGAGGTTGTGGCGCGCTGAGGCGTGGTGGGGATCCTCCTCCGTTGCCCGGCGGTAGGCGTGCTCGGCCCGGGCGAGATCGTCCTGCTCGAAGTAGAGGTTCCCCAACCGGAACAGGACCTGGGCCTTCTGCTCCCCGTAGCGAAGGACGCTCAGGAGGAGCTGGATCCCCTCGTCGTGGCGGCCGGCGCGACGGAGCTCCTCCGCTCGGGCGACGGCCTCCTGAACGAGGGCCGCCCGCGCGGCCGGGGTCAGGCCCGCGGGGTCGGGCAGAGAAGCGAGATCCGTTCCTTCACCGTCTGGATGTCGAGCCATGTCTGGTATTTCGGGCTTCCCTTGGTCTTGCTCGCGTTCCGCAGGAGGTAGCTTGGGTGGTACATGGGGAACACCTCGATCCCCCCCCTCCAGCGGTAGAACCGCCCGCGAAGCTGGGTGATCCCCTCTTGGCTATCGAGGAACCACTGGGTGGGGGTGTTGCCCAGGGTACCGATGATCCGGGGCCGGATGAGGGAGATCTGGGCAGCGAGCCAGTCCCAGCACGCCTCCATCTCCGGGCGGGTGGGCGCGCGGTTCCCCGACGGGCGGCACTTCACGATGTTCGCGATGTACGCGTCCTCCCGCTGGATTCCAACCGAGAGGAGGATTTGGGTGAGGAGTTGCCCGGCCGGGCCCACGAACGGGCGGCCGGTCTCGTCTTCGACCTCCCCTGGGCCCTCGCCCACGAGGAGGAGCGACGCGTGGGGGTTCCCTTCGCCAAACACCACCGTCCGCCGGCCATCCGCGAGCGGGCAGCGGCGGCAGGCCGCGGCCTTCTGGGAGAGGAGCTCCAAGGTGAGCTCGAACTTACCGGCCACGCGCACCCCCTGGGAGACACGGTCACACCCTGCAAGCCCGTTGCGCCGAACCGATCAAGCTCTGGACTTGAGGCTTTCCAGCTCGCAGCTTTCGATCTGGAGCGGGCAACGGGGATCGAACCCGTGACCTGCAGCTTGGGAAGCTGCCGCTCTACCAACTGAGCTACGCCCGCCCTCGGCGCCCTCGGATGATACCTCCCCGCGCCGCTTCCGGTCAAGGAACCGGATCACGACCTCAGCAACGGCTCCAGGGCCGGCATGGACTCCCCGCGCAGGAAGTCGAGGGTCGCCCCGCCCCCAGTGGACACGTATCCAAACCGGCCCGCCAGGCCAAGCTTCTCCACCGCCTCTCCGGTCTCCCCTCCCCCCACAACGGTGAACGCCGTCGAGGAAACGAGCGCCTGGGCGACGGCGGCCGTGCCTTGGGCAAACGGAGCATGCTCGAACGCCCCCATCGGACCGGCCCACACCGCCGTCCCCGCCCTTCGCAACGCCTTGGCAAACGCCTTGGCCGTTGCCGGACCGATGTCCAGGCCCATCCACCCCGCGGGGATCCCGCCCGCAGGAACGACCTTTGTCTCCGCGTCGGAAGCGAGCTCGGGCGCCACCACGAGGTCCTCGGGAAGGAAGATCGGCGTTCCCCTCTCCTTCGCCCTACGGAGGAGATCCCGAATCGTGTCCACGAGGCCCTTGTCAAGCACGGACTTCCCCACGCTCAGCCCTTGGGCGGCAAGGAACGTGAACGCCACCCCACCCCCGATGAGGAACCCGTCCACCTGGGAAAGGAGGTCGGTGAGGACGCCCAGTTTGTCTTTTGCCTTCTTCCCCCCCACGACGACGTAGTAGGGGCGGCGCGGGTTGTCGCGGATCCCGGACAGGACCTCCACCTCCCGCTCCATGAGAAGGCCAGCGTACGCGGGAAGGTAGCGGGCCACCCCGACCGTGGAGGAGTGGGCGCGGTGGGCGGTGGCGAACGCGTCGTTCACGAAGGCGTCGAACGGGGCGGCAAGCTCCCGCGCAAACCCCGGATCGTTCTTCTCCTCCTCAGGGTGAAACCGCACGTTCTCCAGGACGACGACCCCTCCCTGGGGAATCCCGTTCACTTGGGCGGCCACTCCCGGCCCGATGCAGTCGGGGACAGTTTGGACGTCTGTCCCGACGATCTCCCCCAGGCGGGCCCCTACCGGCCCCATCCTGAGCTCTTCCACTGCTTTGCCGTCGGGGCGACCAAGGTGAGAGAGGACGGCCACCCTTGCTCCTCTCTCCTGGAGCCACCGCACGGTGGGGATCACGGCCCGGATCCGGCCATCGTCGGTCACCCGCCCTGCGGAGAGGGGCACATTGAGGTCGGCCCGCAGGAGGACCTTCCGCCCCCGAGGCGCAAGATCACGAACCGTACGGAGTTCCATCTCCTTCACCGTGGACCATTCTAGGCGCCCCCCGCGAGTCCGGCAAGAGGGGGTAAGATCGGCCTGTGAACCTGTGGCTGATCGGCTTGGTCGTGCTCCTGGCGGGGGCCATTGCCCTCGGTCCCACGGTCGTATCGTGGCTTATCCCCTCTCCCGGGGCCCAGGCCGCAGCAAAGCTTCTTGTGGTTCTCAGCACGTGGCAGGGGATCCGCGACTTCAGGGCCACGGTGATCCTACAAGGGCAAGGCGAGATCGAGGCCGAACTCCTGTTTCTCGTGCCAAGCAACCTCCGGTTCACCGTCAAAGCCCCGGAGAGCCTCGCCGGGGAGACGTTCGCGCTACGCCCGGTGGAGGGCGGGTGGCTGTTCGTCCACCACCTGCCGGCACTTGGCCTGGGGATCGAGGACCGCCTCACGGCGGGCGAGGTGAGCGGGGTGCTTCCGTTCCCCTCTCCTGCCGAGCTGCACGAAGGGCTTCGCCGGGGGGGGATCCAAGTCTCCTACGCGCCCGCCAATGACGGGAGTCCAAGCGATGAGTTCGACATTCAGGGGCTTCCTGGGCAGTTCCCGCGGATCGCGCTCCGGGTGGACCCCGTAACCTCCGTCCCGCGGGGCGTGATCCTCTACACCCATCCCACCCAGCCCCCCGTCGTCACAATCGCGGTGAAGCACCTGGAGGAGAAGGAAGGAGAGTCAGGCCCCGCGAAAAGGAATTGGCTCCTCGAGGTGAACGCAGGACTTACCCTGCGGGACGTCTTTCTCCTTGACCCTCCGCCCACCCGGTGGGTGTCTCCTACTCCTGCGGGTTAGTCTCTTCCGAGGACACCGCGAGCCGCCGGAACTCGCCCAGGTTGAGTTCCTTCTCCACGAACTCCTCGAACTGCTCCTCGTCCACAAACGGGGACTCGATCGCGGACTTCTCGAACACCGCTTCCTCGATGTAGATCGGAGCTTGCGTGCGCAGGGCGAGGGCCACGGCGTCGGAGGGGCGGGCATCGATGTCCCGCATGGCCCCCGTTGCGTCGCGCACAATAAGGCTCGCGTAGTAGGTGCTCTCCTTCACCGACGTGATCACGGCCCGCTCCAGATGCCCCCCGAGCATACTCATGATCTCCTTCATGAGGTCGTGGGAAAGCGGGCGGGGGAACCGCTGGCCCTGGAGCTCGATGGCAATGGACATCGCCTCCTGGTCCCCAATCCAGATTGGCATTGCCTTTGTAGAATGGCGGTCCTTGAGGAGCAGGACCGGCGACTTCGTGGTCGGGTCAAGAAGCAGCGCTCTCACCTCAGCTTCCCTCATTCCTGGCCTCCTCCTCTCGTGGGTCGCGGGGATTATAGCAAGGCCAGGGAGGGCGGACCATGGTCCGCATTACACTCGGTCGGACCGCCACGGAGTGCAAGAGGGTGGCGCGCCCCCCACGGCGGCGGTAGCCTCGCTAGGCCATGGCCCGCGAACTGGTGGCCCGCAACCGCCGCGCCCGCCGCGACTACGCCCTTGAGGAGACGTTCGAGACGGGGATCGCCCTCCTTGGGTCGGAGGTGAAGTCTCTCCGCGCCCACCGGGTCTCCCTCGACGAGTCCTACGCGCGGGTGAAGGACGGGGAGGTGTGGCTCCTCGGGGTCCACATCGCGCCGTATGGCCCAAGCGGGAGCCAGGGACACGACCCGGAGCGGCCGCGGCGGCTCCTCCTCCACAAGCGAGAGATCGCGCGGCTCATCGGCAAGGTCGGCCGGGCCGGGTACACGCTCGTCCCGATGACGCTCTACTTCAACGACCGCGGCTACGCCAAAGTGGAACTCGCTCTCGCCCGCGGGCAGACGAAGGTGGACAAGCGCCGGAAGATCGTCGCCGAAGAGGAAGAGCGGCGAGCTCGGGAGGCCCTGAAACGGTTCCGCTGACCGCCCTCGTGGAGAACGAGTCGCCGACCTGCGGTACGCAAGCCTTCGGCCCGCGGAGTCCCGCGGAAGCCCCTGATGTTGAGTAGACCAGGTCCAGCGCTGGTGGCGAACCTCTCCACCCACGAAGTCACCCCGCGGGTTCCGTCCTCATCGTGGGGCGCAGACACAGGGTGAACTCCGGACGCGTGGCCGTGATGAGAGGCTCCACCGCCCGTCACCCTGTCACCGATCATCGTGGTCTTGTCGCTAGGGAAGGAGCGTCGGGCGATGGAGCGGCTCGTCGGTTGGCGGTGCGCCGGTTCAAACGCTGACTACGAAAAAGCCGTCGGGCACAAAGCCCGACGCTCTAGAACCGATCATCCAACACCCGTCAGCGATGACTGCCCTCTCCGCAGGCGACCGCCCACGGGCAGTCAGTCGGCGAGGGACTCGGCAACCTCGGCGGTGAGGATCGGCTCGATCAGGGGGTCGAGGTCTCCGTCCAGGACCTCCACCAGCCGGTGCACGGTGAGGCCGATCCGATGGTCGGTGACCCGGGTCTGGGGGAAGTTGTACGTCCGGATCTTCTCCGAGCGGTCGCCGGTCCCGATTTGCCGCCGCCGGGTGTCGCGGAGCTTCTTCTCCCTCTCGCGCTCCTGGATCTCCCACAGCTTGGCCCGGAGGATCCTGAGCGCGAGCTCGCGGTTCCGGTGCTGGGATCGCTCGTCCTGGCACGCGACGACGAGCCCGGATGGGATGTGGGTGATGCGGACGGCCGTCTCGTTCTTCTGCATGTGCTGGCCGCCCGGGCCGCTGGCGCGGTACGTGTCCATCTTGAGGTCGTCCGGGCGGATCTCGACCTCGATCTCCTCCGCCTCGGGGAGCACGGCCACAGTGGCGGTCGAGGTGTGGATGCGGCCGCTCGCCTCCGTCTCGGGAACGCGCTGCACGCGGTGGACACCGGACTCGTAACGGAGCCGTCCGTAGACTCCCTCGCCCTCGAGAGCGAACACAACCTGTTTCATCCCCCCAAGGGGCGTAGGATGGGTGTCCATGACCCGGATCGCGAAGCCCTTCCGCTCCGCGTACCGGCTGTACATGCGGAACAGCTCCGCGGCGAACAGGGCCGCCTCCTCTCCGCCGGTCCCGGCGCGGATCTCCACGATCGCGTTCTTGCGGTCGTTGGGGTCCTCGGGAAGGAGCATGCGTAGGATTCCTTGAGATAGGGCATCGGCCTTCGCCCGATCGCGGTCGAGCTCTACCCGGAGGTCCTCGCGGAGGGCATCGTCCGTCTCCTCACGAAGGAGCTCCTCCTCCTCGGCGATCGCGGCAAGAAGGCGGCGGAGTTCCTCTCCCTGGGCAACGAGATCCCGGACCCGGGCGTAGCGGCGGGAGAGATCGGCAAAATCCGCACGGGACGCTACTCCCGGTTGGGAAAGCTCCTCCTCAAGCGTTGTGAGCTCGGCGGCCGTCTCGTCCACGCGGGCCAGGATCTTGTCCATGCAGGGAGGGTAGCCGAAACGAGAGCGGTCTACACCTGCTCCGCCGAGCGGGGCTCTCGCCGCAGGTGGCGCACACCGCTGGGCCCAGCGACGAACACGTCGGTTGCGAGGTCGAGGAACAGGCCATGACCCACGATCCCTGCCCGCTGCTCGATCTCACGGGCGAGAGCCGATGGGTTGGAAATCGGGCCGAATCGGCAGTCGAGGACGAAGTTGCCCTGGTCGGTCCGATGCGGCTGCCCGGCGGAGTCCTCGCGCCGCGACACCTCGGCGCCGAGGGATTGGAGGTACCGCACCTGCGTCCGCCACCCGAACGGGAGGACCTCCACCGGGAGGGGACAGCGCGTCCCGAGGACCGGGGAGAGCTTCCCCTCGTCCACGACGATGACGTACCGCTCGCTCGCCTGGGCGACGATCTTCTCCCTGAGCAGCGCCCCTCCGCCGCCCTTGATCAGGTTCAGATCTGGATCCACTTCATCGGCCCCGTCAACCGTGAGGTCGAGCAGGGGGCGCTCGTCGAGCGTGGTGAGGGGGATCCCGAGCGCCCGCGCCGCGGCCTCGACCTCGGTCGAGCAGGGGGCGCCCATGATGTCTCGTAGCTCACCGGACCGAAGGAGCTCGGCGATCCTGCGGAGGGCGTAATGGGCGGTCGTCCCGTGCCCCAGGCCGAGGACCATCCCCGACCGGACGAGTTCCACTGCTCTCTCCGCTGCTTTCCTCTTCAACCGTTCCCGGTCCATCCCCCCCCATCGTACACCACGTGCTCGACGACGCGCCGGGGCCGTGATGCTACTCCCTTGTCGGTCTCAGTCGGGCTCGCGGAATGTGGACGGTAGATCGTGGGGTCTCCTTCTCCCCACAACTTCGCCCAACGCTCGTCGCGGGTGTCCCTGAGGAACGTTGACCCCCGCGCTGGGGGCGCGGGTCGGGCTGGATAGGGCTCCTGCCTCGGAACTCGCCCTTCGTTCCGAGGTGACCAGCTCTCCGGAGACGGACCGCGGAACGGTCGCCCTCGCCCTGAACGGGTTCATGGCCGGTCTCATCTCCCACCTTGAGGCCCCAGGGGGTTCCCGCAGACGCGCTGAACCAGATCCAAGACCGCTTTTCGTTCGCGCTGGGCAAGTTCCTCAGCGCCGGGAGTGCCGCTGCGTTCGGAGAAGAGGTGGCACGGCTGGCGCGGGAACTCGCGGCCCTCGCCGCTCAGGGCGGGGTCACGGGCCTTCCGGCCGCCCTGCTCGAACGGATCGGGATCGCGCCGTGGGCCATCGAGGCGTTGATGGTCGGTGCGCAGGAGCTGACCGGGCTTGAGGTCGCCGCCATCGCCCGCCAGATCGCGCGTCACGCCCTAGTAAGCGGTGTCCCTGGCCCAGGAAACACGGGCCTCCCCGGACAGGGTGCGGGCAACGCCCCAACCCTTCCCCAGCTACCTTCGCTCCCTGGCGCGGGCAGTAACCCGCCCGTCCCCCTATCCCCACACCACCGGCGATCGGCGGGCCCCCAGCATCACCGGGGCCTCCTCCTGGTCTGCCGCCGGTACCCCCCCGGGCCACCGGAAGAAGAGGACCCACCCCTCGGGAGGCGGTGATCATGGAATAGGCTCCCCCACCCTTGCGGTGGGGGAGCTCTTCTCGGCCCGCACCTCTCCAGATGGCAAACGGCTGCGTGCCCTGCAAATGGTGGGGATGGTTCTCGTCCAG
>JBBIQN010000062.1:0-1788 GCA_037442305.1 Candidatus Bipolaricaulota bacterium
CATGCGTCGCCCCTACGCGGGCCCTCACCGGGTAGAGTTCGGCTGTGCCCATCACTCTTCGTCCGGCGCGGCCTGAGGACCGGGACGCGATCCTCGCCATCGCCGCGCAGATCTGGGGTGGGGAGGACTACATCCCGCACGTCCTGGGCGGCTGGCTCTCCGAAGGAGGGTTCGTCGTGGCCGAGTTGGATGGCCACGTAGCAGGGTTCGCCAAGATGACCCTCCTCTCCCCGGGCGAGGTGTGGCTGGAGGGGCTGCGGGTGGATCCTTCCCACCGGGGGAAGGGCGTGGCCAAGGCGATCGCCCGGCATCAGCTCGAGTCCGCGCTGGCCCTGAGACCCCGCTCGATCCGGTTCGCCACCGCCGAGGTGAACGTGGAGAGCCTGCACATCGCCGGCAGACAGGGATTCCGCGAGGTAGCCCGGTTCAGCTACGTCGAGGGTCCGGTGCGAGATGAGCCCGCGCTCTCCAGCGTTGCCCCGGTCCTCGAAGTCGAACCGGCCTGGGCGTTCATTCGCTCCTCGGCTGCCTACAGCGACGGGCACGGCCTGCTTGCGCAGGGCTGGCGGTTTCCCGATCTCACGCGCGAGCGGGTAGCTCGTTTCATCGCCGAAGGCGCGGTGTACTCCTACGGCGACCCGCTGCGGGGAATCCTCATCGAGGTTCCCGATCCCTACGCGGCTGACCTCTACGCCGCGATCGCGTTCCTGGACGGTGACGACGAGGCGCAAGACGCTCTCCTTCGCTTCGCCCACGCGCAGGCCCGAGCGGGCGGGCAGACGACGCTCGCGGCGATGGTCCCCCACGAGGAGGGGGTCGAAGCGTTCGCCCGACACGGGCTCGTCCCCCTCCCCTACTTCCGACACGTGCTCGTCCTCGAGTACCCCCGCCCGTGACCCTCGTTCTCGCGGCGGTCCTCTTCTGGTCAACGTTGGGGGTCATCGGGAAGACCCTCTACGGGATGGGAGCAGAACCTCTGTTCGTCGTCACGTTCCGGGTCCTGTTCGCGCTGGGGATCCTCGGAGCGGGGTTGGGGTTCGTCCGACCGCAGCTTCTCCGCGTGCCGGGGGAGAGGATCCCCAGCCTGGCCCTCTACGGCGTGATCGCCGTCGGGGCGAACTTCGCCCTCTTCTTCCTCTCCCTCCGGCACACGACCGTGGCCACGGCGATCGTCGTCGCCTACAGCCACCCTGCCCTCGTGGCCCTCCTCGCCTGGCCCATCTTGAGGGAGCCGTTCACCCCGCGGAAGCTTCTTGCCTTGGCCCTCACCGCGGGAGGGGTGTTCCTCGTGGCCGGTGGACACGAACCCGGAGCCCTTCAGGGCAACCTCATCGGCCTGGGCTACGCTTTCGGGAACGCCCTCTGCCTCGCCGCCTACAACCTGATGGGGAAGCGGCTCTTGGTTCAAGTCGATCCGTGGACGGTGATGTTCTACGGGTTCCTGTTCGGCGGGATGTTCTTGACAGGGCTGTGGGGAGGCCAAGGCGCGGTCCTCCCCGTCCTCCCCATTCAGGGATGGCTCCTCATCGTGGCCCTCGCCGCGTTCCCCTCGATCCTCGCCTACGGGCTGTACCTCATGGCTCTCCGGAGGCTCGAGGCGAGCCGAGCCGCGATCGTGGCTACCCTAGAGCCCATCCTGGCCGCGGCCTGGGCGTGGCTCGCCCTGGGCGAACGGATGCTCCCGGGGCAGCTTGTGGGCGGGGCCCTCGTGGTCGCGGGTCTGGTCGTACTGCAGGTTGGGTCCCCCGGTCAGGGGAGATCCCCGAACAGGTAGGGGGAGCGCCGCGC
>JBBIQN010000062.1:1888-3295 GCA_037442305.1 Candidatus Bipolaricaulota bacterium
AGGTTGGGTCCCCCGGTCAGGGGAGATCCCCGAACAGGTAGGGGGAGCGCCGCGCGAGCCTACGGCCCCCGGCGGCCCGAATCGGCCCGGGAAAGCGCGCTGCAGCCGGTGGCGTGACACGCCTTCACGCGATACCAGTACCAAGTGCCGGGCGTTGCCGTCGTGTCGTCAAACGATGTCCCTGTGACGTTGTTCCCGCCGGGCACGAGGTTGAACCCCACGTCCGGGTTCACGTCCCGGTACACCTGGTAGTAGGTGGCTCCCGGCACCGGATCCCACGTGATGACGATCTTGTCGCGGTACGTTCCGTCGCTTGCCCGGACGTTCGCGGGGGCCGGGGGGATCCCGGCGTAGCCCGCCGTGGCCACGGACTTCGGTCCGCACCCCGCGGAGTTGCACCCCTCGACCTTGTACCAGTACAGCCGACCCTGGTTCGCGACTCCCACAGGGTCGCTGTAGGGCGGAGACGGGGCCTCCCCAAGGAGGACGTAAGTGCCGTCCTGGGCATCGGCGCGGAACACGCGGTAGGCGGTCGCCCGTTCCACGGGGCTCCACGTGACCTGGACGTCGTTTTCTTGTCCGTAGGACGCCGTGACCCCGGTCGGGGCCTTGTCTGGAGGTAGCGTTGGCAGGAGGTCAAGGAGCCCGCATCCGGTGAGCGCGATCCCCGTGGCCGAGAGCGCGAGCAGCCGCCATAAGCTCCGAACGTGCGCAGTCTCTCTCATCTGTGCTCCCCTCCTCTAGTGAGACGATCATAGGCTGGGCGTGGGGCGGCGACAACTGCCGGGAGCCGGAGGTCGAGCCCCCGCAGCTCGGCCAGAATCTCGTCCCGCGACGATGAGAGGTTCCCCATGATCTCCTCTTCCAAAGCGAGAAGGCGGGGCAGCGCGCGCGCGATCCGGTCGCCCTCGGAGGCGTAACGGCAGGAGAGGGCCGTCACCCGTACCGCAAGCCCGACCACCGCGTCCTCCTCCACGATCTTGTCCGCGTAGTGGACGACCTTCTCCTCCCATGTGCCAGGATGCGCGCCCAGGACGTGTTCTTCAGCGATCGCGGCGAGCTTCGGCCAGCCCAACTCGCGGAGAACGCGACCCGCCTTCACCCCGTGTTCCGCGGGCTTGTCCGACGAGACCTTGTCCAGGTCGTGGAGAAGACCTCCGCGATGGACGAGAAGGAGTTCAAGATGCTCCCCTCGCTCGCGGAGACGCACCGCGATCCAGTGTGCCACCGCCGCCACGGCAAGGCAGTGGCGGACGATGTTGTCGGGCACCGCATGGTCCTGGAGGATCTGCAGAGCCGCGGCGAGGTCGGGGAGGAAAGGCTCCGCGAGGATCCGAGGAAGGTCGGCCAGTGCCCAGATCTCCGCGTCGTGGACGGGATGAGCGAGCGGGCACCGCGCCCCGGCGG
>JBBIQN010000062.1:3395-8057 GCA_037442305.1 Candidatus Bipolaricaulota bacterium
GCCCAGATCTCCGCGTCGTGGACGGGATGAGCGAGCGGGCACCGCGCCCCGGCGGGGTTGAACCAGATCGCCCGCAGCCCGGCCCTCTTGGCGCCCACGACGTCCGCGCTATATCCGTCTCCAACCATCGCCGCTTCACCTGGCGAGCAGCCGATTCTCTCCAGCACGGCGTGGAAGAACTCTGGATTGGGTTTGCTCTTCCCCAGATCGCGCGCCGTGACCACCGTGGAAACATGGGGATCGAGCCCTGCCCGGGCGAGGGCCGCCCGCACGAGGCGTTCATCGGACAGGGAGGCGTTCGTGGCCACGGCGATCGTGTATGCGCCATGGAGCGCCCGCAGGGCCTCCGCTGCACCGGGGACAGCCTCGACCCGTGGCCAGTCCGCCATTGGGCCATCGAACCCGGGGATCTCCCGCATGAGCGTCCCTCCCCAGTCGAACAGGATCGCCCGGATTGGGTCACGGTGGGGGCTCGTCATGCCGCGATCATACCCGCCGTGCCATTTCCCAGTAGAGGGCTCCGTTGCTGCGGCCGGTGAGTCGAAAGCCGGCCTTGTCGAGGACGCGGATCGAGGCCGGATTGTCCGGGGCGCACTCGGCGACGACCCGCTTCACCTCGGGGTGGGAGAACGCCCAGCCGACCAGGGCCTGCACGGCCTCGGTCGCGTACCCTTGCCCGCGGCACGCGGGAGCGACCCCGTACCCGATTTCCACAGTTCCCTCGGCATCAGGGCGGCCCTTGAACCCGGCGGCCCCGACCACGTTCTCTCCTCTGTGAATAACGATCCAGATCCCCCAGCCGAGGGCTTCCGGGTCGTGGATGAGCTCCTGGATGTAGAGGGGGAGGATCTCCTCGATCTCGGGTGAGGGCCAGCCGGAAGGGATCTCGGCACCGAGGATTCGCCCCGCCTCCCGGAGGTTGGCGAGCAGCGCCTGGGCGGTCTCAAGGGGGCAGGCGACGAGCGTGAGCCGGCGAGCGGAGAGGATCACTCGGCCATCGTACCCAAGGAAGGCGCTCGGTTGGGGATCCCGTTGAGCGCTGGTGGGTTCGGTGTGTCGGCTGCTGTCGCGCAGGCGGCGCGCAGGGAGAGGCCGATCATCCGTCCTTGCGTGCGCGAAGCGTGAACAGGAGCGGTACCTTGTCCCCGTACTTCGGGAGTCTGTACCAGCGTCCGTCCTCCGATGTCATGCTCGGGAGGAACTGGAAGAACACCCGGTCGTACTCGTTCAGAAACTGGATCCGCAATCCCGCTCCGAGGATCGCGTTCACGACGTCGGACAAGCTCCAAATCCACTCGTGGGAGGGATGCCCCAGGCGGTGCGAGGGATCGGCGTAGTCGGGCCCGCCCGGCTCCCATCGCACCGGCTCCGAGCTGTGGAAGTACGGGTGGCGGAACGCGAGATCTCCAGGGGAGTGCTCTTCGAGGGCGTTGAGGAGGGGATGGGACTCCATGAGGTAGAAGAGCCCGCCGGGCGCGAGGTACCGAGCGACGACCCGCGCCCACGCCTCCAGATCGCGGAGCCAGCACAGGACGCCGCGCGACGTGTACACGATGTCGAACTCCTCGGAAAGGACATGATGCAGGTCGTAGACGTTGGTCTGGATGAACCTCGCGGTGAGCCCGAGTTCGTCCCGGAGCCGTTCCGCGCAGGCGATCGCCTCGCTGGAGAAGTCCACGCCGGTGACGATCGCCCCGCGGCGGGCCCAGGCCAGGGTGTCCGTGCCGATGTGGCACTGGAGATGCAGGAGGCGCTTCCCGCGCACAGATCCCACCTCGCGGAGTTCGATCTCGTCGAGGATTTCTACCCCGTCGCGGAGGAGGTGGACCTCTTTGTATGCCCGGATGTGCACGCGGGCCATCTCGTCCCACAGGAGGCGGTTCGCCTCCTCGGCCGGATGGTGCGGGTTGCTGTTGGGCACCGGGCCGCCTCGCGGCTAGAACGCCGCCTCGACCTGGGACTTGAAGTCGTCCTTCACCGCTCGAGGAACGAACGCCGCGTCCGCGCTGGAAAGGAGGAGCGCCCGCACTTCCTCCTTCCCAAGCCCAAACGCCTCTACGACGCGCGCAAGCTCCTCGGTCGAGGAGGTCTGGGACATGAGCCGGTTGTCGGTGTTCACCGTCACCGGGATCCCACGGTCGAGGTACCGTTTGAGGGGATGGTCGGAAAGGGAGCGCAGGATCCCCGAGATCTGGAGGTTGCTCGTCGGGCAGACCTCAAGCGGGATTCGCATTTCGCGAACCCGGTCCTCCGCGGTTGGGTTCTGGAACAGGTACACCCCGTGCCCGATCCGCTCTGCCCCGAGATCGAGGGCCTCCGCGATGTGCTCTGGGCAACACCCCTCCCCGGCGTGGAGGGTGATGTGGACTCCTGCTTCCTGGGCGAGGCGGACCGCCCGGGCATGGGCGGAGAGAGGAAACCCCCTCTCTGGTCCGGCGAGGTCGAACCCGACGACGCCCTGATCCACGTACTGGGCAGCAAGCCGGGCCACTTTCTCCGACCGTTCGAGGGGTTCGTTTCTCATCGCGCATAGGATGACCCCGGTCCGAACGGGAAGCTCAGCCTCCGCGCGCCGCGTTCCAGCGAGGACCGCCTCCACAACCCTGCTTGGGCTCAGACCCTGCCGAAGGTGAAGCAAGGGAGCGAACCGGATCTCGATGTAGACAACGCCCTCCTCCGCTGCATCCTGGCACAGCTCCCACGCCGCCCGCTCGAGGGCCTCCGGGGTCTGGAGGAGGGAGACCGTGATCCGAAACCCCTCGAGGTACACCTCAAGCGGGCACGGGGCCTGCGGGACCACCGCGGCCCGCACCGCACCTGCGATCGCCGGCCTGGCCCTTGCCGGGAGCTCGGCCCACATCTCATCCACCGTCTCCGGGCGGAGGGAGCCGTCGAGGTGGACGTGGAGGTCGAACTTGGGGAGACAGGCGATCGTCGAACGGTCCATGCGATTTCCCTTACCCCATCCGGGAGCGCGTTGCAACCGCCCCGACCCGCGGACTTATACTCCTCCACATGGAGTGGGAGGTGGTGGTCGTAGGGGGAGGGCCGGCTGGGCTGTTTGCGGCCTTGGCCGCAGCCGAGGCCGGGGCGCGCACGCTGGTTTTGGAACGAACGGACCGCCCCGGCGGGAAGCTCCTCGTCGCCGGGTCGGGGAGGTGCAACCTGACCCATGGAGGGGAAGTCGCGTCCTTCCTCCGTCACTACGGGGGTGGAGACCGACCGACCGACGGCGGGCGGTTCCTCCGTCCTGCCCTGTACGCGTTTTCAAACGAGGATCTCGCGGTTTGGTTCGCGCGGCGCGGCCTGCCCCTGGAGGAAGAGCCGGACGGCCGCGTTTTCCCCTCCTCCCGCCGGGCCGAGGACGTCCTCGACCTTCTCCTCTCCGTAGCCCGCAAGCGCAAGGTCGAGCTCCGAACCGGAGTCCTGGTCCGCTCCGCGAAGAGGGGAGGGGGGGGCGTGATCGTCTCAGCCGACGACCGCCCCGGCCCGATCCTCCGCGGCCGGACCCTCGTCCTCGCCACCGGCGGTCGGTCCTCCCCATCGCTTGGGACCGCCGGAGACGGCTACCGACTCGCTGCGGCGCTTGGCCACCGCATCGTCCCCCCACGCCCGGCGCTCGTCCCGGTCGTCGTCGAGAACGAGGCTTTTGCCCTGTTTGCGGCCTGTGCCGGCGTCTCCCTCTCTGGCACATCAGTCGTGGTTGCCCGCGAGGGGCGGCGGATCGCGGAGGGGAGCGGCGACGTGCTCTTCACCCACCGCGGCCTTTCCGGCCCGGCAGTCTTGAACCTGTCGCGCTACGTGCTTCCCGGGGACGTCATTCGCGTGTCCCTCCTCCCCGGCTTGGGCGGCGTCGCTCGCGTTGAACAGTGTTTGGCGGCCGAGATCGCGGCCCATGGCAAGCGGACGGCCGCGAACCTGCTTCAGGGTCTGGGGTTGGCAGCGTGCCTATCCCGGGCGTTGGTTGGGGCGGTGGCCCTCGGTCCTGGGACAAAGGCGGCAGAACTCCCGCGGGAAGCCCGCCGTGCGCTGGCGTCGAGCCTCGCCGTAGGGGGAGATGGGGGTCATCCGTTCCCCGTCCGCTCGCTTGGGGGGTGGGACGAGGCGATGGTCACCGCGGGCGGGGTGACCTTGGGCGAGGTGGACCCGAAGACGATGGCGAGTCGGATCCTTCCAGGGTTGTTCTTCGCCGGCGAGGTCCTCGATTTCGATGGAGACACGGGTGGGTACAACCTCCAGGCTGCCTTCTCCACCGGACAACAGGCGGGGAGGAGCGCTGCCGAGAGAGCCCTTCGGCGAGGCCGATCTCCGTCAGAGCGTAAGGTACGGACGAACACGCGCCAGCGCCCGTTCGGAGAAGCGGATCTGGAACCCGGGGACGGCACGCACGGTGAGCCGCGGCGCTGACCTGGGCCGTGGGGAAGGGTGGACCTCGATCTCGTTCCACGGGATGAACAGCGGGGGATGGAACGCGCGGAAGAAAAGGATCGGGGAGAGGTGGAGTCCGGCCGGGCTCACCCGGAGGTCGAGCGCCCCGCTGTAATTCCCCCACCCAATCTGGGCCGAGGCAAAGCGCACCCCGTTGCCCACGGACGCAAACGGGCCAGGGTTCCCGAACCGCTGTGCCGCACGGTGCCATCCGCTCGCCCGGGACGCGATCCA
>JBBIQN010000063.1:0-7208 GCA_037442305.1 Candidatus Bipolaricaulota bacterium
AGCCGGGGTTCGCAGTATGCAGTTCCAGGTCGCCGGCTAGACCCACCCGCGCGACCACAAGAGCGAGGGTCGGGTCTTGCATTCACACATCCTGCACGAACCCCTGTTGGCCAACCTCCCCAAGGTGTCGCATGGGCCGGTCCGCGTGGCGGCAGGCGCGCTGCGTACCTGTTGATCGCATCTGTGCCATCGGCCCTTAGGGTCACATCTTGCCCAGAGGGATGGATTGGGTCCGTTGGCATTTGTGACGAGCGAAACGATCACCTCCGTCACGGTGGCCCCGGTAGGGACCTTCGGCTCTTCCCGGGAGTCGTCCCGCGCGAGCGATCCCGCGGGAACGCCAGGGGCGTGGTCACGTCCTCCCCTTCCGCCTGTTGCTCCCGCGCTGCATCCTGATCCGGCTGGGAAAAGGTCGTCCGCATCCACACCCCCAAGCGGCTGCGCGCCCCACGTCCCGGGACCCTACCGGCAGGCGTGCAGTACACTTCACGACGAAGGAGGCGGTGTGAAGCGAACCCTTAGCGTCCTTGTGGTCAGTGTTATCTCGTTCGTGGCCGTAGCCCAGTTTCCGGGCGAACTCTTCGACTACCTTGTGGCGACGAAGGAGTCCGGATCCTGGGAGATCCGGTCAACTTCCCCTGTGGGCACGGGGCGCGTCACGCACATTGCGCTCCGGTCCCAGGTGTGGCGGGGGATCCCGTGGAACCATACGCTCCTGGTGTGCGAGCCGGCGACGGTGCTCGTGCCCGATGCGGTCGTGCTCCTCGTCTCGGGGGACGCGAGCCCGGCCGACTCCCTCCTTGGGCTCACCGCGGCGAACCTCGCCGGCCTGCGGGTCGCGATCCTTAGCGGCGTTCCCAATCAGCCCCTGTTCCGGCTGCGCGAGGACGCCCTCATCGCCTATACGTTCGAGCGGTACCTCATCGAGGGCGACCCGGACTGGCCGCTCCTCCTCCCGATGGTGCGGAGCGCCCACGCGGCGATGGACGCGTTGGAGTCCCTCGCGCCTGAACTGTGGGGAACGAAGCTCCGCGGGTACGTGGTCGCGGGAGCCTCCAAGCGAGGCTGGACGACCTACCTCACCGCCGCCACCGCCCCGGAGCGCGTGCTGGGTATGGTCCCGATCGTGTTTGACTTCCTCAACATCCCGGCGCAGCTTGTGCATCAGGAGGAGTCCCTCGGCGCCCCATCCCCGATGCTCAAGGACTACACCGCGCGCGGGCTCACCACCGCGCTTTCCTCCTCGCCGACCGCGAGCGAGCCCGGGATCTACCTCTCTTGGCTCATTGATCCCTACTCGTATCGGTACGCCTACGCGATGCCCAAGCTCGTCGTCGTGGGGTCGAACGACCCCTACTGGACTGTGGACGCGACTAGCCTGTACTGGCCTGGCCTTCCGAATCCCAAGCTCCTGCTCGTCGTCCCGAACGCTGGTCATGGCGTGCTCGACGCGTTCCGTGTGTTGGGCACGATCAGTGCCTTCGCCAGGTTCGTGGCGCGAGGGGACCCCATCCCCGAGCTGACGGCCGAGGTGCGGTTCACCGCTGGCGAGGCGTTGCTGTCCATCTCCGCCGACCGGACCCCGGTCGAGACGCGGTTGTGGGTGGCCTCGAGCGAGTCTCGAGACTTCCGGCAGGCACGGTGGGAGGAGCGCGACCTTCCGGCGACGGCGACTGGTTGGGGGACGGCTCTTGCTCCGCCGCAGAGCGGCTATCTTGCCTTCTTCGCCGAGCTCGTGTTCTCGATGGACGGTCTGAGATTCCACGTCTCGTCGCCGACGCGGGTCCTCGGCCCGTAACGGCGGTGAACGGCGAACTCCGGCCCGTGTCGCGCGTGGACTGTGGAGTTCCACAACGGGGAGGATGGGAGGGGAGATGAAGACAGACTACGCGCTGACGTTCCGCCCTCACGATGAGCAGACGGTGGCGCATGTTCGGTGGGGACACGGGGCGGAGAGAGAGGTCCCCCTCGTACGTCTCCCGAGGGCGTTCTTCGACTGGCAGGTCAGCACGCGGATTGCGAACCTGAACTTCTTCCGCACTGGGCAAGGGAACCACGACTTCGCCGTTCACACGGGGTACATGGCTACGCTGGGAGTAGGAAACGCGTTCCCGCTGAACGCGGCGGCGAAGGGGATCGGCCTCCTCCCGAAGGGGGACCTCGGCCGCCTCACCGAGGAGATCGAGACCCTCGTGGCGCGGGCGATGACGAAGGGAGAAGAGGGGACGCGCACGGAACGGTTGGGATTCCTCCTTCGCCTGTACCAGCAGGTCCCCTTGGACGACCGCATGCTGACGACGATCGAGCTTTACGGGAAGGCCACGTGGCGGAACGTGCTCGCCGATCCGCGGTGCACGGTCCTCTTCTCCTCTTACCGGAGCACGAGTTTCGCCGTGAACGGGGTGGCGGAGATCGTGTGGCCGGGTAGCGCCGTGTACCGCTACGTGGTGGCGCTGCACGACCTCTTTCATCCGCCCCGCGGGCCGCGGCGGGAGTACCCCGCCGTCTATCGCATCTGGGCGAGCGAGGCCTGGGACAAGACCCCCGGTCCCCGGGCTGGCGACCGACTGGCTTGAGAGACTATGTCTGGCAGCGGGGACAGAAGTAAGTGCCCCGGCCGCCGAGGACGGATCGCACCACCAGGCTTTCGCAGCGCCGACACGGCTCGCCGGCGCGGCCGTACACGGCAAGCTCGCCTGCGAACGCGCCGATCTCGCCCGTGGGTCCGCGGTAGAGGCCGTCCGGGAGCGTTGTGCCGCAGGCAGCGATCGCCTCTTCAAGCACGGACGGGATCGCTTTCTGGAGCCGAGCGATCTCTGCCCGGGAGAGGGAGCGCGTCGGCCGGGTGGGGGCAATTCCCGCCCGGAACAGGATCTCCGCAGCATAGATGTTCCCGATCCCCGCGATGTTCTCTTGGTCCATGAGCCACAGCTTCACCGGTCTCCGGCTTCCCCACAGGGCCGTGGGGAGCCAGCCCAGGCCCTCGAGCGGCTCCGGCCCCAGGCCTTCCTCGAAGTGGGACACGACCTCGGCTGTGCCCAGCCGCCGGGGATCCACAAGGTGTACCCCTCCTCCCGGGAACCGGAGGGAAAGGCGGACCCGGCCTCGGGGTCTCTTCTGCGCCCACACGATCCGCCCGCTCATCCGAAGGTGGAGGACGAGGATTCGATCCTCAAGGTTGAACAGGATGTGCTTCCCCCGGCGGGAGAGGGTAGACACAGTCGCCGGCAGGGCGAGCGCGGGAGGCAGATGGGAGAGTTTCTTGTCCCACACGTGAACCGAGAGGATCGTCCCTCCCATCACGTGGGGGCGGAGGCCGCGGACCATCGTCTCTACCTCGGGGAGCTCGGGCATGGTCTAGCCCTCTGATACAATCCGTTTACCGCCCTCACCTTGATCCTCTCCCCCCTGAGGGGGGAGAGGGTGGGGGAGAGGGGGGATTCTTCCCAGGAAGAGGAGACCGGCGGTTGCGTGCATCCCGCTAGTTTCGTTCGTCGCGGGAGAAGATGCGTTCCCCGCCGAGAAACGTCATGTCCACCTTAACTTCGCGCCACGGCTCGCGGCGCGGATCCCTGGAGAGGACTACAAGGTCGGCCTGTTTCCCGGGGAGGATGGTCCCCAGGTCCTCCTCGGCGAACGCGGCATAGGCCGCACCATGCGTGTAAGCGCGAATCGCCTCCGCGCGGGACAGGCGCTGGGGTGGGTGGGGCGGGTCGAGGGAGAGGCCGATCCCGTACAGGGGCCCCATCGGCATCCCATCCGACCCGAGCGCAAGGGGAATGCCCCGCTCGACGACCCAGGCGTGGGGGTCAATGCGGGCGTCCCGCTCTGGGCCCAGGCGGTCCTCGTACATCTTCCCCGGACCGGACCATTGGAGGAAGTTCGGTTGCATCGAAGCCACGAGGCCAAGGGCGGCGACGCGGTCCAGTTGCTCCGGGGTGGCGAGTTCGAGGTGCTCGATCCGGTGCCGGTCGAGAGAAGTGATCCCCGCTTGATGGGCCGCGGCGAGCACCTCTTCGATCGCCCGGTCCCCGATGGCGTGAACGGCGAGCTGGAGCCCGGCCTCCTCGACTTCTCTCCATAAGCGAGCGAGGGCGTCCCGCTCGATCAGGAGTTGGCCGGTTCCCTTTCCCTCCTGGTAAGGGGCCCCGAGGGCCGCGGTGCGGGCGCCGATCGACCCGTCGGCGAACACCTTGATTCCCTGGATCGTGAGGAGGGGGGAACCGAACCCCCTGCCCATCGCCAAGGTCTGCAGCGAGGGTAGGGTGTCGGCGGGGAGGTAAAGGAAGACCCGCGTCTTCAGTGTGACCCGCCGCAACGCGGACTGGTAGGCGACGAGGTCCGCTGCAGCCATGTCCGCTACGGCTGTCACCCCGAGCTCGGCGGCGTGGCGCGACGCTGCGCCAACGGCCTCGACAAGCGTTTCCGTATCGGGCCGCGCGGAGCGGGCCAGCTCCCACGCCGCGTCTTCCCTCAGGTGCCCGAGGTCCCGGTCCACGAACTCCCCCTCGGGACGGGTGCACCGCGCCAAGGCGAGGGTGTTCGCAACGAGCATGTGTCCGTCCACCCGTACCGCGAAGCACGGCTGACGGACAACGGTCCGGTCGAGGTCCAAGCGCTCGAGGTACCGCTTCTCCGGCCAGCGGGACTCGTCCCAGCCCCGGCCGACGATCCACCCCTCGGGCCGCGCCGCCGAGGCCGCGCGGAGCCGCTCCAGGGCCTCGGCAAGCGACCGCGCCGTCCCCAGCTCGACGTAGAACGTGCGCTCCAGTCCCACGCGGACGAAGTGGGTGTGGGCGTCGAAGAACCCGGGGAGCACAGCCCGCCCCCGGAGGGAGAGAACCAGGGTTTCCGGCCCTTTCAGGCGGAGGACCTCCGCGGCCGGGCCCACGAGGGCGATCCTCCCGCAGCGCACGGCGAGGGCGTCCGCCCCCGCGGCTCCCCACACCGGCCCCCCGTAGAGGATCAGTTCCGCCGGCATCGCCCGGCCATTATAGCGGGGGGCTTCCCTCTTCCCTGCCGCGCGGTAGGATAGGGGGCGATGGAGACGCGGGTTCTGGCACCGGATGAATCGGGTATTGCCGCCGCGGCGGACGCGATCCGCCGCCGGGGAACGGTGGCGTTTCCTACCGAGACCGTGTACGGCCTTGGGGCGGACGCCCTGTCCGCCCGGGCCGTGGCTAAAGTGTTCGCGGCCAAGGAGCGCCCCCGGTTCGACCCGGTCATCGTCCACGTGGCTTCCCCGGAGGAGGCGGAAGGGCTGTGGACGGAGGTCCCGCCGCTTGCCCACAAGCTCATGGAGAAGTTCTGGCCTGGGCCCCTGACCCTCGTCCTCCCCCGGAAGAGGAGGGTCCCGGGGATCGTCACCGCCGGGCTCCGTACCGTGGCGGTGCGCATGCCGGACCATCCTGTTGCTCAGTCCCTCATCCGGGCCGCCGGGAAGCCGATCGCCGCCCCGAGCGCGAACCGGTTTGGCCGCCTGTCCCCGACCCACCATGATGCTGTGCTGGAACAGCTTAGAGGACGGATCGACGCCGTCCTGGCGGGCGGGCCGACCCGGGTGGGGATCGAATCCACCGTGGTGTCGCTCGTGGACGACCCTCCCCTCGTCCTCCGCCCCGGGGGGACGCCGCTTGAGCAGCTGCGGAAGGTCATCCCCGACCTTCGGCTGGAGGTGCCAGCCGGTCCGTCTCCCTCGCCAGGGACCCTTCCCCGGCACTATGTTCCCTCAACCCCCCTCTTCCTCCTCTCGCGCGGCCCGGCCCCGGACACACGCGAGCCTCTGGAGCGCCTCGCGTGCGGGTTCCTTGCGTTCCGGGAGGGGTGGAGCGGGTTCGGACAGGTGGAGGTCCTCTCCCCTACGGGGGACCTCGTCGAGGCCGGGGCGCGGTTCTTTGCCGCCCTCGATCGGCTCGATCGGGTGGGCCTGGCGGCGATCGTGGCCGAGCCGGTCCCGGAGGAGGGGTTGGGGGTCGCGATCATGGACCGCCTGCGCCGGGCGGCCTCGGGCCGGGCTTGTTTGAGCGAGGACCGGGTGTGGAAAGTGCGGTGATGGGTCGCAAGACCCGAGAGGAGGAACCGATGAACGCGAAAGGGAAGAAGGTAGCGGTGCTCGTGGCGGACATGTACCAGGAACTCGAGTTCTGGTATCCCTACCTCCGCCTGAAGGAGGCGGGAGCCACCGTGATCTCTGTGGGGCCCGAGAAGCGAGAGTACAAGAGCCGGCTCGGCTACCCGGCCCCGGCGGAACTCGCGGCAGCCGAGGTGAGGCCGGCGGAGTTCGACGTGGTGGTCATCCCCGGGGGCTACGCCCCAGACTACATGCGCCGGAGCAAGGAACTCGTCGCGTTCGTGCGCGCGCTCGCCGAAAAAGGGAAGGTCGTGGCCGCGATCTGCCACGGGGGGTGGGTGCTCTGCTCGGCACGGGTGGTGAAGGGGAAGAAGGTCACGAGCGTTTCGGCGATTCGGGACGATCTCGAGAACGCCGGAGCAACCTGGGTAGACGAGGAGGTCGTCCAAGACGGAAACCTCATCACCTCGCGCGTCCCAAGCGACCTCCCCGCGTTCTTGAAGGCGATCCTCGCCGCCCTCTCCGGTTAGTTGTTAGGGGGGTCCCGGCGGGAAGCGGGCCTCGATCCGGACCACAGACGAGAGGATTTTCGCCTCGCGGACGGCCGGTCCTCCCGACGCGACGGGCAAGGTCATCCCCCGTTGGGCGAGCCAATCCACCGCTTGGTGGATGGACACGGCAAACCCGAGTTCCCCCCCGCCGGGAGCGTTCACGCTGCCCGTGACGATCCCCACCCCCTGGCCTGCCTCGTTCACGAGGGGAGACCCGCTGTAGCCAGGGCGGAACGCGTTTTTCGTGGCGATGACGTCCCGGAGCACGGCCCCGTGCGGCCCCATCACCCACCATCCCACGCCGACGGCTTCGGTGGAGAGGGGGATGGGGCGGGTGGATCCTGAGGGGTACCCTACAGCCGTCACCCGATCCCCGATCTCGGGCCCCTGGTCGGCCAAAGGCGCGGGAGGGATCGGGGGGGCGGTTTCCACGAAGAGGAGGGCAAGATCGTGGTCCGCGCTCGTGGCGATCGCCGTCGCCCGGTAGCCCCGCCCGTCCCAGCGCACGACGATCTCCGTTGCCCCCCGCACGACGTGGGCCGCGGTGAGGATGTACCCTCCGTCAAGGACCGCGAACCCGGTGCCGG
>JBBIQN010000064.1:0-6960 GCA_037442305.1 Candidatus Bipolaricaulota bacterium
GCCATCGTCGCCATCCCCGCCACGAGCCCGATGAGGCTGTCGTGCCCGCGGCCGTAGGCGCGGCTGGCGGGCAGAAGCTCGTCCAAGCTGATGTACACCATGATCCCTGCCACCCCAGCAAACAGGATCCCCATCATCGGGAGGGGAAGGGCGCCCGCGCCGAACGCAACGTGTAGGCCGAGAAAGGCGACCCCAGCTCCGATCGGCTCCGATAGTCCGCTCGCAAAGGAGTAGAGGAACGCTTTCTTCCTGCTTCCCGTGGCGTAGTAGATGGGGACAGCGACGCTGATCCCCTCCGGGATGTTGTGCAAAGCGAGGGCGACGGCGATGGCGATCCCCAACGCGGGGTCATGGAGCGCAGCGAGGAAGGTCGCCAGCCCTTCCGGGAAGTTGTGCAGGGCGATGGCGAACGCTGTGAACAGCCCCATTCGCATCAACCGGGCTTTGGAGCCCTCGTCGGCCGGCACCTCGGAGCGGGCCCCCACGCCCGCCGTGGCCGCGGCGGGGGGGAGGTGATGCGGGTTCTCTGGTCCGGGGGTCAGGACGTCAATCAGGGCGATGAGGGCGATCCCGCCAAAGAACGATGCCACGTTGACCCACTGCCCAGTGCTCGATCCATAGGCAGAGGCGAGGGCGTTCCCGCTGTTGAGGAGGATCTCCACGAACGCGACATAGAGCATCACCCCAGCCGAGAAGCCGGTGGAGATGGACAGGAACCGGTAGTTCGTCGGCTTGACGAGGAACGCGACCAGGCTTCCGATCCCGGTTGCCAGGCCTGCCACCAAGGTCAGACCGAACGCGAGCGCGAGGTTGGACATCGGCGCGCCAAGTATAGGGGAGCTTCACCCGGAAGGGTGGACCTCCACGGAGCGGCCGGGTAGCCTCTTCTCGTGGTGCAACCGCTCAGCTACGGAGAGGACGTCCTCCTCGTCGAGGAGGGGAAGGGCCGCACGTTCCTCGTGCGCCTGGAGCCAGGGAAGGAGTTCCACAGCCATCGGGGCACGATCGCCCACGATGGGGTCGTGGGTCAGCCCGAGGGGGCAACCGTGTTCTCCCACACCGGGCGGCCGTTCCTCGTGTTTCGGCCGCGGGTGGGCGACCGCATGTTCAAGGTGAAGCGGCGGACCCAGATCGTGTACCCCAAGGATGCCGGCTGGCTCATCCTCGCCCTCGACGTGCGTCCCGGAGCGCGGGTGCTCGAAATGGGCACAGGTTCGGGCGCGTTCACGATCCTTCTTGCACAGCTCGTGGGCCCGGGGGGGCGGGTGTACACGTTCGATCGGCGGGAGGAGTTCCTTCAGAACGCCCTCGCGAACATCACTCGGGCGGGGTACGCTGACCGGGTGGAGGCGGGGATCCTCACCGCGGGCGAGCCGTTTCCAGTGGAGGGCGTGGACTCCGTGTTCCTCGACCTCCCCAGTCCGTGGGAGGCGATCCCCGCTGCCTGGGCCGCCCTCGCCCCCGGGAGGCCGCTTGCCCTGATCGTGCCCACCGCCGAGCAGCTCAAGGAGTCCGTGCGGACGCTAGCAGAAACGGGGTTCGTGCTGATCGAGACGGTGGAGTTGATGGAACGGCCAATCCTCGTTCGGCAGAGGGAGGGCGTGCGCCCCAGCGAGCGGATGACTGCGTTCACTGGGTACCTCGTCACTGCCCGCAAGCGGTTCCCCTCGTCGCCCAAGACCGCGCCGGCCCCGGAACCCGAAGGATAGGGCGATGAACGTCCCGAGCGTGTTCACGATCCTCAAGGTGGGGATCGGCCCGAGCTCCTCCCACACGATGGGCCCGTACTTCGCCGCCCGCGACTTCCGCGATCTCGTCGCCGCCCGCGGGTTCACGGAGGGGCGGCTGCGGGTTCTCCTCCTCGGGAGCCTCGCCCTAACCGGCCGCGGGCACCTCACGGATGCCGCGGTGGCCGCTGGGCTTTCGGGCTTTGACGTCGAGCGCGATGCGGCAGCCCTTCCTAGGGCCCTAGCCGTGGCGCGGGCCGCCGGGGAGGTGCGCAGTGCGGGCCAGCGGTTCGCGTTCCGGCCGGAGGAGGACATCGTGTTCGACGCGTCCGTCCGCGACCTCCCCCATCCCAACACCCTGAGGTTCGCATTTCTCGGCGCAGATGGACAGGTCGCGCTTGAGGAGGAGTACCGCTCCCTTGGCGGAGGCGCGGTGGCCGGAGGAACCTTCGGCGAGGGGCCGGCCTGGAAGAAGCGACGATTCTCGATGGCCGAGGTCCTGGCGACATGTCAGGAGAGGCAGACCGATCTCGTGGGGTTTGTGCGGGAGAACGAGCTGGCCCTCGGGCTCACCGGCGAGGAGATCGAGGCACGGCTCACCGTTCTGTGGAAAGCGATGCGGGACTCCATCGCTCGGGGGCTCTCCACCCGCGGCGTCCTCCCTGGGCCGCTCCGGCTCGCCCGCCGCGCCCCGGGGCTGTACGAGGCGATCGAGGGGCGGGAAGGGGCGAAGCACGCCCTGTCGTGGGAGATGGACCTCGCCTCGGCGTACGCAATCGCGGTTGCCGAGGAGAACGCCGCGGGCGGGAGGGTCGTCACAGCGCCCACCTGCGGGGCCGCCGGCGTCGTGCCGGCCGTGCTGCGCACCCTCCAAGAGGCGCTCGGGCTACCCGATGCGCGCATCCACGATGGCCTCGTCGTGGCGGGGTTGATCGGCCTCGCCGTCGCGACGAACGCCTCGATCTCCGGGGCCGAGGTGGGTTGCCAAGGCGAGGTGGGCACGGCGAGCGCGATGGCCGCTGCAGCGGCGTGCTGCATCCTCGGCGGGGACGTCGCGGCCCAGGTGGACCGGGCGGCGGAGACCGCGCTCGAGCACTACCTCGGGCTCACCTGCGACCCGGTGTACGGGCTTGTGCAGATCCCGTGCATCGAGCGGAACGCCGCAGCCGCGGTGGCGGCGCTCCACGCGGCGAGCCTAGCCGTCCTGTGCCAAGGTGAGGACCGGATCTCGTTTGACACGGCGGTGGCTGCTCTTGCCGAGATCGGGAGGGACATGAACCCCAAGTACAAAGAGACGTCCCGCGGCGGGATCGCGGCGCTGTTTCGCAGAGGGAGAGGCCGCAGCCGACTGTTCGACTGAGGTGCTCCCTCCTGCAGCGGGGGCTGCGCTCCCGGGACAGGATCGGCGACACAGACCGCACCCAGGCAGAGCGGTCGTCTCTGTCGGAACCAGAACCAAATCCAAGATGGGACGTGGATAGTGTGATCTGCGGTGAGACCGAGTCCTTAGCGTCGTGTTGGCTTGGCGGTGGTACTGAGGGTGCGACGCGTGCTGTCCGAACTCCAATGCCGTTGTTCTGCCTGCCTCGAGCTTGCGGAGGAGTTCGTCCATCGATGCCTGCACCTGTGCCAGGGGTAACCGGGCCAGCTCCGCGAGGGACCGGTCTTGCTCCAAGGCACCGATGGCAGCGTGGCCGAGGAAGTGGCCGGTGAACGGGACCCCTTGGTAACTGAGCCAGGAGCCGAAGAACGGCTTCACAGCTTCGGCCCGGATCGCCCGGTCGCGGTAGGCGCGGGCGATCTCCCCGAGGTGCGCGCGACACCAGGGGAGCCACTCCCTGTCGGGGGAAAGGTGCCAGCTTTCCCGTCCGAGGATGACATCCTCCCATCCGTTGGGCGAACCCCTCGGTGTAGAGGATCCCCCAAGGATCTTCCTCTGCCGGCTCCAACGGCTCGCCCCGCCACGCGTGGTGGGCGACGTGTCCCAGCTCGTGGGCGATGAGCCCCTCCAGGCACTCCGCGGCCTGCCAGCCGAGTTCGGCGATGTTCTCCAGTCCGAACAGGACCGCGGGCTTCCCCTGGTACATCATGGCCCAACCCGCCCCGCAGCCGATCCCGACGTGGACGATCGCCGCGACTTCCTGTTCCAGCCCAAGCACCCGCCGGGCCCGCGCTGCCACTTCGCCCTATAGCCGCGCGAGCCTTGTACGCGCTTCCTCCATCAGCTCCAAGCGCTCCGGGAGCGGAGGAAACACGCGGGTCAACGCGATCTCGCGCCAGTCCTGCCCGGCACCCGTGTAGTCCTGGATCTGCTTCCCGTGGAGCTCGGGGAACGCCTGGCCGTAGAGACGCTCCCACGCGGCGAGGATCTCCCCGGGCGTGGGGTTGGGCAGGGACCGTAGGATGCGGAGGAACCCAGCCGCGGCGTCCAACAGTGGACTCTCCCTCATGCACGCAAGGGCTGTCGAGGCCGTCAACCCTTGATCTCGGCATGAGGCTCCAGAGGCCGGGGCATCTTCCTCTCTGGGATGTCGGGAGCCCTACGCCACACTCGGGGTAACGAGCAGGGCTCGGGAGGGACGATGGTGGCGAGGCGGGAGGCGAGCGCGTCGGCAGCCAGGGAGAACGGCCGCCCCCGGGCGAACGCCCGCGCTGCCTCTCCCATTGCCGGAAGGTCCTCCCGCCGATCCAGAAGCTCGGCGAGGCCCCGGTGCAGAGCCTCGGGCTGCGCGGGAACGATCCGCCCGAACTCGGGCCGGACGAGGTCGCGGGCCGAGCGGTGATCGGTGGTCAGCGCGGGGAGGCCCGCGGCGAGGGCCTCCATGAGGGTCAGCCCGTAGCTCTCGTGGCGGGACGGGAACACGTAGAGCTCGCCCAACCGGAAGAAGGCGTGCTTCTCCGCCCCGGCCACATGCCCTGGGAAGTGAACCTCCGCCTTGCGCAGGCCCCGGGCAAGCCGCTTCAAGGTGCGCAGGTAGCTTGCCCCATGCATGTAGGCCGCTGCCCCACAGATGAGGGTGAGGATCTCCTCCCCGCCTCGCCGCTCCCAGAGCCGTAGCGCTCGGAGGAGGAGGTCCTGGCCCTTCTCGGGAGAAATCCGGGACAGGGTGAGGAGGACCGGCCGGCCCCGGGGATCGTAGCGCCGCCTCAGTTCCGCTACGACTTCACTGGTATCGGGTGGCTCGGGCTCAGCGATCGTCCCCCACGGGAGGGCGAGGACGTCTTCGTGCGTCCGCCACGGGTAAGACGCTCGGAGGCTCTCCGCCATCCGTTGGGACGGGACGACCATGAGGTCGCAGTGCCGGGCGCACGCCTCCTGCTTCCCGAACGCAAGCTCTGCCACGTCGGGGAGCACGGGCGCCACGCGCGCCCGGTCGAGGGCGCGGAACGCCCGGGCGAGGCTCCGGGCGGAGAGGCGCCCCCGAAGGTAGATCTGGGCGATGTAGTCCACTACGTCCACGTGGAAGATCGCCGCCTGGCGGTAACCCAGGGAGGCGATCTCCGCGAAGTCGCCGGCCTCGGCGATGTCGTTGTGGAGGACGCAGATTTGAGACGGGTCCCCATCGCGGGCCAAGCCCCGCAGGAACTCGACCGTTCCGCGCTCGAACTGGCGGGAGAGGCGGGCGTACTGACGGACGGAGAGGCCGGCGGGATGGCGGTCCCCACCTCCGTCCCAAGCCACCTGGTGGTACGGAACTCCGGGGAAGGGCGGCCTCTCCCCGGACCCGAGGACGAGGAACGGGAAGGGCCGCGTCTCGATCCACCGACGGGCGAGGGCGATCCCCACGGCGGCTCCTCCCCCGAGGGGGACCTGCCGCGCGTCGTACCCGAGGTGGGCCCCAACGAAGACGACGTTGGCCATGCGGGAGACGCTACCGTCCGCGCCGGAGACGGAGTATCGGGAGATCAGACAAACCTTGGGTCTCACGGAGAACCCTAAGGCCATCAGGCCCCGGGGCCTTCACGAGCCTTCGTCGAGCTCCATGACGGGGAGGGCAGTTGCGGCCTGACTCGCGCGGAGAGCCGCTTCCACCGTGAGTTGTCCCATCAGGGCGAGCTTGCCCCGGTCGCTCTCCTCCGGGCGGTCGGTGGGGAGATGAGCGGATTGCCGAGAGCGTCCCGTGACCCTGAACGTAGGGATCTGTCGTTCCTGAAAGGCCTCCTCATCCCCATCGCTACCCCGGACTTCGATCACGATGTCGTCCCGCAACCAAGTCTCGACCCATGCCTTCATCGGTTCCGTGGGAACGCGTAGCCACGCCGGACCGGTCCCGCTCTCGAATCCACCGTCGCTGTTGATGAAGAGGCAGATCGTCTCGGACTGTACAATCCTCCCTACGAACTCCTTACTCCCCCGCCGGTCGAGCTCCTCTCCGGTGAACCAGACGAAGCGGACGGTGCGCTCGGGAGGGTTGCTCCTGAACCAGCGGAGGGCTTCGACGATCACCGCGCACCCGGCAGCGTTGTCGGAGGACCCCACCGTTCCGGGGAACGAGTCGAGGTGAGCCCCGAGAACCACGACCTCGTGGGGAAGTACACTACCTTGGATCTCTGTCGCTACGTTGCGGAAGAGCCGCGTCCCGCGCTTCGCCATCCACGACAGGGTAGCTCGACAGCCCGCCGCCTGACGCAACGCCCTGGCGTGTTCCGGGGGCACATAGGCTGACGGTACGAACGGGTCCGCAATCAAGGCGCAGGGGATGAACTCAGGGGTGGGAGGGAAGAGGAGGAGTTGCGCGACCGACCACGGCGCAACCGCGGACTCGGGCTGGAAACTGTCACGAAGCGCGATGAGAGGAATGCCGGAGGATGTGCCGCCGGGGTCCTCCTCGGTAAGAACACCAGTGATCTCCACCTCGACTCCCACACCTTCCATCCACGGAAAGGCTGCAAGGAAGGGAAGCGGGACCGCGGGCTCAATCTCGATTTCCCTATTGGGGAGCTGTAGGACGGCACGCTCGGGCTCGATCCACCACCCCGCGAACTCCTGGCAGGTGGGATCGAGGCCCAAGGAGCGAACCTCCTCGGAGACGATCTCCTGGGCTCTCGCCTCTTCGGCTGACCCGCACGGCCGCGGGAAGTCGAGGCGGCGCACGAGAGCAAGCGCCTTGTCTGCGTCGAACATGTCCCTCCCCTCAGTGGGCGCGGCGGCGGGCCTCGGCGAGCGTGCCCACGATGAACCCCTAGTACGCCGGGTAGTGGAGCGGGACCGGCGCCCCTAGAACGGAACCAC
>JBBIQN010000065.1:0-6573 GCA_037442305.1 Candidatus Bipolaricaulota bacterium
TGCCCCCCTCGTCTGCTGAACCGTGTTCTCAAGCAAGTTGCTGAGCACCGGGGGCTGGACAGGGATGAGCTGGTCAGGAGATTGTTCGTCGGTTAGGGCTCTCGCCGCGTCCTGTTGCTCGCGCTGGCGCGATGCATCGCCCTGCCTCCGGGGCGGCCCATTGTCGCGGGTCGCAGGACGCGGTAAGGTTCGGGACATCCTTTTCCTAACAGGAGGTGTGGGATGGCCAACGTGATCCTGCCCAGCGGCAAGATGGTCGAAGTGGACGACGGCGTTCTTCTCCAGATCCTTCAGGAGCGGGGGGAGACGGCCGCCGCGGTCCTCGTGGACGGGGAATTGCGGGATCTGCGGGATCCTCTGCCCCGCGCCGGGGAAGCCCGCGCGATCGGTCTGGACGACCCGGCGGCGCTCGAAGTCCTCCGCCACACGGCCTCCCACGTCCTCGCCCACGCCGTGACCCGGCTCTACCCAGGAGCGAAGCTCGCCATCGGCCCTGCCATCGCCGACGGGTTCTACTACGACATTCGATTCCCGGAACCGATCAGCCGCGACGATCTGCCCGCGATCGAGGCGGAGATGGAGAGGATCGTCAACGAGGATCTCCCCATCGAGCGGGTGTGGCTCCCGCGGGCGGAGGCGGAAGCGCTCCTCGCCGAGAAGGATGAAGCATACAAGCTCGAGCTGGTGCGGGAGATCCCTGACGAGCAAATCTCGTTCTACCGCCAAGGGGAGTTCATGGACCTCTGTCGGGGACCGCACCTCCCGTCCACTGGGCACGTCCGCCACGCGAAACTCCTCGACCTCGCCGGGGCCTACTGGCGGGGTGACTCGAGCCGAGACATGCTCACCCGCGTCTACGGAACGGCTTTCGCTAGCAAAGGAGAGCTTGCCGAGCACCTGAAGTGGCGCGAAGAGGCGCGGAAGCGCGACCACCGCACCCTCGGCCCTGAGTTGGACCTCTTCTCCATCCAGAACGAGACCATTGGAGCGGGGCTCGTCCTGTGGCACCCCAAGGGGGCGCAGGTCCGCCACGAGATCGAGGCGTTCTGGAAGGGCGAGCACTACAAGGCCGGCTACCGGCTCGTGGCGAGCCCCCACATCGGCCGGGCCCGGCTCTGGGAGACCTCGGGCCATCTCGACTTCTACAAGGACGGGATGTACGCGCCGATGGACATCGAGGGCCAGGAGTTCTACTTGAAGCCGATGAACTGCCCGTTCCACATCGCGATCTACAAGACCCACACCCGGTCCTACCGCGATCTGCCCATCCGCTACGCCGAACTTGGGACCGTGTACCGGTTCGAGCGGTCGGGCGTGTTGCACGGGCTCCTGCGGGTGCGGGGGTTCACCCAGGACGACGCCCACATCATCTGCCGCCCCGACCAGATCGAGGACGAGGTCCTGGCGTGCCTCGACTTGACCCTCCACATCCTGGGGGCATTCGGGTTCCGCGACTACAAGGTCGCGCTATCCGTGCGCGATCCGGGGCACGTGGAGCACTACATTGGGAGCGATGAGATGTGGGCTGAGGCAGAGCGCTCGCTCGTGCGGGCCCTGGAGCGGAAGGGGCTCTCCTACACCCGGATGCCGGGGGAGGCCGTGTTCTACGGCCCGAAGATTGACCTCCACGTCCTGGACTCCCTCAAGCGCTCTTGGCAGCTCACCACGGTCCAGTTCGACTTCAACGAGCCGGAGCGGTTCGACATGGCCTACATCGGCGACGACGGGCAGGCCCACCGGCCGTACATGGTCCACCGGGCGCTCCTGGGGTCCTTGGAGCGATTCTTCGGGATCCTGATCGAGCACTACGGCGGGGCATTCCCGGCGTGGCTGGCTCCGATCCAGGCGGCGGTGCTGCCCGTGACCGAGGCCGAGATTCCGTACGCGGAGGGCGTGGCGGACGAGCTGCGCCGGGCCGGGGTGCGGGCCGAGGCGTGGACGAAGGAGCGGAAGACTTTGCGCTGGCTCATCCGCGAGGCGCAGCTCCAGAAGATTCCCTACATGCTCGTGTGCGGAGGCCGGGAGGCGGCGGGGGGAGTGGTGGCGGTGCGGCTCCGCACCGGGGAAGACCTCGGGCCTCAACCGATACCGGATGCGGTCGCGCGCATCCAGGGGGCGGCTTCGTCCCGGGGCGGCAGCTTGTAGGGGAGAAAGGGGGGATCGTGCTCACGATCAGTGCCATCAAGGCGGACATCGGAAGCGTGGGCGGGCACACGCGCCCGTCGTCACGGATGGTCGCCGAGGCGAACGCCACGCTACGGGATGCTGTCACGCAGGGGCTGCTGGTGGACTTCGCGGTTACCTACACCGGTGACGACGTGTGCCTTCTCATGTCCCATCGCAGTGGGAACGGACATCCCGACGTGCACAACCTGGCGTGGGACGCGTTTCGGCGCTGCACGGAGATCGCTCGCTCCGAAGGCCTGTACGCGGCGGGACAGGATCTCCTGAAGGACGCGCCGTCGGGCAACGTGCGCGGAGCCGGCCCAGGATCGGCGGAGATCACGTTCGATGAGCGAGCGTCCGAACGGCGGGCCGAGGCGTTCCTCGTGTTCACCGCCGACAAGTGCGGGCCGGGCGCGTTCAACCTCCCTCTGTGGGCGGTGTTCACGTGCCCGCTCTACAACGGCGGGCTGATGCTCCCGGCGATGAAGAAAGGGTTCAAGTTCCGCGTCATCGACATGGAGCACGCGCAGGGGGATCGCGTGATTGACCTCGTCTCCCCGGAGGAGCATGTGGACCTCGCGATCCTGCTTCGCGACGAGAATCGGTTCGGGATCCAGTCCATCCATTCCCGCCTCCACCCCGAGCAGCAGGTGGTGGCGGTGTCCACGGATCGGTTGCACACGATCGCCGGCGAGTACAAGGGCAAAGACGATCCAGTGGCGCTCGTGCGCACGCAAGGCATCTTCCCCGCACCGGAGGAAGCGGTGAGCCCGTTCGTGGTCGCCCCCTACGTGGCCGGGGGGGCCCGGGGGAGCCACACCATGCCCTTGATGCCGGTCTCCATCAACACACCGGTTACGGGCCCGTACTGCCTCCCGCTTGTGGCGTGCCTTGCCTATTCGGTGAGCCGGGAGGGAAAGCTCTCGGAAGGGGTGGATGTGTTCGGGAACCCGGTGTGGGACCATGTGCGCTCGAAGGCGCAGCAGAAGGGGGAGTGGATGCGCGAGCAGGGGTTCGTGGGGGCGGCGATGCTCCCCATGACCGAGCTCGAGTACAGCGCGTTCCGGAAGTCGCTCTCCGAACTCGAGGAGAGGTTCCGGACCTTGGGCTAAGGCCGCTCCGCTTTGGCCCGACGTCCCAACGGCAGCGCCGACTCTACTCGACGGATGTTGCGCCCACCGCGTCCGCCACGTCAGGGAGATCGAGCGAGGCCAGGCGCCCCGTGAGGGGCACGCCGTCCCGGCTCCACCCGCGGGCCTCGTAGTAGTCGTCCAGGAGGGCCTGGAGCTCCTCCAGACTCACCCGATCCCCCGCCGACGGTCCCTCCGGGATCGGGAGCTCCATCACCCGCGGCGGGAGGTGGTCGTCCTTCCGGGAGAAGCCCTCCCGGACGTTGAACGCCCGGGCGAGGTTAGACGTTCGCTCCCCAATGGAAAGGAGCTCCGCTGCGGTCAGGTCGAGTCCGGTCTGGGCGGCGACCATCTCCGGAAGCCCCTCCAGGAGGTAGATGTGGCGCGTGAACTTGCACACGCCGAGGGTGTCGTAGACGGCCATGAGGTCCTCCAGGAGCTTCACCTCGAACCCTTTGCCGCGCAGGGAATGTCGGTCCGCGGTGAGCTTCCACCACGATCCGCCGTACTCGAGGCCGTACACGCCGCCTGTGAGGTGGTCCCCGCCGCGGAACGCGACAGCGAACGCGAGCGCCACTCCCTTTGACCCGCGGATGTCGTAGGCGGGGAGTTCCATGCCCTTGATGTGGATCGCAAACGACGCGCCCTTCCCCAGCCGTTCGCAGGCGACCTTCGTTCCGTCGGCGAGGAGCGCCCCTGTCTTCCCCTCCCGGCGGCCCATCTTCTCCAGGACGGCGAGCATCGCGTCGGCGTCGCCGAACTTGAGGTCAATGCCGTCTAGGTCCTTCTTCGTGAGGAGCCCGCGCTCGACGGCCTCCATCGCCCACGCCACGGTGACCCCCGCCGAGATCGTGTCCAGCCCCAGCACATCGCAGATCTCGTTCGCCTTGGCGACCGCCTCGATCGAGGCCACCTCCGGACACCCGCCCAGGGAGTACAGGGTCTCGTACTCCGGCCCGTCTACCTCCGTGCCGGCGTACTTCCCCTCCTTCACCTGAAACAGCTGACCGCAGGGCTTGGTGCAGGTCGGGCAGGCGAGGTTCTTCGCCACGTACTTCGGCGCCCAGTGGTACGGGTCGAGCTCGATCCTCCCCTCCTTGGCCCGGGCGTAGGCGCTCTTGAAGAACCCCCACTGCCAGTTTCTCGATGGGAACGTGCCCGGCTCCTTGTTCATCCAGTCGAGGAACTCGCCGCTTCCGTACTTCATGTCGTCCCGCGTCACCGGATGGCCGCGGATGATCGGCTGCCAGTGCGCGACGAGCTTCTTCAGGCGTTCGCGGTCGTGCACGGGAACGGGTCCAGTTCCCTTGACGAGGATCGCCTTGAGCTTTTTCGCCCCGAACACGGCCCCGCCCCCACCGCGCCCGGCCTGGCGGCCATCGCACTCGAGCGTGGAGATGCGCGATCGCTCCTCCCCGGCAGGTCCGATCAGCGCGGTGCGGTACCCCTCCCCGAACCGCTCGCGGAGGGCCTGGGCTGTGGCGCGCGTGTCGAGCCCCCACAGGTCTCCGGCGTCCTCGAACCGCGCCTGGCCGTCCTCGATGATCAGGATGAGGGGTTTCTTGCTCTCCCCAGTCACGAGGAGGCCATCCCACCCCGCCTTGCGGAGCGCGATGCCTGCCCAGGCGCCGGCCACGGAGCGGGCAAGCGTGCCCGTCAAGGGGGAGCGGAACGTGAACGTGGTCTTCGACGCGGTGGAGATGCCGTTTCCGGTGAGGAGGCCCGGGACCATCGCCACCACGTTGTTCGCTCCGAGGGGATCGGCCCCCTTGGGGATGCGGGTCCAGGCGAGGTGCGCCCCGAGGCCAAACCCGCCTAAGAACAGGCGATACGCTTGATCCGGGATCGTCTCGGCGCCCACCGTTCCCTTCGAGAGGTCCGCCACCAGCATCTTCCCCGTTACCCCGTTCATCGTCTCCCCCCTTCGTGTCTGTGGTCTCTCGTTCTGCTTCTGCTCTCACCACCGAGAGCGCCGAGTTCGCCGAGAAGCGCCCCGCGGCGAGCCCGCACCGAAGGCGAGTATAGCTTCACCTGTCTGTTCAGGCTTGAGTGGCCGCTATTGGGAGCTAGCCGCGGCGGCGTACAACCTTGGAACGGCCTGGCTGCGAGGTGCCGCAGTGCCTGCGGCGAGGGGGCGGAGTTCCGGTTCCCCCCTCACCTTTGGTTCCTCTCCCCCCCGGAGGGCAATGGCACTGACTTAGGCGATTATCCTTACCAGAAGGTCATTGGAAGATCCTTCCTAAACACCGCTTCGTCCCTTCCCCCTCGGATGGGGGAAGGTTAGGAAGAGGGTGAAACTTGCCTTCCCATCCCCCTCCCCTTGCCCCTCCCACGCCGGGGAGGGGAGGTTCCTAACAACAAGCTGAGGACTAGTGAAAACGAGTATCACCTCACTCTTCGCGCCCAAGTCAATACCATCGCCCCCCGGGGGGAGAGGAGTGGAGAGGGGGAAAGGTCCTCCGCGGCAGCCGAGCAGGAACTCAGCCTTTGATCAGCCGTTCCAGATACTGGCGGATCTCCTCCAGGCCGTAGATCGTGCGTCGGGCCTCGAGGTCGTCGAGCCACGCCTCGGCCACCGTCTCGTCGCGGATGACGTCCACGTCTTCGACGTCAAGCGCGGCGAGGAGCCTCCGTCCCTCTTCTTCGATCTCGCCGTCGTGGGCGCGAAAGATGAACCTGCGCATCTCCGTAGCCTCCGGGGGGAGGATAACCCAAACGTTCCCGGTCGGCGGTCAGAGACCCGAACACCGCTTGGCGATCAAGGGGAAGCCGATGTAGGATAGATGGACCTTGGGAGGCGCCACATGAAGTACAAAGTCGTCCTGCGCCAATCGGAGGAGGGGTTCAGCGTGTCTTGTCCTGGCCTGCCTGGATGCTGGTCCCAGGGCAACACGGAGGAAGAGGCGTTGGCCAACGTCCGCGAGGCCATCCGGGAGTACCTCGCTGCCCGCGACGTGGTGGTCATGGACGAGCAGACCCGTGAAGTAGAGGTCGCGGTCTAGGTTGTGCCGAAGCTTCTGGGCATCCACCATCGCGATGCGGTACGGGCTCTTCAGAAAGGAGGGTTCCGCGTCGTTCGGGAGGGCAGACACATCGTGATGTCCGATGGCGTGCGCATCCTCACGATCCCTCGCAGCAACCCGATCAACGCCTACACGATGGCCGGGATCGTCCTTGACGTGGGGCTGACCATCGAGGGTTTCAGAGAACTGCTCCGCTGAACTGCCTACGGGATGAGCGTGAAGCGGAGCTGGACTCGCAGGAGATCCCGGTCGAG
>JBBIQN010000066.1:0-6565 GCA_037442305.1 Candidatus Bipolaricaulota bacterium
CTTCACCGTGGCCTGTCTCCTCATCTGCTTGAGGGTGGTTGTGAAATGACTTCTACTACTCGAAGCGACGCTCCCCGGAGACGTAGGGGCCCATCAGTCAAGACCGGTGACGATCTCTCTCCCGTGAACCCGCTTCGCGGGGAAGAACTCGAAGAGCTCGACCGTCTCTGCCCGTCCCTCAGGAATCTCGGGATGGGAGCGGCAGATCTCGACTCCGGTCAGAAAGTCGCTGTCCTCGATCTCCACCGCGAGCGTGCAATGGAACACGATGTTCCCCGGCGTGTACAGCCGGTCGCACGAGAGCCCCTCGGCACGGGCCAGCGCAACGTGCGGGGGGTGGGCCTGCACCAGGTCTGGCGAGAGCACGGCGTGGAGATACAGCGTGTCATCCTCCCCGAGGAACGCGCCGAACGGAACGAGCTTCAGGCTCGGATCCGCCACTGACAGAGCCTCGACAAGGGAGACCAGCACATCGGGTTCCCCTGAGGAGAAGAGCGAGAACGTCACGTGCGGGGGGAGGCCGAGCTGCCCAAGGATCTTCCCGACCCCGGCCTCCTCGAATGCCCGTTACGGGAGGCGGATCCTCGCGCTGGTCCGTTCGTCGAACGTCACGCCGATTCCGTGGGGCATGCGGTGTCCTAGACCGGGTAGCCGGTGACGAGGAAGTCCTCTCCCACGCGCTCGATCTCAAGGTTGCGGATTCGGATCCCCTGAGCCGGATCGGCGACGCCCTCGCCGCCCACCGCCGGCACGGCGTCCTGCCCGCCGAGGATGAGTGGAGCGTAGAAGAACGCGACCTTGTGGACGAGCCCTGCGGAGAGGAACGACCCCGCTACCTCTGACCCTCCCTCGACGAGGAGCGAATCGGCCTCCTCGCCCAACCGACGGAGGAGCTCGCCCAAATCCGCCCGGTCGCCCTGGGACGGGAGTCGCCACACCTCGGCCCCTCTCCTGCGGAGCTCGTCCTCGGTCTCGGGCGGCATCCGGTCGGTGGTCGCGATGACGGCCTTCGCTTCAGCAGACAGAACCTTCGCCCCGGGAGGCGTCCTCCCGTCGGAATCGAGCACCACCCGCAGCGGTTGGGGTCCCTCGACCTCGCGCACGGTGAGCGATGGATCGTCGGCAAGCACGGTGTTCACCCCCACCAGCACTGCGCCGTACCGAGCACGCAAGGCGTGGACGAGCCTCCGGGACTCGGGCCCGGTGATCCAGCGCGATTTTCCACTTGAAGTGGCGATCTTCCCGTCGAGGCTCAGCGCCAGTTTGAGTACGACGAACGGCGTCCGCTCGCGAACCCAGTGGAAGAAGACCTCGTTGAGCAGCTGGGCTTCGTCGAGAAGGACCCCCTCGATGACCTCGATTCCGGCTTCGCAAAGCCGGGCAAGGCCCCGGCCACTCACGCCCGGGTTGGGATCGGCCGTGGCCACGATCACGCGCTTGATCCCGGAGGCGAGGATCGCATCCACGCAAGGCGGGGTCCGCTTTCCCGGGAACGCGACGCACGGCTCAAGGTTGAGGTAGAGGTCGGCCCCGCGGGCGCGGCCTCCGGCCTCGATCAGGGCCACCGCCTCGGCGTGGGGCCCCCCGCACACGGCGTGGTGCCCCTCAGCAACGACCACCCCGTCCTTCACCACCACCGCCCCCACGAGGGGGTTGGGCCGGGTCCAGCCCGCACCGAGGGAAGCGAGCTTGAGAGCTCGCCTCATGAACTTCTCGTGGACCCCGCTCTCGTCCATAGCTCCAGCGCCGCGACGCGGGGATCGGGCTCCCCGAAGATCGCCGATCCAGCGACGACGACGTCCGCCCCCGCCTCGACCACGGCCCGCACGTTCTGGGGGCCGATCCCGCCGTCGACCGCGATCTCGACCGCTCTTCCTCCGATCTCCCGGCGGAGAGCCCGAATCCGGTCGAGCGCGTCCGGAAGAAACGCCTGGCCCCCGAACCCCGGCTCAACGCTCATCACGAGGACAAGATCGACCGCCTCAAGATGCGGGAAGGTCCTCTCCAAGGACGTCCGAGGTCGAGACGAGATCCCCACCCGACACCCGAGGTCCCGCACGACGCGGATCGTCTCCTCAGCTCCGTCGGCGGCCTCGACGTGGAACGTGATCGAGTCCTGAGGGCGGACCGCAAATGCGCCCGCGTACCGCGCCGGGCGGTCGATCATGAGGTGGATCGCAAACGGAAGCTGGGTGCACTTCCGCAGGGCGTTCGCCACCACCGGCCCAAACGTGAGGTTGGGGACGAAATGGCCGTCCATCACGTCGAGGTGAAGAAGGTCCACCGCCCCCTCGACCATTTCTGCCTCGCGGGCGAGGTGGGCAAAATCCGCGGCGAGGAGGGACGCGGCGAGCTTCACTACCGGCGGCGGTTCGCCATCAGGAGCATCGAGAGGAGTTGCAGCGCAGCCATCGCCGCCGCGGCGACGTACGTGAGCGCAGCTGCGTTGAGGACTTGCTTTACCCCGCCGAGTTCCTCCTGGGTCACGATCCCGCCCGAACTCACCGCCGCCACCGCCCTCCGCGAGGCGTTGAACTCGACGGGAAGGGTGACAAGCGTGAAGAACACGGCCGCCGCAAACAGGATGATCCCCACGTTCACGAGGATCTCGGACTGGAGGAAGAGCCCGATGAAGAAGAGCGGGAACGCAAGTTGACTCCCGAAGCTCGCCACCGGGACGATCGTCGAGCGCAGGGCAAGGGGAGCGTAGCCGTGGGCGTGTTGGATCGCGTGCCCCGCTTCGTGGGCGGCCACCCCCACCGCCGCGACCGAGGTGGAGTTTGGGGCGGAAAGCCGCAGGGCCTTGGAGCGGGGATCGTAGTGGTCGCCCAGGGTGCGGTCCGTCCCCTCGATCTTGACCCCGCTCACCGCCGCCTCGCGCAGGATGGCCTCCGCGGCCTGGCTCGCCGTGATCCGCCGCCGGATCGGGACGTTCAAGTACTTCGCGTACGTGCTCCGCACCTTGTACTGAGCGTAGATCGCCAGGACCAGCGCGGGCAGAAGCAAGATCAGCGTTTCCGGGTAAAAGAGCCAGTACATTCGTGTCCCTCCTTTGGGTCAACCCAAGTGTAGCCTGGGTAAGGGAGAGGGCCGTAGGCCGGATTCTGTCGTGGGGGGCCATTCATCTATGCGGCCTACCCGGAGGCATGGGGCGGGCCACCCTCAGACGCCTCCCTATTTGGCCTTGCTCCGGCTGGGGTTTACCGTGCCCGGGAGCCTCGCGGCCCACAAGAGACCGCTCTCCGGAGGAGAGCGGCTTCTCTCTCCGGCGGTGGGCTCTTACTCCACCGTTTCACCCTTGCCCGCACCTTCCCTCACCCCCCCCTCTCCCCTTAGGGGAGGGGGGAATCGGAAAGGCCGTTGGCGGTCTATTCTCTGTGGCACTTTCCAGGGGTCGCCCCCTCTCGGGTTGCCCCGAGCAGCCTACCCTGCGGAGTCCGGACCTTCCTCAGGGTTTCCCCCGCGGCCCCCTGGCCGTCTCCCTTACCGCAGGCCGGCCCTCGTGCACCTGCACCGAGGGCACACCCACAGTATACCGCGAAACGAGGACCGCCGACGCAACGGCCGCAGGCACTTGGGGCAGAGGAAGATCCGCGCGGCAAAGACGAGCCCCCCGGCCGCTCCGAGCGCCAGCAGCGCGTACGCCCAACCCCACGACCGCCTTTTCTGCGGCGCGGCGGTTCGCTCCGCAGCAAGAAGGTCGAGGAGCCGCTCGGCCAGGTTCGCGATCGCCACGGCCGGCTGCGCTCGGTTCGCCTCGACCCGCGCCTCGGAAAGGACCTCCTCCCACCCCGGCTGGGGAAGGAGAGCGGCCGCCTTTCCCCCGGCCCTGGCCCCCACCTGCCACCGACGATCCTCGCCCCGCAGGAAGACGACGAGGATGGCGTCGGAGGCCAGGCGCCACGCGGAAAAGACCTTCCCCGCGTACGCCGCCAGGTCCCCAAACGGATTATGCCAGCTCGCGAGGTACACAAGGGACACCCCGCGTTCCTGGAGCGAGGCGATCAGGTTCTCCAGGCGCTCGCGGTCCGTCCGCACCAGGGTCTGGCCGTAATCGTTGATCTGCCCCACCGGCTCCGGAAGGGGTTGAGCGGCCCCTAGGACGGCCGCCAGTAGAGGAAACGCGAACAGTGCTCGCAGGTCACAACCTCCCGATCGGCCTTCACTTTTTCCACCGTGACCTCGACAAGGCGGAGGTGGCATCCCCCGCACATTCCGCCCGCCACCGGTACCACCGGGCTCCCGCCGCTTGCAAGGAGCCGCTCGTAGCGCCCCCGGAGGTGGGACGGGATCTGCCCGAAGAGCCCAGCGCGCTTAACGCGGAGGGCGTCCCGTTCCGCCGAAGTTTGCTCCTGGCGTCGGCCCAGCATAGCCAGATCCTCGACGATCCGTGCCCGACGTTGCTCGTGCTCGGCCGCGTCCTCGTTGAGCTTCCCCTCGTCGGCTTCGGCCTCGACGATCAGCCGCAGCGCTTCGTCCGCCAGCTCATCGAGCCTCCCCCGCAGGAAGGCCACCTGTTCCCGCAAGTACTCCATCTCCTTGTAGGGGATGATGTCGTGGTCGAGCTTGTGCTGGTAGGTGCGGATCTTCTCATCCGTCGCGTCCACCTCGCCCGACTTCGAGAGGGCGGAGAGGCGGAGCGCCCGGTGCGCCTCCTGCCGGCGGCAGAACGCGTCATCCTCCTCCGCGAGCCGGTCCTTGAGCCGCGCTCCTTCTCTTTCGAGGTCGGACAGGCGCCCGTCGAGCGCGCGCAGGGTGACGTCGATCTCGGCAAGGGCGAGAAGCTGAGCCAAGGCTTCGCTCATCGCTCCTCCACCGTCAGGCCCGGGAAGTGCTTCCGGAGGAGTCTTCCCACATGGCCCACGAACGGCCGCTCCGTCTCCCGGTGGCCGAGGGCGACGACGGCAAGACCGGACTCGGCGGCCGCCACCCCCTGGTGGTACCCGATCTCTCCGGTCAGGAAGAGCTCCGCTCCCGCTTCAAGCGCCTTCTCCCACAGGTCGCCCCCGCTTCCTCCACATAGGGCGACCCGCCGCACCGTGCGGCCAACGTCCCCGTAGACAAGCTGGGGCTCCGCGCCGCCGAGCGCGTGGCCGAACCGGCGGGCGACCTCCACCGCCCGGGTTGGCTGCGGGAGGTCCCCCACCCGCCCTAGCCCATGAAGGGAAGACAAGGTCTCCAGCGGGTACACATCGTAGGCCACCTCCTCGTAGGGGTGCGCGTTCTTCATCGCAGCAAGGACCGACGGGAGCTGCTCGGAAGGGAGGACCGTCTCCAACCGCACCTCGTCGACCCTCTCTTCGCGGCTGGCCCTTCCGATGAAGGGGCGCGTCCCCTCCCCAGGAAGGAACGTGCCCGTGCCCAAACTGCGGAACGAGCAGCGACCGTACCGGCCGATCTCTCCAGCCCCAGAGGCAAACAGGGCCTCCGCCACTCGGTCCTCGTGGTCCTTGGGAACGAACACGACGAGCTTGAGGATCCTTCCCCGCGGGGAAAGGGGGCGCGAAGAGACGAGCCCGAGGAGCTCGCCTAAGGCCTCTCCCAGACCGCCCTGGGCCACGTCGTACGGCGTGTGCACAGCGTACAGGGCGGCCCCAGAAGAGAGGAGGCTCGCGAGCTTCTCCCCTAGGGGCGTTTCGGGAAGGACCCGGCCCAGGGGACGGAAGAGAAGGGGGTGATGGGTGACCACAAGATCGGTCCCGGCAAGCGCACGAGCGAGATCAAGCCCGAAGTCGAGGGCCACGAGAACCCGTTGGCACAGCCGATCGAGCGGCCCCACCTGAAGCCCGGACCGGTCCCATTCCTCGGCCAACGTGGGGGGGAACCGCTCGTCGAGGAAGGCGACCGCGTCCTGCCGCAGCATGTCCATCGAGTGTAGCGTTGCGATCGGTTGCCGGGCAAGGAAGAAGGGCTGCCATGACCTCCGATGGTGACAGGGACGGGGACCGCGGATCTTCCCCTCCACGGTAGCCGCGCCCGGCGGCGGTTGCTTTCGCGGATGGTTGTTCCCTCCCAAGAAAACGGGGATGGCCCGCTGCGGCACTAACTCTCGGAACCGGTACAGGACGTCGCAGGCGAGCCCGATGCTGGGGTGGTCAGACCGAAGGCCGATCTCGTCCTGACCGTCCTCCCACGAGGGGGACCCCGTACCCTCTGGACCGGGAGGCCTCCGACCGGACGAGAGCCCCCGGGTGCGGCGAGCGCGGCTGGGGGAATGAGGGGATCTAGCCCCTCTGCGCCACCGGTCTTCGTTTGCGGCGGTGGGGAACCCGTGAGGGGCGATCCCCCTTCCTAGAGTGAGGAGGCTCCTCAGGACGCCACGCTTGGGGAGGCAGCGGGAACGCGGATGACCTTCCGCTTCCACGTCCCCCGCGCAAGCCACAGGACGAGGGCCAGCCCCCCGAGGAAGTTGGAGAGCGCCATCCCGGCCCACATCCCGGTCGTCCCGAACCCAAGCGGATATGCGAGGGCCCAGGACAACAAAACCCTCAGGAGCCATAGCCGGACGATGGCCATCACCATCGGGGGCACGGTGTGGCCCGAGCCGCGGAACGTGGCCGCGGCC
>JBBIQN010000067.1:0-6523 GCA_037442305.1 Candidatus Bipolaricaulota bacterium
GCCTGCTACCGCAACCTGTGCAATGCCCCGCTTCGGGAGGGGGGCTGTGGGGGGATGGGCTCGCAGGTGATCGTGGAGCGACCGAAGACCTGACCGCGCGTTTGGATAGGCGCCCCCCGCCCGCCCCCGTCTCGGGGGCGGGCCCTTTGTGGGGATGCAGCCAGCGTTTAGAATGGGAGACAAAGGAGGCACCCGTGAACATCGTCGTGCCCGACCTTGGTGAAGTGGGCGAGGTCACAGTTGTGCGCTGGCTCAAGCGGGAAGGGGAGGAGGTCGAGGCTGGGGAAGCGGTGGCCGAGGTGGAGGCGGACAAGGCGGTGTTCGTGGTCGAGTCCCCATCGGCGGGCGTGATCCACCGGATCGCCGTGCCCGAGGGGCAACTGGCCCGTCCCGGGGCGGTGCTGGGCCACGTGAGGGACGGGTGAGCGCGGTCCTCTACGCCGAGCTCGGTCGGATCCGCTATGGCCCAGCCCTTGCCCTCCAGCACTGGCTCCACGCCCTGCGGCGGGAGGGGAAGGTGGCCGACGTCGTGCTGGCCCTTGAGCACGAGCCGGTGATCACGGTCGGCCGCCGGGGAACTGAAGACCACATCCTCCTTTCCCGCGACGAGTGCGCGAGGCGCGGCGTCGAGGTGTACCCGGTGGAGAGGGGAGGAGACGTGACGTACCACGGGCCGGGGCAGGTCGTCCTCTACCCGATCCTCGATCTCCGGGAACGAGGGAAGGACCTTCGCTCCTACGTGGCTGCCCTCGAGGAAATCATGCTCCGCATCGCTCGCTCGTTCGGGGTCCACGCGCAACGGCGGGAGGGGTTCCCCGGAGTCTGGCACGAGCGAGGGAAGCTCGGGGCGGTGGGGGTCCACGTGCGGGACTGGGTAACGCTCCATGGGCTTGCCCTCAACGTGGACCTCGCGCCCAACGGTTTTCAGTGGATCGTTCCGTGCGGGATTGCCGGAGCGCAGGTGGTGTCCATCGCCACCCTCGTCGGCCGTCCGGTGGCGATGGAGGAGGCGTGGAAAGCCGCACGCGGCGCGGTGGCGGAAGTCCTGGGGATGGAGCTCATCCCGGCGGGGGAGGAGGTGATCGCCACGTGGAGGAGAGAAAGCCCGATTGGCTGAGGGTCAAGGTTCCCGCCACGGCGGTGCCGACCGCGCGCCGGGTGGACGCAGTGCTGGATCGGTTCGGGATCGCCACGGTGTGCCGATCCGCGCGGTGCCCGAACTTGCCGACCTGCTGGGGTCAGGGCACGGCCACGTTCATGATCATGGGTTCGATCTGCACCCGCGGGTGCCGGTTCTGCACCATCGAGCACGGCCATCCGGCTCCTCTTGACCCCACGGAGCCGTCCCGGCTGGCGGAGGTTGCGCGGGAGCTTGGGCTTCGGTACGTCGTCCTCACCTCGGTGGATCGGGACGACCTCCCCGACGGGGGAGCCACCCAATACGCGGACGCGATCCGCTCGATTCGTACGGCGGTTCCGACCGCGGTCGTCGAGGCGTTGATCCCGGACTTCGGCGGCGATCGGGCGGCGCTCGCGATCGTGGCCGCCTCCGGTCCCCACGTCGTGGGGCACAACCTAGAGACGGTGCGTCGGCTGGCCTCGCTCGTCCGTGACCGTCGCGCCGGATACGACCTCTCCCTGTCGGTCCTCCGCACCGCGAAGGATCTCGCCCCGGACCTCGTGACGAAGTCCTCGCTCCTCCTCGGCCTGGGGGAAACGGGGGAAGAGGTGGAAGAGACGCTTGCCGACCTGCGGGCGGTGGGGGTGGACGTGGCGGTGCTTGGCCAGTACCTCCGGCCTACGGAGCGGCAGCTTCCCGTTGCCCGTTATGTGGATCCCGCGGAGTTCGCGGGGTGGGCCAAGCGAGCGAGGGAGCTTGGGTTCGGGGGGGTGGTGGCGGAGCCGTTGGCTCGCACCTCGTTCCGGGCGGAAGAGGTCTACGCGTTGCTCCGATGAGGGTCGTTCTCGATCTTGAGTACCGCGATCCCGTTCTCAACCTCGCCCTCGACGAGGCGATCCTGGACGAGGCAGGGCGGGGTGGGGTTCCGCCGACGCTCCGCGTGTGGCGGAACGAGCGGTGCGTGATCGTGGGGAGGGGGCAGAGGATCGAGGACGAGGCCGACCTCGATGCGTGCGAGCGCCTGAGGATCCCAGTTCTCCAGCGGCCCTCCGGCGGAGGCGCGGTATACCACCATGCGGGAAACCTCAACTTCTCCCTCTTCCTCCCGCTCGAGGCGCCGTGGACCTCGGTGCGCGGGTCCCAAGACCGGATCACCGGTCTCCTCGCTCAAGCGCTCCGACAGAGGTTCGGGATGGAGGTCGAGGCGCGGGGTGGGGCCGTGTTCGCCGGGGGACTCAAGGTCTCCGGGTCGGCCCAGCTCCGACGGAGGGCTCTCCTTCACCACGGGACGCTCCTCTTCGCCCCCGACGCGACCCCGATGGAGGCCGTGCTCCTCGCCCTCCGGCCGGGGTACGCCCCTCGAGGCGTCCCCTCCCGCGCGGCCATAGTGGGCAATCTGTCGTCCCTTGCGGGACGCGAGGTGACGATCGAGGAGGGGATCCGGACCATCCTCGACGCGTTCCGGCCGCTCGGGCGGATGGCAGCGGAGGACCTCTCCCTGCGGGAGTGGGCGCTCGCCTACGCCCGCACGACTTCCTCCAGGAGAGGGTAGGCGATGCTCTCTTCCCGCGATCGGGAGGACGTCGCCTGGCAGCTGGGCCGACCGCCCGTGGCGGCGATCGGGGTCGCCTACCGCTGTCCGTACGGGTACCCCCAGGTGGTCCTCACCCACCCCCTCCGGCGGGATGGGGAGAGGTTCATCGTGTTCCCCACCTTGTTCTGGCTGTCGTGCCCCTACCTTACGGCCCGGGTATCGCGCCTGGAATCCGAAGGAGGAGTAAAGAGGTGGGAGTCCTTGCTTTCCGAAGATCCTGACCTGGCGACCCGCTACCGGGCGTCCCAGGACGCTTACCGGAGGGAGCGCCGCGCCCTTCTCTCCCCCGAGGAGCAGGAGTTCCTCCGCGGGGTGAACGCTCTGGACCGCCTGGAGACGGGCATCGGGGGCCTGGCGAACCTCAACCGGGTGAAGTGCCTCCACGCCCAGCTCGCCCATTTCCTTGCCCGCGGCGGAAACCCGATCGGGGAGGCGGTGGCCGCAGATCTCGGTTCGCTCTCTTGCCCACCCGAACGGGTGGAGTGCGCCGCGGCCCGCCGTGCTGCCAAGCTGTGAGCGTTCATTTCCGTATACTGCTTGTCTAAAGGAGGTTACGATGGAGGACTACTTGACGTTTCGGAAGATGCTCACCCCGGTGGCGATCCAGGTCATCTTCTGGGTCGGCGTTTTGGTGTGCGTGGTCTTGGGGTTGGTCATGATCGTGAACGGCGCCTCTCCCCGCTACGGCGGCGGGGGTCTGGTGTTGCGTGGCGTCCTTACCCTCGTCCTCGGCCCGGTCCTGGTGCGGATCTGGTGCGAAGCGATCCTCGTCGTGTTCCGGATCCACGATGCCTTGTCCGAGATCAAGGACAAGCTGGGGAAGGGCTGACAACGAGGAGGGGCCGCCCCGGGGCGGCCCCTCGGTATCCCCGTCGTTTCGTGCACGTCCCTACGGATCGGCCTTGACCTGGGGCGGCCGGTTCATGTTGAGAACCTTGATCACCAGCGAATCCTGGGCCACAGCCCCGCACGGGTCCACCACGCACAAGGTCACCGTGACCTCGATCATGTCGCACCCGGTCACCTCCGGGGCGACGAAGATCGGGCACAGGGTGTCGGCGTTGAGCAGCGTGCCCGCGCTGGCCCACCACGACACGAGGAGCTTCTCTCCATCCGGGTCGCCGGCCTTGGCGAGGATCATGATCTGGGCCTTCTCCGGCACCTGGAGGTCAGGACCGGCGTCGGCCCACGGGGCCTTGTTCAGGTTGCGCACGTGAACGCGCATCGTGTCTTTCGCAACGGCGCCGCAGGCATCGGTGACGGTGAGGGCGAGCTCGACCGTTTCTCCCTCGCACCGGCTGGTCAGCGGCGCGGTGTAGGTCGGTTGTAGGGCCCGCGGGTTGTCGAGCGTCCCCCGGCCGCAGGCGATCGTCCAGAGGTAGCTCATTGCATCGTCGTCCGGATCGCACGCCGCGGCAAGAAGCTTCAGCTTGCCGCCCTCATCCACCGCGAGGTCGGGGCCAGCGTCCACCGCCGGAGGGCGGTTCACGTTGAGGACGTGGAGGATCAGTTTGTCCACGGCCCTCGCCCCGCAGGAGTCCACCGCGATGAGGGTGATCTCCACCTTCTCCCCGTCGCAGGACTTCACCCACGGAGCGTAGTACGTGGTCTCAAAGGCATTGGGGTCGGAGAAGATCCCCTTGGAGGCGGACCAGGTGACGGCCACCTTGTCCCCGTCGGGGTCGCTCACGAGCGCTTTGAGGACGATGGATCCGCCCTCGACCACCGTCTTCACCTCCGGCGAGGCCGTGCACACGGGCGGAGCCGAGGGCTGAGCCGGCGCGGTGCAGACCGGAGGGGGCGGCGGGGTAGGCGGACGCGGCGCGCAGGTTCCCTCGTCATAGATCGTGTTCTTGCCCGGGCCGCCATCGATCACGTTGCACCCTGGACCGCCGAGGATGATGTCGTTGGAGGGCCCACCGAACAGCTTGTCGTTTCCGGCTTCGCCCTCGATCCGGTCGTCCCCATCCTCGCCGTACACGATGTCGTCCCCCGCTCCGGCGAGGAGGAGGTCGTTCCCCGGCCCGCCGAGGATGAGGTCATCCCCGTCCCCGCCCTGGACAAGGTCGTTCCCTGGCCCAGCGAGGAGGAGGTCGTTCCCAGCGAACCCGTAGATCTGGTCGCTTCCGCCAAGCCCGAGAATGAGATCGTTCCCGGGGGTCCCAAACAGCGTGTCGTCTCCGTCCGTTCCCACGATGACCTTCGCCGGCGGGTTCTGCTCCAGGAAGCACAGGATCACGTTCCACATCGGGTCGGTGCACGGGGTGTACGGAAGGTGCTGTACAAGGAGGGCCGCGATCGCCGGATCCACCTTGTACCTGGCGAGGCAGTCCGGGATGGCAGGTGCCGTAGGAGGGGTGACCGGGGCGACCACCTGCCGGAACAAACCGGGGAGTTCCGCTGGATCGCGGGCAACCACGAACTGGCCGCATCCGGCGTCGGCGATGGCCTTCAGGGCGCGCTCGGTGGCCGCCGTCACCGCAAGGCCGACCACGTCTACGGTGTAGCCGAGCGCGCACAGGCGCCGCGCCTCGGCGATCGGGTCCCCCCCGCACGTTTCCTCTCCATCCGTGAGGAGGACGATCCGCGCCGGCGCGGGAACCCGGGCCGACGTGAACCGGAGCGATTCGGCCAAGGGCGTCTTCCCCCTCGCCACCAGGTTGGCGATGGCCTTGGTGAGAGCCGACCGGTCCGCTGCCCCGTAGGTCTTCAATAGGGCGATGAGCTCGATGTCCCGACACGTCGCAGGTTCCTGGGTCTTCGGGACCCGATGGCCGAACACTGTGATCGAGAACAGCGCCTCTGCCTCGAGGTCGTTCACGACCAAGGTCAGGGCTTCTTTTGCCCACGTAAACCGGGTGGGGCCCCCATCGAGGGCGAAGTTCATCGAGTCCGATGCGTCGAGGATGAACGCTAGCCTCTGCGGGGCCGCCCACGCCGTCAGGGCAAGGGCACACCCTACCACGCACAACAGGGTCTTCCTCATCGTCGCCTCCCTAGTTTCTGTCGTTCCTCTTCGTCCCCAGGGAACGGCCCAGGCGGCCATCGTCCGCGGGACATCCGGGAGGAGTATAGCGGGGGAACCGCTTCTAATCTGTAATAGAAGCTACACTTCACCGCCGAACGTACTTTCGGCCTGGGATCTCCTCGACGCGGCCGGAGAGGACAAGCTCGATGAGGATCTGAGAGACCCGAGCGTGAGGGAGTCCAGTCCGAGCAACGATCTCTGAGGGGTCAAGGGGCTCCAGGGAGAGAAGCTCGTAGACGGCCTTGGCCTCGGGGGGGACCTCGGGACGATGGGGAAGGGGGAGGGTCGGCATCCCGAGCTCGGCGAGGACGTCCTCAGCCGAGAGGACGAGCTTTGCCCCTTCCTGAATGAGGCGGTTCGAACCCTGGGACGCTTCCGAGGTGATGGGACCCGGAACGGCGAGGACCTCTTTCCCCTGGGACAAGGCGTGGTCCGCGGTGAGAAGGGCCCCCGATCGCAACGGGGCCTCCACAACCACCACCGCCCGGGCCAGGCCGGAGATGATCCGGTTCCGGCGGGGGAACGTCCACTGCGACCCGGGCATTTCCCACGGAAACTCGGACAGGACAGCGCCGCGCGCCGCAATCTGCTCGATCAAGCGCTCGCTTCCCGCTGGGTACGGCCTCCCGAGCCCAGAGCCCAAGACGGCGATCGTGCGGCCGCTTCCGAGCGCGCCCTGGTGGGCAGCGGTGTCGATCCCCGGCGCGAGCCCAGACACGACCGTCACCCCGTGGCTGGCGAGCTCCCCGGCGAGTTTCTTCGCCACGAGGCGACCGTAGCT
>JBBIQN010000068.1:0-6497 GCA_037442305.1 Candidatus Bipolaricaulota bacterium
ACGCCCAGGCCCAACGCCGCGATCGCTCCGAGGCCTTTGGCCAGCATGGCTTGTCAAACCGCAGTATATCGCATCATCGAGAGGACACCTATCCAGATCAGGAACAAACGGCTCCCCGGAGCTGGCCGCAGCCGGCCTGGATGCGCGCCCCGCGCGATCGGCGCACGGTGGCGTCCACCCCGCACGCGAGGATCTCGCGGCGGAACGCGTCCACCTCTTCCTCCTCCGGCCGGGCGAAGGGGAGGCCCGGAGCGGGGTTGAACGGGATCAGGTTCACGTGGGCGAGCCTCGTCTGGAGAAGCCGCGCCAGCGCCCGCGCCTGGTCCAGGGAGTCGTTCACACGCGCCAGAAGGACGTATTCATAGGAGACCCGGCGGCCGGTGGTCCGGGCGTAGAGGTCGGCGGCGTCGAGGATCTCCCCGATCGGCCACCTCTTTCCTAAGGGCACGAGCTCGCGGCGGAGGGCGTCGTCCGGGGCGTGGAGGGAAATGGCGAGGTTCACCTGCAGGCCCTCCCTGCTCAGGAGGAGGATCCCCGGCACGACCCCCACCGTGGAGATCGTGAACTTCCGCGCTCCGAGGGCAAACCCGCGCGGGTGGTTGAGGGACCGGATCGCCTTGAGCGTGGCCTCGTAGTTGAGGAACGGCTCGCCCATCCCCATGACCACGACGTGGGTCACCCGTTCATCTTCCTCGCGAAGCCTCCGGGCGAAGTAGAGGACCTGTCCTGCGATCTCTCCCGCGGACAGGTTGCGGGCGCACCCCGCGAGTCCGGTGGCGCAGAACGGGCAGCCCACCGGGCACCCCACCTGGGTGGACACGCACACCGTCCGCCGGTCCTCTTCCCGCATGAGCACGGCCTCGATCGCCTCGCCGTCGGGAAGGCCAAGGAGGACCTTCTCCGTGGCCTCGCCAGGATCGGCTTCCTTCCGCCGGGGAGCGAGGCTGCCGATCGTGAAGCGCTTCTCGAGGCGGTTCCGCAGGGAAAGGGGGAGGTCCGTCATCTCCCCCCAGTCCGCGCTCAGCCGGCGCCAGACCCCGGTCCACACCTGGCGGGCGCGAAACGAGGGCTCCCCCCACCCCGCGAGATCCTCCCCAAGCTCGTCAAGCGACAGATCGAGGATGTCCCGGAAGTTCACCGTCCGATTATGCGCCCCCCCGCGGAGGGGTAGTATTTCCACCATGGCCGAGATCGTGATCGAAGGAGGGACCGTCGTCACCCAGCGCCGGGCCGAGGAAGCGAGCGTCCTCGTCCGGGACGGAAAGGTAGTACGCATCGGAAAGGCCCATGGAACGAGTCAGGTCGTGTCCGCGCGCGGGCTCCTCGTCCTCCCGGGAGCGATCGACGCTCACGTCCACTTTGCCCTTCCCGTCTCCGGAACTCGGTCCGCAGACGGCTGGAGAACCGGGACCCTCGCCGCCGCCGCAGGCGGGGTGACGACCGTGGTAGACTTCACGGTCGGCTCGCCTGACGTCTCTCTTCCGGACCAGATCGAGCGTCGGCTTTCCCAGGCCCGCGAGGCAGCGGTGGACTTCGCGCTCAAGGCGGAGATGGTGGGGTGGAGCCCGGCTCGGGGAAGGGAGCTCGGGGAAGCGGCGGAGCTCGGGGTGCGGTCGTTCAAGTTCTTCACCGCCTACGCCGCAAGCGGGCGGCGGACCCCGCTTGGGATCTTGCGCGATGGGATGACCAAGATCCGGAACCTGGGGGGGGTGGCGATGGTCCACGCGGAGTGCGAGGAGCTTGTGGACCCTCAACGGGGCCCGTTCCCCTGGGCGCGGCCGGCGATCTCCGAGGAAGTGGCGATCGCCGAGGTGGGGGCCCTCTCCCGCGACACAGGCTGCCCAACCTACATCGCCCACATCTCCAGCGCTCAAGGCCTGGCTGCCCTGAGGGCTGCTCAACGGGCGGGGGCGCCGCTCGTGGGGGAGACCTGCCCCCACTACCTCGTTCTCGACGACGGGGTTTACGCGCTACCCAACGGGCATCGGTTCTCCGTGACCCCGCCCTTGCGCACGAGGGACGACCAGGCGGCCCTGTGGCAGGCCCTTGCTCGGCGGAAGCTCCAGGCCGTGGCCACGGATCACTGCCCGTTCACAAGCGCTCAGAAGGACGCATACCGGAGCGAGCCGGCCCGGCTTCCCTCCGGCCTCCCCGGGGTGGAAACGCTCCTTCCCCTCCTCTACTCCGAGGGGGTGGCGAAGGGGCGGATCACCGTCCGAGATCTCGCGTGGTACCTGGGGGAGGGACCGGCCCGGGCGTTTGGCCTGTGGCCACGGAAAGGGGCGATCCGCACCGACGCGGACGCCGACCTCGTCCTCCTCGACCCTGCGGCCCGCTCCGCCGTCCACGCCAAGGATCTGCACATGGCCACCGACTTCTCGCCCTACGAGGGCATGACCCTCGCGGGACGGGTGATGGGGGTCTTGTCCCGTGGGGAGTGGCTGGTTCGGGACGGAGAGATCCTCGCCCGGGCAGGGCGGGGCAGGTTCATCCCCTGGCAGTGCCCCCCGTCACGGCGCCGCCACGGCGCTCGGTAGGATCCTGCGACGTACGGCTCGTCCGAATCGCGCATCCCTTCAGGACGTGAGCTCCCACGCGCCAAGGATCTCCCCGAAGAACAGGGTGTGGAGGTCTCCCCGCGGGTAGTACTTGGTCCGGATCTGCTCGTCCAGAATCCCGTCGGAAACGAGCGTGGTCCGGGCCACCATCCTGCATTCGTAGACCACGGCGCAACCTGCGAGGAGGGGCACCGGGACCTCCTTCGCCGGCTCCGTTCGCAGCCCAAGTTCAGCGAACTTGTCCACTTCGCGCCCGGAACGGCTCCCGCAGAACGCAAGCTCTTCCTTCATCGTCCCCAGGGGGACGTTCACCGTAAACGCCCCGCTGTGTTCGATGCACCCGTGGGTGTACCGGGAAGGTCGAGCGAGAACAAGGCACACCGGCCGCGCCCACACCGTGCCCAGTTCGAGCCACCCGATCGTCATCGCGTTCGGGCGGCCGGTCTTGTCTACCGCGACCAGGAACGCTCCGTTTCCACGCAGGACCTGTTCCTGGACTTCGTCGAACCGCTTCCAGGGGCTGATCTCGGTCATCTCTCTCTCCTCCAAGTGGCCCGCTCGAATGGGCTCGGGTAGTACGCGGCGAGGATCCCCCCGCCGATGAACTCGCGAAGGATGGACGTCGCCGGGATCTCGTCTCCCGGGTACGGGACGAACCACCGCAGCTCCCCGAGGAGCCGCTCCGCCTGAAGGCGGAGTCTGGGGTGTCGCACCTGAAGAAGCAAGGGCTCCACTCGAGCCCGAAGAACGTTCCACTCGTAGACGAGGGCGGAGTTGAACATCACGTCCGCCCGCCCTTGGTAGGGGAACACGAACCGCTTCTCCCCCCGCCGCACGTTGTCCCACAGCCGGAGCGTGTCCTCGGCCTTGTAGCCCCGGAACGCGGCGTCGCGCACCACCCGCCGGAGAAGCCGGGTGTCGGTGGTCGACATCCGCACGTGATCGTCGAGGTTGAGCTGGGTCAGGGCCGAGGCGTAGATGCGGAACGCCTGTTCCTCTAGCTCCGCCGGGAGGATCTGGAGGTTCAGGCAGTGCAGCCCCTCGACAAGGAGGATCCCATCCTCTCTGAGCTGAAGCTCGCTCCCGTCCTCGCGGCGGCCGGTTTTGAAATCGAACCGCGGAAGGCACACCGCTTTCCCCGCGAGGAGGTCCTCCATCTGGCGCTGGAAGAGGGGCACCTCCACCGCCGAGACATCGTCGAAGTCGGTGAGGCCGCGGCGGGCCATCTCGTCGCGGGGGAGGAAGTAATCGTCCATGGACACCGGGTACGGCCGGAGCCCGAGGGCGAGGAGCTGGATCGCGAGCCGCTTGGTAAACGTCGTTTTCCCTGACGACGATGGGCCGGCGATGAGGATGAGGCGTGGCGAAGAGGGGTGTTTGGCAATCCTATCCGCGATCCGCGCGATGCGCTGGTTGTGGAGGGCCTCGGAGACGAGGATGACCTCTGTCATCCGCCCCGTGCGCACGGCCTCGTTGACCGTGTGCGCGTCGTACACGCCCAACAGCTCGATCCAGTTTCCGTACTCCTCGAACACCTGGAGGAGCGCCGAGTAGTCCTCAGCCGGGGCGAGCTCGGTCGGCCTCTCCCGGCGGGGGAAGCGGAGGACGAACCCCCGCGGATAGGGGGTGAGGGCGAACTGGCGGAGGAAGCCAGCGGACGGGACCATCGGACCGAACAGGTAGTCCTGGAATTGGCCGAGCCGGTACAGGGGGACCGTCTCCCCGAGCGCCCCCTGAACGAGGAGTTCCGCCTTGTTCAGGAGGCCCTGGGCCCGGAGCCGAGCCTGGGCCTCGGCGAGGGGGACATCCTCGCGAACGATGGGGGCGTCCGCCCGGACGAGCTCCCGCATGTGGGCCTCGATCCGCCCGAGCTCCTCGGGGGTGAACGACGATCGCCGGGCGACCCGGCAGTAGTACCCTCCGAACGGGGCAGAGTGGTCAATGATCAGGCGCGCTTCTGGGAACAGGGCGTGCACCGCCGCCGCGAGAAGGAAGCTCAGAGAGCGGGTATAGATCCGAATCCCTTCCGAGTCGGTGAGGAACACCGGCCGCACCGGGGCGTCCGCGCGGAGAGGGAAGGAGAGCTCCCGCAACTCCCCGGCGACAGCCGCGGCCATTGCCGGGACCTGGGGGTCCGGGTAGGCGGCTTGGATGAACTCCCCCAACGTTGTTCCGGCAGGGCCCTCAAACGCCCGGCCGTCCGGGAAATGAGCCTGGATGGCAGCCCTCCTCTTGGCAGGCTGAACGCCGGACATGGGCTGGGATTATACGCCTCTCACTTCGCGGGCGGGGAGACCCGCCTCCTGCGTCGCAACGCCGCCCTGCAGGAAGACGAGCCTCGCTCCCCCGATCTCCTTCGCTCACTGCCTGGTGCAAGCCTGGTGGGCTTCTTCCACAAGGTCTCGGGCGTAGGCAACGGCGTCGCGTGCCATCGTCGGCCGGACCCGCTCGGCAGGAGGTTCCGCCCCAGAATCGCCCATGTCGAGCGAGATCCTGTCCAAACGGAGGAGACTTCTGAACCGGCGAAACGCCGCGTCGTGGCGCACGGCGCGGGCGAGGAGCTCGGGGATTTCGTCGTGGACAACGGCCTCCGGATCATCCCCTCGGGCGAGGAGCAGGGCCCGCAGGCCACGCTCCGCGGCGGCAAGGGCCGCATCTAGGGTCCAATCGGGATAGCCACCCTCAAGCAATGCCTCCGCCGCGGCCAGGTCGTGCGCGGCCTGGCGGAGGTGGCGGGCGGCCTCCTCCCGTCGTTCCTCTTCCGACCAGGGAACGCCGACCCCGGCACGGAGCTCGTCGAGCATCCCCTCGTCGGAGAATCCAAACCGGTGTCCGAGCTCGTGGAGCACCGTGCGCCGGACCTGATCGCGGAGTTCGTCTTCGCTTTGGCACCACGCCTCCAGCGGCCGCTTGTAGAGGACCATCGTCCCCGGGAAGTCGGTCGGGGTGTCCACGTCGGGGAGCGCGGCCCCCTCGTACATCCCGAACGGGTAGTCGGGGGGGACAAGGCCCCACTCCGCCAGCAACTCGTCGTCTGGGTAGTCCTCGACGCGGACCTCGAGGCCGTTCAGGTACCGCCGGAACCTCACCGGAAGCTCCCCCAGGGCCTGTTCCACCAGCGCCTCGAACCTCTCCCGACTTATCTCTACCGGCATGTCTCCAATCCTACACGCCTGGCCCGTTCTCGCATCGGCAAGGCAACTTCCTGCAGCTCATCAGAGCAGGACCAGGTATGCCAACACCCGCAGCAGGGTTCACTCCGCGAAGAGATCAGGGTGTTCGTTCGCAAGCCACTCCGTGAACTCCGCCTGGAGACGACGGGCAACGTGAGAGCAGCGCCGGCCTCGGTACGCGTGACGATGCCCGTACGTTCGTACACTGCGCGACTGCGCTTCTTCCGGTACTCCTGAAGTTCTCTGATCTGCCGCGGCGATACCCCCAGCATGAACTTCAAGGACTCGATCAGACGCCGGTGATGATCGGGCGTGCCGCGCCGCACCCGGTACCCCGCAGCTGCCAGGGCGGCTGCGGCAATCGCCACGCATGCATTGTGAGCGTGCAGGAGCTTCCCTTCCGAGGAGATGACGGCGTCGGCATCCTGCAACTCGCGATCCGCGACCTCGCGCAGCTCGGCGATCGTCCTCATCGCACCGGGGAGCCCGTGGCAGAACGCGTACGGGGAGAGCGGGGGCGCGGCGCTGCGGCAGGAGTGCCTGAACCAGGAGTTGTTCCATGACGTCCTCGATGCGAGGGCGAAGACCGGCCTGGGGCGGCGGAGGTACAATCGCGAGCGGCCGCACAGCGCGCTCGGGTACCGAACGCCTGAGGAGTTCCGGGACGGGGTGAGGACTCCCTTGCTGGAACATGGCCAGCCTGCGACGCATCACCGAAGGCAGGAGAACGGTCGGAAGAGGCGCGACGCGCCAAACGAGCCGAGTC
>JBBIQN010000069.1:0-6075 GCA_037442305.1 Candidatus Bipolaricaulota bacterium
GGATCCACCCACGGGTCGTAGTCGAAACCGGCCCCCGAAGTGGTTCCGTTCTAGGAGCGCAGGTCCAGACGGTACCTGAGGATGGGTTACGGCGTAGGCCCTGGCCCACGCAACGAGCGCGGGTGCCTCCACCTCGACCAGCAGTATAAGGTTCCTCCTTGTCCTCGCCAAACGGCTTGAGAGCCCGGAACGTAGATCAGAAGACGCGCTGGCCGGGCACGTCTGTGCGTGAGGAGGCCCTGGGCCCCTCCGGGCCGGGAATGCCGGGTTGAGACGTGCGGCCGCCTGGATAGAGTTGCCCACATGCGTGTTGGGTACGTGCAGTTCGCGCCGGAGTTCGGGGAGGTCGAGCGGAACCTGGGCAAGGTCACCACCCTCCTCTCCCAAGATCACGCTGAGCTGTGGATTCTCCCTGAGCTCTTCAGCACGGGCTACCAGTTTACGTCCCAGCGCGAGGTGCAAGAGCTAGCCGAGCCGATCCCCGACGGTCCCACCACCCAGCGGTTGATCGCCCTCGGCCAAGAGAGGGACTGCCACATCGTGGCCGGGCTGGCTGAGCAGGCCGATGACGGCCTCTACAACTCGGCCGTGCTCGTCGGGCCGTCCGGGCTTGTCGCCCTCTACCGCAAGATCCACCTGTTCTACCAGGAGCAACACTGGTTCACGCCTGGCGACTTGCCGTTCCCGGCGGCGGGCATCGGGAGCGCCACGGTGGGCCTCCTCGTCTGCTACGACCACCTGTTTCCCGAGGCGGCCCGCTCGCTCGCCCTCCAAGGCGCGGACGTGATCGCTCACCCCGCGAACCTGGTCATGCCCGGGCTCGCCCAGCTTACGATGCGCGTGCGGGCGATGGAGAACCGCGTGTTCACGGTCACGGCAAACCGAGTCGGGGTCGAGGCGCGCACGGAGGAGACTCTGCGCTTCACCGGCCTATCCCAAGTCGTGGCCCCCAACGGAGATGTGCTCGTGAAGGCCCCGTCGGACCGCGAGGAGGTGCGAGCGGTAGAGATCGAGCCCGCTCAAGCGCGGGACAAGCATCTTACAAGGTTAAACGACGTGTTCGCCGACCGTCGCCCGGAGTTCTACCGAAGCCTGGTCACCCGACGAGAAGCTCTGACCGCCGAGTGCGCTGAGAACGCAGAGAAGGGCGAAGTTTGAAGTGAAGGAGTAGGCGGACTAGACGACAGAATCCCCCCTCACCCAACCCTCTCCCCTCGCTGGGGGAGAGGTGAAGGAGAGGGGGCGCCCGTAGCGAAGGAACATCGTCTCTCAGAGCATCTCCGTGTCATGGCGCTGCAACCGAGACGGCCGCTCTCACACGGGCTGGGAGGAGGCTGGCGTCATGTTTCTGCCCTCGGGGGGCGAGACGATCTGGGGGCACGCCGTGGGATAGTATGGGGTATATGTTCAAGGTGGCGACGTTCAACGCGAACTCCGTTCGCTCCCGGATACCTGTGATCCAGCACTGGCTCGCCCGGGAGAAGCCGGACGTTCTGTGCCTGCAGGAGACTAAGGTCCAGGACCCTGATTTCCCTGTCGAGGCATTTCGAGACATTGGGTACCACGTGGCCTTCCGAGGGCAGAAGGCCCACGCGGGTGTCGCGTTGGCGAGCCTCGTCGAGCCCACCAACGTGGCCTACGGCCTGGACGACGGAGGGCCTCCAGACGAGGCGCGGTTGCTCCGGGTCACCGTGGCCGGGGTCCCGATCGTGAACACCTACGTGCCCCAAGGGCAGTCCGTGGACTCCCCCCTGTTCGCCTACAAGCTGGAGTGGTTCAAGCGCTTGCGGGACTACTTCGCCCGCCACTTCTCCCCGGATGCGCCGCTCCTGTGGTGTGGGGACTTCAATGTCGCCCCGGAGGAAATGGACGTTCACAACCCGACCCGACTCGTGACCCACGTGGACTTCCACCCCCAGGCCCGGGCGGCCCTGGCCGAGGTCCAGGGGTGGGGGTTCGTGGACGTGTTCCGCCGCCATCATCCCGAGGAGTCAGGCCAGTACACGTTTTGGGACTACCGCGTGGCCGGGGCGCTGGGCCGGAACGTGGGGTGGCGGGTGGACCACATCTGGGCCACCCGGCCGCTTGCCGAGCGCTCGACCCGGTGCTGGATCGACCGCGACGCCCGCCGCGCAGAGAAGCCTTCCGACCACACGTTCCTCGTCGCCGAGTTCCTTCCCTAGGACCTCGGGCACCCTGGCCGCGGACCCCCGCCCTTGCCGAAGGCCCCCCGCTCGGGGAAGGATTCTGCCATGAAATCCAAGGAGGGCATCGCCGTCCTGTGCGGGGGGAACTCTGCCGAGCGGGAGATCTCGCTCCGCTCCGGCTGCGGAGTGCATTCCGCCCTCGTCCGCAAAGGCTGGAATGCTGAACTCATCGAGATTGAGGGCTTCGACGGCCTCCCCCAGCGCCTGGCCCCGTTTTCAGCCGTGCTCAACATCCTCCACGGGGGCCACGGCGAAGACGGTACGGTCCAGCTCCTGCTTGACCTCATGGGGAAGCCCTACGTCGGTTCGGGTCCGCTTGCCTCGGCCCTGGCGATGGACAAGGTCGAGTCCCGCAAGGCGTTCCATGGGAAAGGAATCCCTGTCCCCGACTGGTTCCTCTCCACCGGGGAACACCCGGGGGCGCTCGCCTCGCTGGCCGCCCAGTTTGGCTACCCCCTCGTCCTCAAGCCGCGTCAGGAGGGGTCAAGCGTAGGGGTGCACCTCGTGCGGGACGGGGCCGAACTTGAACAGGCGGGGGGAGATCTCGCCTCTCGGTACGGGGAGTTCCTCGTCGAGCGGTTCATCTCCGGCCGGGAGATCACAGCCTCCGTCCTCGAACGCGTGGGTAAGGTGGAGGCGCTCCCCCTCGTCGAGCTGCGGCCCAAGAACGGAGATCTCTTCGACTGGAACGCAAAATACACCCCCGGGGAGTGCACGGCCATCTGTCCGGCTGATCTCCCTCCCGCGCTCACGGCTCGCATCCAAAACCTTGCCCTCCAAGCCCACCACCTCCTTGGGTGCCGCGACCTCTCGCGGGCCGACTTCCGCCTCTCCCTGGATGGGACCCCGTACCTTCTCGAGCTCAACACCCTGCCCGGCTTGACCGAGGTGTCCCTCTTCCCCCGCGCGGCCCGCGCCGCCGGCCTGTCCTACGACGACCTCGTTGACCACCTCCTCCGGTGCGCCCTCGCCCGGGTTGCCCGCCCCTCCCCCGCTCGGATAGAGTAGCTCCCGGCGAGGAGGTGGCGACTGTGAAGCTCCAATGGATAGGCCACGCCTGCTTCCGCATCGAGGCAAGCGACGGCACGGTGATCCTCACCGACCCCTACGAGGAGAAGATCCCGTACAAAGCCCCCGAGGGTCCGGCCCACATCGTGACCGTGTCCCACGATCACTTCGACCACAACGCGGTGGGCCGGGTGAAGGGCTCGCCCGAGGTCGTCCGCGGGATTGGGGAGAGGGTCGTGCGCGGGATCCCCTTCCGCGGGATCCCCGCGTTCCACGATACCAAGGGAGGCCGCGACCGCGGCCAGGACATGATCTTCCGCTTCGCGGTGGACGGGGTAACCCTCGCCCACTTCGGCGACCTCGGCCACACCCTGAACGCCGAGCAATCGAAGTTCCTCCAGGAGGTGGAGGTGGCCCTGCTGCCCGTGGGTGGCCACTACACAATCGGGGCCAAGGAAGCGACCGAGGTCGTGCGCTCGCTTCCCAAGCTCAAGGTTGTGATCCCGATGCACTACCGCACGGAGCTCGTCAAGGAGTGGCCGATCCGCCCGGTGGACGAGTTCCTCAATGAGGTCGGGATCCCCGTGAAGCGCGTCAAGAAGTCCGAGGTGAAGATCACCCCCGACGTTCTTCCCACCCCAAAGGAGGTGTGGGTCCTCAACCATGCCTAAGCCATCCGGTCGCAGCGCTGCCGCCCCGGCTTCGCCCATTCGGCGCCTGTATCCGCTCTCCGTCGAGGCGAAGAAGCGGGGCAAGAAGGTCTACCACCTGAACATCGGCCAGCCCGACATCCCCACCCCCCAGGCGTTCATGCGCGGAGTGCAGAAAGCGAAAGTGGACGTCCTCGACTACGCCCCGTCCCCCGGGATCCCGGAGGCGATCGAGGCCCTTGGGCGCTACTACGGGGAGTGTGGCCTTCCCGTGACCAAAGAGGAGATCCTCATCACGATCGGGGGATCGGAGGGGATCACGTTTGCCCTCACCATCGCCTGCGATCCAGGGGACCAGGTCCTCGTCCCGGAGCCGTTCTACCCCAACTACCTCGGCTACGCGCGGCTTACGAACGTTGAGATCGTTCCCATCACCACCTCCCGCGCGGACGGCTTCCACCTCCCGCCCCGCCAGGAGATCGAGGACCTCATCGGCCCGCGCACGAAGGCGATCCTCTTTTCCCACCCCGGGAACCCAACTGGGGTTGTGTACACCCTCCAGGAGATGGCGATGCTTGCCGACATCGCACGCAAACACGATCTTTTCATTATCTCCGACGAGGTATACCGCGAGTTTGTGTACGAGGGAACGCACACGAGCATCCTCACCTTCCCCGAGGTCCGCGACCGGGCGATCCTTGTTGATTCGATCTCCAAGAGGCTTTCCGCGTGCGGGGCGCGGGTGGGGGCGCTTGTCTCGCACAACAAGGACGTGATGGCGGCCGCGATGAAGTGCGCCACGATCCGCCTGTCGGCCCCGACGTTTGAGCAGCTTGGCCTTGTCGCGTTCATGGCCGATCCCGACCACCACAAGGTGGTCCAGGAGATGATCGACGAGTATCGCGTCCGGCGGGATCTCTTCTGCCAACAGCTCCTGGAGATCCCCGGGGTGACGTTCCGCGTTCCGGAGGGGGCGTTCTACGTGATGATGGGTCTTCCGGTCGCGGACGCGGAGGCGTTCATCCGCTGGATGCTCACCGACTACCCCGGCCCAGAGACGGTGATGTTCGCCCCCGGCGCTGGGTTCTACGTAACGCCCGGCCTGGGCAAGGACGAGGCCCGCGCGGCCTATGTCCTCAAAGTCGAGGACCTCACGGGAGCGTGCGCGGTTCTCGCCGATGGGCTTGAGGTTTTCACGCGGACGATGGCCGGACAGGCCGTCGCCGGGAGGGGATGAACACAAAGAAGGAGCGACTCGACATCCTCCTCGTTGCGCGGGGCACCGCCTCCTCGCGCTCCCAGGCCCAAGCCCTCATCCGCGCCGGCCGAGCGCGGGTGGACGGGAAAGTGCTCGACAAGCCAGGAACCGCGGTCCCCGTGGACTCCGCGATCGAAGTTACCGCAGGTCCTCCTTACGTTTCCCGCGGCGGAGAGAAGCTTGAAGGGGCACTTGCTGCGTTTGGGGTCGCGGCCACAGGCAAGGTGTGTCTCGACGTGGGCGCCTCCACAGGGGGGTTCACGGACTGCCTTCTCCAACACGGAGCGAGTCGGGTGTACGCCCTCGACGTCGGGCGGGGCCAGCTCGACTGGAAGCTGCGCAACGACCCGCGCGTGGTCGTGCAGGAGGGTGCAAACGCCCGCGACCTCCGGCCGGAGGACATCGGGGAACCTGTGGACCTCGCCACGGTGGACGTGTCGTTCATCTCGCTCAGGCTCGTGCTCCCGCCGCTGGGAGCGGTCGTAAAGCCAGGGGGCGAAGTGATCGCCCTGGTTAAGCCGCAGTTCGAGGCGGGGCGCGGCGTGGTGCGGCGGGGTGTCGTGCGCGACCCGGCCGTGCATCAAGCGGTTGTAGACAGGATCGCCGCGTTTGCGAGAGAGAGCTTGGACTGGATCGTCCGTGGGACCGTCCCGTCGCCTCTTCTCGGCCCGGCCGGCAACCGCGAGTTCTTTGTCTATCTTGGAACACCGTGTAGTACAGACGGACTCGACACGCACTGACTGTCCGGGGCGCCTCAACGTCGCACAACATGGCGGAGGAGCTCGGATAAAAAGTTTCGCGCCGACAGATCGGCAGCAGGTTCGACATAGTTGACCTGCTGGTCGGCCGTGTCGCGGTCTCCGACTAGGAAGCAGGTTGCCGTGAAGTTGCCCCGGTATCGTGGACAGGTGCGGGCCGGGCGCTCGATGCGCGAGGTCGCTCAGGGGTTCGA
>JBBIQN010000070.1:0-6073 GCA_037442305.1 Candidatus Bipolaricaulota bacterium
CGCCAGCCTCGACAAGGTGGCTCGCTGTAAAGCTGTTATCGGGACACTACACTAGCGCCGGCGCAACCCGAAAGCAGGTGTTGGGCCTCGCCCATCCCCCAGCGGTATAATCCCAGCGCGGCCCATTCACGGGCACGAACGCAGACCAAGGAGGTAAGGATGAGCAAGCGATGTGCGACTCTGGTGGGGGTGGCGCTGGCTTTCGCCGCGCTCGGCGCGCTGGGGGCGGTCGGGCTGTGCGACTACAAACCGCCGCTGACGGACCTCACGAGCGCGTGGCTCTCGGGAACCTATCGCTACTTTGACACACCGGCCACGCCGGGAGTGGACGTGAACGCAGGGCGAGCAACGGTGACCTTCAACAAGCTCTACGATGCACCGGGCTTGGGGTACGCACTCGCTGGCCTGGGCGAGCTGGGGTTGACGAACTTCGCCCTGTCGAACGCCGCGGCGAGCGGGTCGGGGACGGTCCGCTACTACTTCATCGCCGGGCAACCCATGTTCGGGTTCGGTGGCCTGAACGGCGGCTATACCCTGGGGCTGCCCAGGCCGGCGCTGACCCTAAGCGCAGGGGGCGGGTACGGCCGGTTCGCCGACGTCACCCCTCTTGCCAAGGCGATGCGCATTCAGTCCATGCTCTTTGCCCGAAAGGCAATCGCGAACCCCCTCCCCGATGACACCCTCCTTGCCGTGAGCAAGGAGATCGGCAACTTCCGTGCCTATGCCCAAGTGAAAGACCTCGTGGCAGTCGTGGTCGGCCTCATCGAGAAAGCGGCGCGGGTGAAGCTCGATCCTCGGACGATCCTTGCCGTGGAAGACGAGGTCCTCGCCACGGGCGGGGAGCGGTACTGCGGCTGGGCACTTCAAGCTGGACTTGGGTACGAACTCCTCTCCCCCTACGGCGACAGCCAGAGCGTGGTCGTCACCGTGTCCGCGGACGCGGCGTACGCCCCCATGCCCGAGGCCCAGCTCCTGTTCCGCACGGTGGCCGACGGGCCGATTGACATTCTGAACAAGCACACCCTGACCGCTAACCTCACCTACGAGCAGGTCCTCTCCCCCACCTCGTCGCTCCAGGGAAGCGCCCTCTTCACGCGGGTGAAGCCTCTGAACCTTGATCCTGTGCACTCGATGTCGGTGACCGTTCAGCTTGCGTTCGTCCTCGGGCGAGCCAACGTCGGGGTCAGCCTCAGCTTGAGCAAGGCCCCCGGAGCAGCGGACTGGTCCAAGGACCTGAACCTCTCGTTTACGATGAAGCTTCTCTAGAACGGGAATGGTCGCGCAGAGAGGGCGCCGTCGTGGACGGCGCCCTTCTTCGTGGGCGCGTCAGGAAGAGAGCGCGGTTCGTAACACTTCTCTCCCCGGTTCGGCCCACAGAAGCGCGCCGCTGCCCAGGGGCTGCCACCCGGGACGGGAGTCCGTCGGTTCGGAGGCGACGATGAACTCCCCCTCGTCCGCGTGCCACCACAGCGTGTAGTAGTCGGGATCGGCAGTGTGCTGGCAGAACGCAGCGAGGGACGTTCCTTCCGAGAGGAGGAGGTTGAGCGCGCTATAGCCGCGGACAAGGCCGAGGAGGGAGGAGAGGGCCTCCGTTAGCCGGTCCCGTGTCCGCGGGCGCCATGCTTCCCCGAGCCACGCTGCGAGGCGCTGGGAATCGGTCCCCAACGCAGGCCCGAGGGGAGCGGGGTCGTGGATCGTCCCGTTGTGGGCAAGGAAAGTCCCGTCTGTAACCATGGGCTGAGCCGAGATCGCCCCGGCGAGGGCCCCGTAGGCAGGGGAAGCCTTGCGGGCGTGGGCAAGAAGAAGGGTTGTCCGTGGGGTGGGGTCTCCGGGAAGGTGTTCGTGGCCCGCAAGGGCCTTCCTCCCCCAGCGGTAGAGCCTCATCCGGCCGCGGGGATCGCGGTACGCCCAGCCGACGCCGTCGCGGTGGGGTGCCTTCGCCCCGCGGAGGCTCATCGCGTGAAGCCCGTGGGGCGCATCGAGGAGGTACGCCCGGAGGGGGAACGGCTCACGGGCGAGGACACCCAGGAGACGGCACATTCCGCCCCTCACTCCTCGACCGCGCTGGACAACAGCCGACCCAGTTCCATCGCTCTCTCAAGCGGCTTCTCCTCGTCCTTGGGAATCTCTCCGCGCCCTGCCACGCCGTAGTAGGGGTAGCTCTTTGTCGGCACGGGGAGCATGCGCGCGGCGAGGATGAACCCGTGGAGGTAGCGAAACACGTCCAGGGGGTCGCTCCCCCCCGTCGCCACGACGAGGGCGCACGGCTTGTCCTCCAGGAGGTGGCCAGATTTGTTCTTTCCCTGCTCGTGGAAAAAAGCCAGGCACACGATCCGCTCGCAGAGGGCGACGAGCCGGGACGGCACGGGGTAGTAGAGGGGGGATCCGATCACGAGCCCGTCCGCCTCATCCATCCGCTGGAGGAGCCCCTGGAAGTCGTCCTTGACCGCACACTTGTAGGGGGTCTTGGAACAGACATCGTAGCACCCTTGACACGGTCCGATGTCCAGGGCCGCGAGGTGCACCAGCTGCGTCCTGATCTTCGGGCTGGCCTCCTTGGCCCCTTGGAGGGTGGCCTCCACGAGCCGGGCCGTGTTCCCGTCCTTACGCATCGAGCCCACGATGCCAACGACCTTCATCGCACCACCTCCGGCGGAGGGTACCGTAGGGCGGCGGTGCGGCGCAAACCGGGGTCACCGCCCCCGCTTGCGGGCGGCGAGGAGTCCATCGACAGAAAGCGTGTTCAGGACATGCTCGGCCGTGGCCCAACCCCGGCGGCAGGCGATGACCCCCAGCTCAAGGAAATCGAGCTGCGACACGGCATGGGCATCGGTGCCGACCGCGAGCCGGACCCCGAACCCGATCGCGCGGCGGATGAGCTCCGCCCCGAGGTCCAGGCGCTGGGGGTGGGCGTTCACCTCCACGGCCGTCCCCGCTTTGGCCGCCCGGCGGAACACCTCGTCCCAATCCGCCTCATAGGACGCCCGTTCCCCGATCAACCGTCCCGTGGGGTGCCCCAGGACGTCCACTGCCTCGTCCTCCACCGCCCGCGCGAGCCGGTCCGTCATCTCCTTCTTCCCCAGCCGGAGGTGGGTGTGGACGGAGGCGATCACGAGGTCAAGCTCGCGGAGGAGGACCCGCGGGACAGCCACCGTCCCGTCGCGAGCGATGTTCGCCTCCACCCCAGCAAGGACTCGGAGCCCCGCGGTCGCCTCGTCCAGCCGCCGCACCTCCTCGATCTGGCGGCGGAGGTCGTCCTCCGACAGGCCGGGGATCGCCGCTGCGAACTTGAGATGGTCTGTGATCACGATGCACGCCCGCCCGCGCTCCTCCGCGGCACGGCAGAGCTCATCAAGGCTTGGTTCCCCGTCCGACCAGTCTGTATGGACGTGGAGGTCGGAGCGAACCTCGGATGGGCCCACAAGCTTCGGAAGCGCCCCCTTTCCCGCGGCCGGGATCTCCCCCAGGTCCTCCCGTAGCTCCGGGGGAATGTAGGCCAGGCCAAGCGCCTGGTAGATCCCCTCCTCGTCCGAGCCCGCGAGGCGCGCCCCCTCCCCAGTGAAGAGCCCGTACTCGGAGAGCTTCCACCCCCGAGAGGCGGCCCGCTCCCGGAGGCGGATGTTGTGGTCCTTGGAGCCCGTGAAGTACTGGAGGGCTGCCCCGAACGCGTCTGCGGGCACGATGCGGAGCTCCACCTGGAACCCGTCCGCGAGCCGGACCGACGACCGCTTCGGCCCCTGGGCCAGGATCTTCGCCACGTCGGGAAGCGAGCACAGCGCGTGGGACGCCTCGGACGGTCGGTCGGAAACCGCGAGGAGATCGAGGTCGCCGACGGTCTCCTTCCCCCGGCGGAGCGACCCCGCGGGCTCGAGGCGCTGGAACAACCCGGTCTTCTCCAACCGGCGCACGAGGTCGCGGGCGAGGAGCAAGGCGCGGCCAAGGAGCACCCGCCGCTCCGTTCCCCGCGCCTCTTGAAGCCCGTGGAGGACCTTCTGTTCCATCTTCTCGCCCAGTCCCTTCACGTCGCGGAGGCGGCCGGCCCGCGCCGCGGCCTCAAGGTCGTCGAGGTTCCGCACCCCAAGCTCGTCGTAGAGAACCTTGGCCGTCTTTAGACCCACCCCCTCGACCTGGGTCAACGCCCGGAGGTCCACGGGGAGCTTTGCCCGGAGCTCCTCGTGGTAGAGGAGCCTCCCCGTGGCCACGATCTCCTCGATCTTCTGGGCGATCGCCTTCCCCACGCCCGCGATCTCGGTGAGCCGCCCCTCGGCGGCGAGGTCCTCGATCGGAGTTGGGAGATCCTCGATCGCCCGCGCCGCCCGACGGTAGGCGCGGGGTTTGAACGGGACGCCCTTGAGCTCGAGGAGGTTAGCCACCTCGTCCAGGACCCTCGCCACGAGGGCGTTCTTCATCGGTGGAGGGCGGCGAACCGGCGGAACGAGCGGTCGTAGGTCCGCTCCACCGCGGGCGGGAAGCAGCACGCGGGGAGCTCGTCGTGGGAAAGATGGTAGGACAGGCACGCACAGCAGTTCCCCTTGCGCGGGCACGTCGGCCAGGTGCACGGACAGCGGGCAAGGTTCGCCTTGGTGTTGGGACAGGTCGCCATCGTTCTCCTTTCGGGGTCGCACGAACGCCCCGGCTATAATGCCCAAAGTTATGCCGAAGGGGCAACAGGTACTCACCCGGATTCTGGACGATACGCAAGGCAAGCGTCCTCACTACGAGCGGTACTCCCTCCTTGCGGTTCCCGCGACGATCGAAACCCTGTTGGGGGTCACCACTCAAGGCCCGAGCCTCCAGGAGGAGCTGGGCCTCCCCCCCGCGGAGGTCGTGGTGAGCGTGATCGTGGACGGGCTTGGGTACCGCAGTCTCGAGGGCCTCCGCGACCGGGGGGTCGTGGACTTGGGCCCGTTCCTCGATGGGGGGAGCTACCTCCCCCTCACCTCGGTATTCCCCTCGACCACGACCGCGGCCCTCGCTTCCCTCGCCACGGGATCAAGCCCGATCGTCCACGGGGTGCTAGGGTACAAGCTGTTCCGGCCCGAGGTAGGGGCGATCGTGGACATGATCCACCTTGCGCCCCCCGGCGGGCGGGACAACGCCCTGGAGAAGCTGGGGTTCCCTCCCGAGCAAATGCTCTCCGGATCCACCCTTTACGAGCGGCTCGCCGCGGCGGGGGTGGAGACCACGCTGTTTCTCCCCAAGCACATCGCCGACTCGGGGTTGTCGAAGGCCCTGTACCGGGGAGTGGGGCGGACCGTTTCCTACCTCACTTCCTCCGACCTCACCATGCACCTCGGCCGCGGCCTCGCCTCCCCGGGGAAGTCGCTTCTCTCCGTGTACTGGCCGTCCACGGACAGCCTGGGTCACGTCTACGGCCCCACCACCCAAGCGTTCGAGCTTGAGGCGGCCCTTGTGTTCCGCGTGCTTGGACAACTCCTGCGCCGGCTCCCCCGCCGCGGGACACTCTTCGTTACCTCCGACCACGGGTTCTACGAAGCCGACCCGGTGAAGGACATGGTGAACTGCGCGGTTCAGCCGGCCCTGCGAGACGGCCTCCTTCTGCCGCCCGTGGGGGATCCGCGGGCTTCCTACCTCTTCGTACGCCGGGGCCATGAAGAGGGGGTTAGGGAGTTCTTTGCCCGGTTCTTCCCCGACGAGTTCACGGTGCTCTCGGTCGAGGATGCCCTGGCCCACAAGCTATGGGGGCTCGAGGAACCGACCCCCGCCGTGCGGGCCCTGCTGGGGGATTTCCTCGTCCTGTCCCGCAAGCGCAAGTTCCTCCTCTGGCCGACCGAGGAGTTTAAGCTCAGAGGGCTCCACGGGTCCCTCACCCCGGACGAGCTCTATGTGCCGCTCTTGGCGAAGGCGTTGTAAAGGAGGATGCAATGGCGATAGTGAAGCAGATATCCGAGGTACCGGCCGCAGACGTGTCCCAGGGAACGGACGTGGTCGGGGTCGTCAAGCGGGTGCTCATCGGGCCGCGGGACGGGGCGCCGACGTTTGCGGTGCGTCTGTTCACCCTTGCCCCAGGCGGACACACCTCGGCCCACAGCCACCCGTTCGAGCACGGGGT
>JBBIQN010000071.1:0-6068 GCA_037442305.1 Candidatus Bipolaricaulota bacterium
GGCTACGTTGCCCTCTGTGACGATCCCCAACCAGATCACCCTCGCCCGGATCCTCGCCACTCCCCTGTTCATGGTCTTCCTCTACGCGGAAGGGACGATCTTCAAGATCCTCGCGATCGCCATCTTCGCCCTTGCCGCCCTCTCCGACGCCGTGGATGGGTACCTCGCGCGAGCGCTGCGCCAGGAGACGGCGTTCGGGGTGTTCGCCGATCCGATTGCCGACAAGCTCCTCGTAGCCGCGGCCTTCGTCTCCTTCGTGGAGCTGCGCGAACTCACCGCCGCCCCCGTGGTGGCGATCCTAGCGCGGGAGTTCCTCGTGACCGGGCTGCGCATTCTAGCCGTTGCCGAGGGGGTCACGATCCGGGCGAGCGTTCTTGGCAAGCTGAAGACTCTTTCGCATATCGGCCTCGTTCTGTTCATCCTCTCCACCCGGTACTTTGGCCTTGAGGCGTGGGCCCACCCTGTGAAGGACGCCTTCCTCTACCTTGCCGTGGCGTTGGCCTTTGTGTCCGGCGCCGAGTACTTCTGGCGGGGTCGGAAGCTCTTTCGGGGGATGTCGGTGCACCGATGAGAGGGACAGAGGGGGCTTCCGCCAGGGTCCTGCGGCCTCCCTTTCCGGGTGCACTTCCCCTATACAGCGGAGGGGGATCCCCAGGGAGGTCGTTCGATGACCCGATCATGGATGCTGTTGGCGTGTGTTGTCCTCATGGGCGTTTCGGCGTGCGCGGATACCTTGCACCTCAAGACCGGGCAGAAGGTCTTGGGCGAGCTATGCGGGGTTACGGCGACTTCTGTCCAGTGGTGTGCGGTAGGCGGGATTCAGGTTGCCTTCCCCCTGGCTGACGTGGCGCGGGTGGAGTTCACCGCGGACCCGACGGTGACCCCGCGGGTGGCGGAGGCGAACTGGCGAAAGGCCGTGGGCCGCGCCCATCGGGAGCTTGTGTCGTGCCGGTCGGCGCGGTACGGACTCATCTTCGGGGGACTCGCGTTTGTCGGAGGCGGGCACTGGCTGGGCAGTCAAGGGCACGAAGCGGGAAATCTCCTTGTCGCTCTGGGGATTGTGGCCACGGGCCTCGGCGTGATCGCCCCCAACCCCCGCTGCCCCGCCCAGGAGGAGAAGGTCAAGACCCTCGTTCGGATCGGGCTCGACCACGGCTGGCTGTACTGACCCTGGGAGCGGTCCCACGCCGGTTGACTTCGGGCCGCGATCGTCTATTCTCAGGCTCACATACTTCTCCCCGCCCTGGGGGGGGTAAGGTAGCCCTTTTCGCACTTTCCACGAGATCGGGTTAGCCGACCCCTTTTGAACTTAGGTTGGGGTAGGTATGTGCTGGAGGGAAGATCGGATGAGCTTGGGGTATGACATCACGAGGGTCCGCAACATCGGAATCGCAGCCCACATCGACGCCGGGAAGACCACGGTGACGGAACGGATCCTGTACTTCACGGGCCGGATCCACCGCGTAGGGGAGGTGGACGACGGGCAGGCGACGATGGACTGGATGCCTCAGGAGCGGGAACGGGGAATCACGATCACCGCGGCGGCGACGACCGCGGAATGGAAGGGCCACTCCATCAACGTCATCGACACGCCAGGGCACGTAGACTTCACGGCCGAGGTTGAGCGCTGTCTCCGGGTCGTGGACGGGATGGTGGCCCTGTTCTGTGCGGTGGGCGGTGTTCAGCCCCAATCAGAGACGGTGTGGCGGCAGGCGGAGAAGTACCGCGTGCCGCGGGTGGCGTTTGTCAACAAGATGGACCGCACGGGAGCCGATTTCTGGGAGGTGGTCCGCGAGATCCGAGAAGAGCTTGGGGCACGGGCGGTCCCGGTCGTGATCCCGATCGGCGCCGAGGAGACGTTTTCGGGCCTCGTGGACCTCCTGCGGATGGAGGCGATCTACTACCGCGAAGGAGAAGGGGGCGTAGAAATCGAGGTCGGCCCCGTCCCGGCAAGCCTTGCCGAGGAAGCCCAAATGGCGCGGGATGCCCTTCTCGAGCGCGCCGCCGAGGAGGACGATGAGCTTCTCGCTAAGTACCTTGCGGGGGAGGAGCCGACTGTGGAGGAGGTCATCCGAGCTCTCCGCAAGGCCACCGTCGCCGGTCGGCTCATCCCCGTCCTCGCCGGATCCGCCTTCCGCAACAAGGGAGTGCGGCGGCTGCTCGATGCCGTGGTGGAGTTCCTCCCCTCTCCGGCGGACCTCCCCCCCACCGAGGGAACGTGGGAGACAGAGACCGTCACTCGCCCGGTGACCGCGGAGGCCCCGCTTTCCGCGCTCGCGTTCAAGGTTCAGGCTGACCGCCACGTGGGGAAGCTCACCTACCTCCGGGTGTACTCGGGGACCTTGAGGAGCGGAGAGTTCGTGTTCAACGCCTCCCGCGGCTGCCGCCAGAGGATCGGCCGCCTGTTTCGGATGCACGCCGATCGCCGCGAGCCGGTGGAGGCGCTCCACGCCGGGGAGGTGGGGGCCGCCGTGGGGCTCACGGAGACCTTCACCGGGGACACCTTGTCTGCCCTCGATCACCCGATTGTGCTCGCTCCGATCGAGTTCCCTGCTCCGGTCATCGACCTCGCGGTCGCGCCCGTGCGCCGGGAGGTCGGGGATCGCCTCGCCCGCGGGCTGGCCGACCTCGCGGCCGAGGACCCCACCTTCATCGTGCGCCACAACGCCGAGACGGGGGACGTGGTCCTATCGGGGATGGGTGAGCTTCATCTGGAGATCATCGTCGATCGGCTGAAGCGGGAGTTCGGGGCCGAGGTCACCACGGGCCAACCCCAGGTCGCGTACCGGGAGACGATCACAGGAACGGTGGAGCACGAGGGGAAGCTCGTGAAGCAGACCGGAGGCCACGGGCAGTTCGCCCACGTCGTCCTCCTCGTGGAGCCGGCCGAGCCCGGAGCGGGGTTCGAGTTCGAGAGCCGCGTGGTGGGGGGAAGGGTACCGCGGGAGTACGTCCCGGCTATCGAGCGCGGGGTCGTCGAGGCGATGGTGGAGGGACCCTACGCCCGGTTCCCGGTGGTGGATGTGCGCGTCGCTCTTCTGGATGGATCGGCCCACGAGGTGGATTCCTCCGAGCAGGCGTTTCGAACTTGCGCCGCGGCCACGTTCCGCGACGCGTGCCGCCGAGCCGGGATGCAGCTTCTTGAGCCGGTGATGGACATTGAGGTTACCGTGCCGGAGGCCGATCTGGGGGCGGTCCTGGGGAGCCTCGCCGCGCGGCGGGGGCGGATCCTGGCCCTCGAGCCCCGCGGCAAGCTTCAGGTCGTCCATGCCGAGGTGCCCCTGGCGATGATGTTCGGCTACACCACCGAACTCCGGAGCCTGACGAGCGGCCGGGGGGACGTGACGATGCAGTTTGCTCGCTACGAAGCCGTTCCCCACTCCCTGGCCGAGGAGATCGTGGCCCAGCGACGCGAGCGAAACGCCCGCCTCGCCTGAGGCGAACGAAGCCAGTACGATCGGTCAAGGAGGGATGGATGGACCTCTGGAAGATCGCGCTCGTGGGGGTTGTCGTGGTGGGACTTGTGCTCTTCTTCTTCCCTGGGCCCGAGGAGATCCCCGGCCTCGAGGGGGGGACGTTGGTCGAGGAGGGGACATATGTTCTTGAGCGGGCGGGCCAGCGGGTGGGGGAGGAAGCGTTCACCCTGTGGCGCGTCGCGGACGGATACCGGATCGACTCCACCGTGCGCTTGGGGAGGTCCACGGTCACGGCGAGCCTTGTCCTCGATTCGGCCTGGAACCCCCTCTACTACGCGGAGAAGGGGAAGCAGGCGATCACGTTCCGGTTCGTGAACGGTGTGCCCACCCTCCGGGTGGGGTGGGGCCTGGTTGTGCGGTCGACCAGGTTTGCGATCCTTCCACCATTGGCCTTCCTTGGCGCGGAGGCGGTGGGACCGTGGTTTGCCGTGTACCGCTCCCTGCAGTCCCGCCTCCGGCCGAACGAGCTCACGGCCATCCTCGCGGGCGAACGGACCGCGGCTTCCCTCGTCGGATCCCCTCCAGAAGAGGTGGGTTTGCTGGTACTGGGGAAAATACTGCCCGCGGAGCGGTACCGCGTGAGGGTGGGGGACCGCGAGTTCTGGCTGTACGGACAGGGAGACCTTCTCCTGGCCATGGCCACGGCGGACGGCGAGCCCATAGTCCACCTCAAGGAAATGCTCCCCGACGGGCTGCGCCTCGCTCCGTAGGGGCTCACTCCACCTCGTCGCCCTTCCGGCGGGGACCGTGGCCGGGGATCTCGGTACGCGTCCCGTCGGACCACTGCACGGTGAACGTGCCGGAGAACACGTTGAGGGACACCACCTTCCCTGAGCGGCCGTCGACCTCGATGCGTTCCCCGAGTTTGGGAAGCCCCTCCAGCGCCTCCCGGTACTGCTCGTGTTCGTAGGTGAGGCAGCACGTGAGCCGGCCGCAGACCCCGGTGAGCCGCTCCGGGCTCAGGAAGAGCTGCTGTTCGAACGCAAGCTCCAGCGGCACCGGCCGGAGCCGGTGGAGGAACGTCCGGCAGCACAGGGCACGGCCGCACGGACCCACTTCCCCGAGGATCCGCGCCGCATCGCGCGGTCCGACCTGAAGGAGCTCAGTTCTCAACTTGAGCTTAGCGCTCAGTGCCCGCAGGTACTCCCGGAAATCCACCCGGTCGGGGGCGGTGAAACACAGTCGGAGGAAGGTCCGCTTTAGATCAAGCTCTGCTCCGACGAACCGCATCGGAAGCGACATGGAAGCCGCCAACTCTTGTGCGGAGTGGCGCAGGCCTTGGGCATCGCCGCCATGGGCCTCGTACGCGGCTTCATCAGCGGGGGATGCAGGGCGGACCAGACGCGCACGGGGGTTGGGGGGCGTCACGAGGGGCGATTTGAGGATCTTCGCAAGCCACAGGGTACACCCTTCGTCCTCGACCCACACCTCGCCTGGGTTCCCCACCGATCCGTCCCACACTGCATGGTGGATGTCGGGGGAGGGCCCCAGGCGGCGAACCAAGGCCCCTAGCTTTTCCGCGGCCACAGCGCCACCACCTCCAGGAGGAGCCGCGGGTTCGCGTTGTCCTCGATCTCCCCCCGCGCCAACGACGCCTTGCGGCCCCACGCGACGAGGACATGGGGCGGGAGATCCGGCCATGCTGCGGGGGCTTCTCGTGCCAAGAAGAGGGCAAGTTCCTCGAGGAGGGAACTGACCGCGTTCTTCCCCCCTTGAGCAACCCCCTCAGTCGCTTTCAAGATCTGACCCGTGTTTGACTGGCGGAGACCCGCGGCCAGGTGACGCCCGAACGCTCGCCGGCGGATGGGATCGCCGGTGTTGGAAACGAAGCGCGCCGCAAGTTCCTCTAGGTCAATCCCAGAGGCTTCCCGGTTCGCCTTCTCCCACTCCTGGAAGGGATCGCGACGCTCGGAGAGGAAGAACGTAGCTTCCTCGATGCGCTCCTCGAGGAGAGACGAGGTGAACGCGACTTCGTCTTCGCTGTACCCTGCGTCGCGGAGCGCGGCCTGAACTTGGGCAAGCGCGCCCGAGCACCACCGGAGCGCGCACCGCGAGCGTACGGTGGGGAGCACTCGATCGAGAGCCTCCGCGAACAGAATCGCCTGGAGATGGGGGGGGATTTCCTCGAGGAGCTTGAGCAGCGCGTTGGCCGCCTCGCGGGTCAACCTCTCCGCGGGGCCGATCACGACCACCTTGCGGGCGGAGCGGACCGGGCCGTACCTCGCCCAAAGGATGAGGTCTCGGATGCGGTCGATCCCCACGTCCCCCGTCTCCGCGATCTCCAGCCGGGCGTCGGGGTGCCCATCGGGAGCGCCCTTCAAGTCTACTGCCGCCTGCGCGAGGGTAGCCCCGCGGGCTCCGGGTCCTACGTAGAGGTAGGGGATCATCGTCGCGGCAAGGGTACGGGGCCGCTCCGGTTGGGACAAGGCGGGCGGGGTCGGAGCGGGCGCAGCGGCCTTGACGGGGGGGGCGATCGCGGTAAAGTTCCGTCTACGACAGGTTTGCCGCCACAGTCGGGGCGTGGCGCAGTTCGGAAGCGCACCTGCTTTGGGAGCAGGGGGTCGCTGGTTCAAATCCAGTCGCCCCGACCAG
>JBBIQN010000072.1:0-6012 GCA_037442305.1 Candidatus Bipolaricaulota bacterium
ACACTAGAAGTGTCGGAGGTACTTCAACGCCTCGAACAGCTCCTCGATCTTCTCCTCGCCGTGGCCCTCTTCGATCGCGTGGCGGACGCAGTGCCGGGTGTGGGATTGGGCAAGCGCCCGGGCGGTGCGGCCCAGAATCCCCTGCACAGCGGCGATCTGCTTGAGGATGTCCACGCAGTACGCGTCCTCTTCCACCATCCGCCGGATGCCCTCGATGTGCCCCCCCGCTGTGCGGAGACCCCGCAGCATCTTCACCTTCAACCCAGGCTCTTCCCGCAAGCTTCCCACGCGTTCCATGCGTCCTCCTTCCCTGCGGTGTGTACCCCCCCGGCCGCGCTCATCGGGCGAGGATCTGGGCGAGTTGAAGAAGTTCTAGGTCGAGGGGCTTCTCTTCACCCGCCACGTCGGCGAGGGGGGTGGTCTCCACCTCGCCCCGAACCCAGCCCACGAGCACACCGTGTTCGCCCTGCGCCAGGCAGTCCACGGCGGCGGCCCCGAGGCGCGTGGCGAGGAGCCGATCGTAAGCCCCCGGCGCCCCGCCGCGCTGGACGTGGCCGAGGATCGTCACCCGTAGCTCGAACCCCAGCCGCTTCTCGTTCTCCCGGAAGTACGCGGCGAGCCGAGCTGCGTTGTATGCTGCCCCTTCGGCGACCACGACCAGGGCGTGGCTCTTGCCTCGCTCGTAGGCGTCGTGCATCTCCTGGGCGAGGGCCTCGGGGTCGGCCTCCACCTCGGGGATCACCACCGCCTCTGCCCCGCCGGCGATCCCCGCCATGAGGGCAAGATACCCGCAGTCCCGCCCCATCACCTCGACGAGGAACGCCCGGCCGTGGGACGAGGCGGTGGTCTTCAGGCGGTCGATCGCCTCGAGCGCCACGTTGAGGGCGGTGTCCACGCCGATCGTGACCTCGGACCCCACGAGGTCGTTGTCGATCGTGGACGCCACACCGACCACGGGGAACCCCAGCCGGGACAGCTCGTAGGCGCCGGTTTGGGAACCGTTGCCTCCGATTACAACCAGGGCTTCCACCCTCTGGGACCGAAGGGCACGGAGGGCTCGCTCGCGGCCGGCTTCGGTGCGGAACTCCGGAGAGCGGGCACTCCCCAGGACCGTCCCGCCAAGGTGGAGGATCCCTCCCACGTCCCGCGCGCCAAGGGGCGACATCTCTCCCTCGGCGAGGCCGGCGTAGCCCCGCCGCACTCCGAACACCTCCCACTCCCGGGCGATCCCGGTGCGGACCACGGCGCGGATCGCCGCGTTCATCCCTGGGGCATCGCCCCCGCTTGTGAGGACGCCGATGCGCTTCACGAGCCCGCCTTCTCCCGGATCCGCCGCGCGGCGAGGATCCCGGTCACGGCGGCGAACACGATCCCCCGAGAGTGCCCCGACGCATCGCCGGCGACGTAGAACCCAGGGAGGCCCGTCTCCATCCCTGGCCCAACCGCATATCGCGTGTCGTAGAACTTGATCTCCGGGGCGCAGAGGAGCGTTCCCTCCGAGGACAGCCCCGGGATGAGCCGGTTCAGGACGTCCACCGCCTCCACGATGTCCACCACCACCCGGTGGGGAAGGGCCATCGATACGTCCCCCGGGGTGAACGACTGGAGGGTCGGGTGAACCGAGGCGCGGCGGATCCTTTCCACCGTGGACCGCCGTCCCTGAGACAGGTCCTTCAGCCGCTGGACGATCGGCTTCCCGCCGCCGATCGTCGTCGCAAGTTTCGCGATCGCCCGGCCGTATTCGGTCGTGTCCTCCACCGGGTCGGTGAGCTCGATGTGCACGAGAAGGGCGAAGTTTGTGTTCCCGCTCTTGCGGTCGTTCTCGGCGTGGCCGTTCACGAGCACGAACTCGCCGTGATCCTCCTGGACGACGAACCCGCGGGGGTTGGTGCAGAACGTGCGCACCATGTCGTCGTAGGTCGGCGTGCGTACGCGGAGCTTGGCGTCGTACATCACGCGCTCGATCGGGTCGTAGAGCTCGGCCGGGAACTCGGCCCGCACCCCGACGTCCAAGGGTCCAAACGACGGCCCCACCCCGAGAGAGCGCGCCACCTCCCTGAGCCAGTACGCGCCGACCCGGCCCGGGGCAGCCAGCACATGCCGGGCCTCAATCGCCTTTCCCTCAACGATTACCGTGAACTTGCCTCTTGCGTGGTGGATCGTCTCCGCGGGGGACCCGAGATCGAACCGCACCCCCCGGCCCACGAGGTCGCGATGCATGGCGTCGATGACTTCCCGGATCCTTCCCGTGCCGATGTGGCGCTGGCGGCCGGCGATGAACTCGACCCCGGCTTGGGCCGCGGCCTTCTTCAGCTCCTCGAGCGCTTGGGGGTCCTCCCCGGAGTACTGAGGAGGCGCCCCGTACCGGGTGAAGGCCTCGTCCACGTGGGCGATGAGGGCCTCCAGCTCCCCCACCGAGCACCCGATCGCCTCCGGATCGCCCCCGATGCGGGAGGTGAGGTTGAGCTTCCCGTCGGAGTACGCTCCTGCCCCGCCGACCCCGCAAGTGTTGCTCGTCCGCTCGCGGGGAGCGAGGCCCTTGTCCACGAGGACCGTGGACAAGCTCGACCCAGCCAGCTCGAGGGCGGCGAACAGCCCCGCTGGCCCTGCTCCCACCACCGCTACGTCGTACCGCACGATGCGCTCCTTTGGTTATCCTACGGGAAACCATCGCATCGTAGCCCGTGGAGAGGAGGGTGCAAGGTGAGGATTGGTGCTGGCGAGTACCGAAACCAGCGACTGGTCGGGCCGCGGAAGGCAGGGATTCGCCCTCTGCGGGACCGCGTGCGGCTTGCTCTCTTTGACACCGTGCGCGAACTTGTGCCGGGGGCGCAGTTCCTCGACCTATTCGCGGGCACGGGGGCGGTGGGGCTGGAAGCCCTGTCCCGCGGAGCCGCCCACGCCGTGTTCGTGGATAGTTCGGCCCAGGCGGTGCGCATCGTCCAGGAGAACGTCCGCCGCCTGGGGTGCTCTTCTCGGGTGGAGGTCGTGGAGGGAGATGTCTTTTCCACCCTGCGCGCTCTGGCGAGGGCAAGGCGTGAGTTTGACCTTGTCTTCATCGGCGCCCCCTATGGTACGGGACTTGCCGTCCGGACGGTGGAGGCCTTGGCCGAGCTTCGGCCCCTCCCCCTGGGGGCGGTGGTCGTGGCGGAGACGTTCCACAAGGAGCCGATTGCGGACCGCTACGGTTCCCTCGTTCTCGAGGCGCGGCGAACGCACGGGGAGACCGCGCTTTCCCTGTACCGGTTTGTTCCTGAGAGAGGAGCGAGCTAGACTCGTCCCCACCGGAGGTCACCATGGACAGACCGTTCATCTTGGTCACAAACGACGACGGGTACCTCTCGCCAGGGCTTCTGGCTCTCCGCAACGCCCTCGTCGCGGTCGGGGAGACGTGGGTGCTCGCCCCGGACCGGAACTGGTCTGCAGCCTCCCGGACGCGGGTGTTCCACAAACCGTTGCGGTTCTCGACGGCGCGGCTGCCGGGCGGGGAGGAGGTCCACATAACGAACGGATCTCCGTCCGACTGCGTGCTCCTCGCTCTCCTCGGGCTCGCCCCGCGTCGGCCAGACCTCGTCGTGGCGGGGGTCAACATGGGGTCGAACATCGGGCACGACGTGACCTACTCCGGCACGGTGGCCGCGGCGATGGAGGGAGCCTCGGCCGGCCTCCCCGCGATCGCGGTATCCCTCGACCTCGGGCCAGAGGGCGGGGCGGAGGGGAACCCCGACTACGAGACCGCTGCCGCGCTCACGGCGCGGGTGGCACGGCTGGTCCTGGCGGATCGGGACGCACTGGGCCGCACCCTAATTAACGTGAACGTGCCCCGGGGTGTGCCGAAAGGGGCGCGGGTCACCCGCCTGGGGGGCAAGATATGGTCCGACGATCTCGTGCGCGGCCAGGACCCCCGCGGCCGGGACTACTACTGGCTCTCGGGCGAGATGCTCACCTCTCCGCCGCTGGGGGAGGAGGACACCGACGTGTGGGCCGTGCTCTCCGGGTACGTCTCGATCACCCCGCTGCACCTCGACCTCACCGCCTACCCTGTGCTCGACTCCCTGCGGCGGTGGGAAGAGGATCTCAGTTAGGCCGGCGCTGTGCCTCTCCGAATGATCGGGCGATCGGTCCGTCAAAGGGCACGACATTCCCCGCAGCACGTGGAGACGAGATGACCGGAGAGCTCCGCTGCCCCCTGTGTTGCTTCTCTACCGTTCCCACGGCGGTCCCAGCTCCCTGCCTAGCATGCCGAGCCCCGCTCGACTACCACCGCGCTCCCCCCCCAGGTCTCACGGCCTCTGATCTGACGGGCTGGGGAATCTGGCGGTATGACCCGTTCCTCCCCGACGTGCCCCCCCTCACGATGGGCGAGGGCGGGACCCCGCTCGTGCCCTCCCTGCGGTTGGGGTCTCGGCTTGGCGTAAGGCTCCTGTTCAAGGTCGAGGGGGCGAATCCCAGCGGCTCGTTCAAGGACCGCGGGGCAGCGGTGCTCGTGGGCGTGCTGCGAGTGTTCGGGGCGCGGACCGTGGCCGACGACTCGTCGGGCAATGCCGGGGCAGCCTTAGCGGCCTACGCCTCCCGGGCTGGACTCCCCGCTCGTCTGTATGTCCCGGCCCACGCGTCGGGGCCCAAGTTATCCCAGATCGTGGCCCATGGTGCGGAGTTGGTGCGTATCCCCGGCCCACGGGAGCGGGCCACAGAGGCGGTCCGAGAGGCGTGCGCGGCCGACCCCGAGCTTCTCTACGCCTCGCACAACGCCTCGCCGTACTTCGTGGCTGGGCTGACGACCCTTGCCTACGAGCTGTTCGAAGACCTGAACGGCCGTTTGCCGGATCACGTCGTCGTGCCCGTGGGGGGAGGAGGGTTGTTCCTCGGGCTCGCGCAGGGGTTCGCTTGGCTTCACGAACTCGGCTGGATCGAGCGGATCCCACGGATCCACGCCGTCCAGCCGGCAGCGTGCGCACCGATCGTCCGCGCCCTCGCTACAGGAACCGACCCCATTGAGCCAGAGCCGCGGCCCACCGTGGCCGAGGGAACGGGGATCCGGAACCCCGTTCGCGGGCGTCAGATCCTAGTCACGCTCCGGGCAGTGGGGGGGGATGCCGTGGTTGTGGACGAAGGCGAGATCCTCGATGCCCAGCGGTTGCTTGCCCGCGAAGAGGGGATGTACGTCGAGCCAACGGCGGCCCTCGCCGTGGCCGCCCTCCCCCTCCTCCTCACCCGAGGAGCCATCCGGCCAGGAGAGGAGGTCGTCATTCCCCTCACCGGCTCCGGGCTCAAGGCGACCGCCACGGGTCTGTGGTAGGCCGGGGCGGATCCTGACGTGGGTCAACCACGGCCGGGCCACGCGGCCCGCTATGCCGCGGCAGCGAGCCAATCGAGGGCGCCCGGCACCCGCTGCCACAGGTCGCGGGCGCCCGCGGCGTAGTCCACGGCCTCGCTGTCGTCGCCGAATCCGATCAAGCGGGGAACGTGCCGGGGAAGGCGCCTGCGGCGGAGCAGGTAGTCCGGGACATGGGGGTTCGCCTTGAGGGCCTTCCGCAGCCGGCGGCGGGACTCCGCGTTGTTCCCCTGGCGGCGGAACGCCCACAGGGCCCACGTATACGCCCACGCCGCCGTGCCGTCGTCCCGATAAGCATCGAGCAGGTTCGCCAGCTCGTCGTCGCGGCCCAGTTCGAGGAGCCACTCGGCGAGCGCGAACCGTAGGCCCTGGTTGTCGTGGGGGTTGAGACGGAGCATGTCCTGGAGGTGCTCGACCGCGGCGTCCCGCTTGCCCATCACCCATAGGCACTGGGCGAGGCCGGCGCGGGCCCGCATGTAGGGCCGGGTCGAGAGAAGAGCCCAGAAGTGGCCGACATCCTCGCGGAACGCCCTCGCCCCGAGCGCACGCTCCCCGGCCGCGACGCCCTGGGCGTACAGTTCGTACGCTTCCTCTGCCGTGCGCGCCGTCGCCTCGGCGAGCAGGACGTAGGCGTCGGCGCAGTCGGGCGAGATCTGTAGCGCCTCGCGGGCGAGGGC
>JBBIQN010000073.1:0-6012 GCA_037442305.1 Candidatus Bipolaricaulota bacterium
GAGGCGAAGTAGGTCACGGCGAACGCCCACGGGGCCAGCGGTCCGTACGAGCCGGTGTAGATTGGGATTACGAGCGAAAGAGCGGCTTGCTGGCGACCGGTTGCAAATCCGAACAGCCACCCTCCGCCCACGCACAGGGCCGCGGGAGGAAGGTGAAGCCCCGCGATCTGTGACGGAAGGCCCGACCGCTGGAACACGGCGAGATAGGTGAACACCCCAAGCACGATGAGCCCAAACCTCCACGGCTTCTCCTTGCGGAGAATGGACGGAAAGGCGGGCCACGAACCTTTCCCCGCCAGGGCAAGGGCCAGGCTCGCCGCGACTCCGCTCGCGGTGGCGAGTTCGGGCACCGGAAGGGACGCCGTCCTCTTCAGGACGAGGTCGAGGAGGGGGGCTGTGAGGAGGATCCCCAACGGGAGGGCGCTCCTCCACCGCGAAGGGGTGGTCGCGAAAACCATCCGCCCGTCCACGTGGCGGAGGATGAAGACGTACCCGATGGCAGAGAGAACGACGACCATGGGGAGCTGGTACGGGATCACGCCCCACACGTCGAGGCCGGCGAGCAAGGCTCCCGTGATGAGGGCCGGGGAGAGGGGGTAGATCGAGTGCAGGGTATGGCGGAACCACACGTTGGCTGTGGCCCGGACCGCGGGCGAGCTTCCGCCGGCCTCCTCCAGGAGAGGGGAGGAGAGGAGCGCCCCCCCGGGCATGGGGAGCATGCCCAGGATCGCTGGCGCCAAAGCGTAGACCGCCTTTCGATTGCGCGGGAGCCCCCCGAGAAGCTCCTTCATCCGCCCCCCGGTCACGAGCGCTCCTCCGATGAGGGGGATGAGGGTCATCGCCAGGGAGAGGAGGAGAACGCTTGGGTTCGTCCACACGGAGAGGAACGCCGCGGCAAGGGAGTTCCCCGGAAGGGTCAGCCCCCCGAGGACGAGCGCCCCGAGGAACATCGCCCCCCACAGGCTCCACCGGGCGAGCACCAGAAGGAGGGCGAGCGAAAGGCCAAACGAAACCCACGGAGGCATCCCTCTCCCTTTCGTTAGAAACCGAGCGTGCCCACCGCCGGTGGGCAGACGGAGGCCATCTTCCTAGAACTTGAGCTGGCCCAACTTCTCCGGGACGAAGTACTCGTCGGGGATCTCCTTTGCCGAGCGGGTCTCGATCGTCACCGTAGCCCGGCTTCCTTGGAGGGGGCCCTCCACGGCGAGGAGTGCCGGCCGCAGGCCAACTTCGTCCGTCACGAGTTGGGGTACGATGAGGACCCGCGCGAGCTTCCCCGCCCGGTCGATGAACTCGGCGCGCAGGACGATGAACGCCCCTTGGTGCACCCAGAGGAGGATGCGCGTCCACTCCATCCCGGCCTTCGTTGGGGCGAGTTCGAGGCGCCATGTTCGGTGGCCGGCCACCGTTTCCTCTCCGGCGAGCTTCGCGGCGTACCCGTCCCGGTAGCTGAACCCCGAGGCCACATCGCTATAGCTAAACCCGCTTCCAGCGATGAACTCTCCCTTTCGCTCCGTTTCCCCCACCAATTCTTTCAGGATCTCTAGATCCGGAAGCCACAGCCACATCCGGCTTGCGCCCGTCTTGGGGACGTGGGCAAGGTACAGAGTTCCGGAAACGTCCTCTGGAAGGTCGTACAGAAGGAGGGTCTTCGTCGTTCCGTCTGGGTATTCCTTGGCCCACACGCGGAACGCGTACGTCCGCACAAGCTGCCCGGGCGACTCGATCGCCACTTTGAGGGCCGCGGACAGGCTACCTCTTCCTGTGCCGAAGAAACTCTGCTCCTCCACCCGGGCGAGGATCTCGTCGGCGGTCATGCCGGAGGCCACCGGGGACAGGAGCGCGAGGAAGGCCGCCACTACTCCGATCGGTTTGAGCAGGTTTCTCATCGGGAACCTCCTTGGGTTGCGTGTCGGCCCTGGGGGGATGCGGAAGCAGGATGCTTCCCGGATGGCAACAGGCGACGCCCGCGGGGGGCCAACGCCCGCGGGCTAGCCCAAGCGAGCACGGCAGGGAGAATGAACAGAGCTCCGATCACGCTCGTGACCATCGTGAGGGAGACGAGCCATCCGAAGGTCACGAGCGCCCCGAAGCGCGACAGGAGCATCACCAGGAACCCCAGCGTGAGCGTGAGGGCGTTGACGAGGATCGCTTTTCCAGTCACGCGGAACGTCTCCTCGAGGGCCGGCCCGTGCTCTAACCCTCCCCCCCGCGCGCGCCGGTAGCGAGTGAGGAAGTGCACGGCGTAGTCCACGCCGATTCCCACGGACAGGCTCGCGATCATGATCGTGGCCATATCCAGGTACGCTCCGGCGTAGCCCATGACCCCAAAGTTCCCCGCCACGGCCACGATGAGCGGCAGAAGCGAGAGGAGCCCTGCCCCGACCGAGAGCATGAGAAGGGACACGATCGCCCCCACCGCTCCCAAGCTCGTCCCCAGGCTCACAAGCTGCGACTGAATGAGCTTTCGGGAGAGCTGGATGTAGAGAGCTGGGGAGCCTGTGACGTAGTAGGCAAGGACGTCGGGCTTCTCGCGCGCCAGGAACGTCTCGAGGACCTCCGTGAGGCGGGCGTACCCGGAGAGCCCGACCGAGCGCACACGGGCCGTCACCCGGCCCTGGGAGAAGTCCGCGGTGGCGAGGTTTCGCGTTACCTCTCCCCCGCCCATCTCGTAGAGGAGGAGGGTTTGAGCGACAGCTCGGGAAGTAGGGGGGATGGCGTAGGCTGCGGGATCATCGCCGCGAAGGGTGAAGTACGTCTCTTTGACGAGGTCGGCAAGGGAGGAAGTTGCCCCCACCTCGGGTTGCTCGGCGAGGAACCCCTGAATCCGGTCCATGAACCGCAGGACCTCGGGGTCTTTCAGGCCGTCTCTGCGGCCGGTGTCGAGGACCACGGACAGCTCCTGGCTCCCCCCGAACCGGTGCTCCACGAACCGCAGTCCCTGGACCACCGGCGAGTCGGAGCGGAAGTACTTCGTGACGTCGGACTCGACCCTAAGGAGGGGGACGCCGGCCAAGAACGCCCCCAGCACGGCTCCCGCTCCGATGAGGGTGAGGATGGGGTGCCGGGCGAGGAAACGGGCGCTCCGCGCCGCGGCGGCGTCGAACCATCGTTTGCGGCGCGCCCGCCGCGCCCGCGGAAGCGGCGCCAGGGCAAGGAGGCACGGGATCATCGTCATGGCGAGGACGAACGCGGCCAAGGTCCCAAACGCTGCAAAGAGCCCAAACTCCCGCGTCGGGACGAGGAACGAACTCTGAAGCGTGAGGAACCCCGCGGCGGTCGTGAGGGCGGCCCCCGCCACGGGAAGGAGCATCTCGTGGGCAACTCGTTCCGCGAGATCTCCCCTCCCTCCCCCCCGCCGGGCGAGCTCAGCGTGATCGTTCACCACGTGGATTCCGTATGCGCTGCCCACCGCGACGAGGAGGACGGGAAGGAACGTGGAGATCATCGTTAGCTTTGCCCCCACAACTCCCATGAGCCCCATCGTCCACACGAGGGCCACGAGGACCACAGAAAGCGGGAGGATCACCCCTCGCCAGGTGCGGAAGCTTGCCAGCAACACCGCCACCACGACCCCCACCACGACGGGGAGAAGGAGCCCCAGGTCCTGGCGCATGTACCGGTTCACGTGGACGAGGAATGCGGCATCCCCGGAGATGTGGAACCGCTCCGGCCCGCCGTAGCGGGCGGTGAGGTCCGTGAGCCGGTCGAGGACACGGCCCATCGCGTCCTCTCGGTCTTCGAGCTCGGGGGTCACGCGCAGGACGAGCACCGCGGCCCGCCCATCCGCCGCAAACAGGGTGTCCTTCACCATCCGCTCCGCGAGAACCATTTCCCGGAACCGGGCGACGTCCTCTTCCGTGTTCGGAGGCTGAGACAGGATCGGACGGACGGTGATTGCCGCCGCCGAGCCGGCCACGACCTTCACCGAGGCCGGGGAGATCACCTCCTCGAGGAGCCCCTCGTCCACAAGGATCGCGAGCTCGTCCGTGATCCGGTAGAGCTTGACCAGGGAGGGAAGGTCAAATAGCGTTCCCCCTTCTTCGGCCTCCAGGGCGAACATGAACATCGACTGGCTTCCAAACAGGTCCCGGGCCCGGTCGTACTGGGCCACGATCGGGTCCCCGGCGGGGAGCATCTTCGAGTAGTCGGCCTCAAAGCCGATCCGGGGGAGGAAGAGGGCAAACCCGCCTGTTGCAACCGCGATCCCGACGAGCGTTGCGCGGGGATGGCGCACGAGGAACCGGAGAACGCGGTTCATGGCCCCCCCACTCCGACGAGGATCCCCAGCCGCTGGAGCTGGATCGCAAGGAGCAAAACGTAGAGGTCGTCTCCTGACCCGCGCACCTCGCGCTCCCCGGCGAACGCCTCCCGGAGACCCTGAGCAAGCCCGGCGTAGGCCTCCGGCAAAGGCTCGGGAAGGTATTGGATGGGGGCGGGGGTGCAGAGCCAAATGAAGCGCCCGGTTTCCGGAACAATGATCGCGAACAGGAACGGCTCGTCCTCCCATGCGTGCGTGGGGAGGGCGGGAAGGGCTTTGATTGAGAAGAAACCTGTTCCCCGCACCGCCCGGGCGAACGCGGCGATCCGCAGGGACTCCTCTAGGGTCTTCGTCTCATCCACGATGAGGAGGCGGATCGTCTGCCCCAGGGCAAGAGTCCCCCCAACGGCCAAGCACGCAAGTAGGGCCAGTACGCGGTTCATCGTTTTCCCTCCCGCCGCAGCCCATGCCACACGAGGTGTGCGAGCTCCACAGGGCCGAGCTGGCGGAACTCCTTGGCCACGGGGTCGTCCCCGAGCGCCCGCTCTGTGACGGCCTCGGCGAGCCCGAGAAGGGCGTAGGCGAGGAACAGGGGGTGACCGCGGCGGATCTCCTTCCGCTCCATCGCTTGGTGGAGGAGGTCGGCGATGCAGGAGGCGTACTCCTCGCGCAGGGCCTGGACTTGAGGGAGAAGCGCCGGCGCTTCCCCGACCCACGCCCGGCCGATAAAGCAGGCCCGCCCCGGTGCCCCGGCGAGGGCCTCGAAGTGGGCGGCCATCACCCGCTCCAGGACTTCGGCCACCGGCAGCCCTTCCTCAAGGAGGGCACGGGCGCGCCCGAGGTACCGCTCGTAGTCCTCGCGGAGGACAGAGAGGAAGATCTCCTCCTTGGACGGGAAGTAATGGTACAGGGCCCCGATCGAGACCCCCGCGCGCTCGGCGATGAGGCGCATCCCGGTCCCGTGGAATCCCCGCTCCGCGAAGAGCGTGGCGGCAGCTTTGCGGATTCGGTCTTCAATGCTGGCCTCTACGCCTCGCTCAGAACGAACGCTCGTTCGCATGGCGTCATTGTACGCCCTTCCCCCACCGCCTCAAGGGCTAGGCCTTCCGCACCGGGAGCAGCGCCAGGAGATCTCGCCCGTGAGGAGACTCCACTTCACGGGAAGGAGGGTTCCCACCCCGCAGTGGGGGCAGGCGATGGAGTCGAGCGAGGCCCGTACGGCGAGCGTTCCCGAGGGGACCTCCACGGCGACCGGTTGGGGGAAGGAGAGGGTGAGGGTACCCACCTCAATCGGTCCGCGGACCGCGATCGTTCCCTCCATCTCTACAGGTTGGGAAAGGGGAATCGGGCCGGAGACCCGTACCGTGATCCCGTGGGTGACCAACCCGAGGGCGAGGACGAGGAGCGCCGCGAGGAGCCCGAGGGCCGCCACCAGGGCGGCGCCGATGAGCCACGCCTTCATCGAAAACCACCTCCGCGCCAAGGGTACCCCTGGAGGAGGGTGCGCGCCCGGGAGGACTTGAACCCCCAACCTACGGCTCCGAAGGCCGTCGCTCTGGTCCAGTTGAGCTACGGGCGCAGGGACTTCGGTTCACCGGTTACCAGTTCGCCAGTTCCTAGTTTACAGATCGTTCGAACCGGTGGACCGTGGCACCGACGAACCACCTTTCTGGGAGGAGCGACGGGACTTGAACCCGCGACCGCCACGGCCACAGCGTGGTGCTCTGCCAACTGAGCTACGCTCCCCATCA
>JBBIQN010000074.1:0-6007 GCA_037442305.1 Candidatus Bipolaricaulota bacterium
ATCGGCCTCGGCCAGGATCGCCACGATCTCTTCCTCGGTGAACCGGCTCTTCTTCATCCTCGATCGCCCTCCCTCAACCTCGCGGGTCCTACCCCTTACACCGGTCCGAAGTCGTGGGTGCACGCCCCTCGGAAATCCCCCCTTCGTTCCGTACAATGGGGCCCCGTGCCTAAGTACGTGTTCATCACCGGCGGTGTGGTGTCCGGCCTGGGGAAGGGCGTCCTCACCGCATCCCTGGGATGCCTCCTCCAAGCCCGCGGGGTGCGGGTGACCCTGCAGAAGGTGGATCCCTACTTGAACGTGGACGCGGGGACGATGAACCCGTACGAGCACGGCGAGGTGTTCGTCACGAAGGACGGCTTGGAGACGGACCTCGACATCGGCCACTACGAGCGGTTTCTCGGCCAGGACCTTGGGGAGGCAAACTACCTCACCACGGGGCGCGTGTACCGCGACGTGATCGCTCGGGAGCGGGAGGGCGACTACCTCGGCCACACGGTGCAAGTCATTCCCCACATCACGGACGAGATCAAGCGCCGGATCCGGGGGGCACTGGAGGCAACGGGAGCGGACGTGGTCGCGGTCGAGGTGGGGGGCACGGTGGGCGACATCGAGGGCTTGCCCTACCTCGAAGCGATCCGTCAGCTCCGGGATGAACTCCCCCGCGCCGACGTCGCGGTGGTCCACCTCTCCTACCTCCCCATCCTGTCCACCACCGGCGAGCTCAAGACAAAGCCCACCCAGCACTCGGTGAAGGAGCTCCGCACAGCCGGGATCCAGCCTGACTTCATCGTTGCCCGCTGCCCCACCGAGATCCCACCGGCCTTGCGGGACAAGATCGCCCTATTTTGCGACGTCCCCCGGGGGCATGTCATCGCGGCCCAGGACCTCCCGACGATCTACGGCGTGCCCCTTGCGATGCGAGAAGAGGGGCTGGATCGGAAGCTCCTTGAGCGGCTCGGCCTTGCGGCGGGGGAACGGGACCTCACAGCCTGGGAGGACTTCGTGCGGCGACTGGGGAACCCCGGGCGGACGGTCAGGATCGGGATCGTGGGGAAGTACGTTGAGCTCCACGACGCGTACCTCTCGATCCTCGAGGCCCTCCGCCACGCCGGGGCGGCGCTGGGGGCGCGGGTCGAGGTGGGGTGGATCCCCTCGGATCGGGTGGAGAAGGAGCGGGAGCGTTCGCTCGAGGGGTACGCAGGGATCCTCGTTCCAGGCGGGTTCGGGGAGCGCGGGGTGGAGGGAAAGGTGTTCGCCGCGGGCTACGCGCGGCGCGCGGGGATCCCCTACTTCGGCATTTGTCTTGGGATGCAGGTGGCCACGATCGCGTTCGCCCGCGAAGCCGTGGGGTGGAGCGATGCGAACTCGACGGAGTTTGACCCCCGCACCCCTCACCCCGTGATCGCCCTCCTCCCCGACCAGGGTGGAATTGCCGCGAAAGGAGGGACGATGCGGCGTGGGGAGTGCCCGGCAAACGTCGTCCCCGGGACCCTTCTTCAGCGGGTGTACGGGGCGGAAGCGATCGCCGAGCGCCACCGGCACCGCTACGAGTTCAACCCCCGCTACCGGAAGGCTCTTTCCGCGGTCGGCCTCGTCCCCAGTGCCCTCTCCTCCGACGCCCGTCTCGTGGAGGCGGTGGAAATCGTGGATCACCCGTGGTTCGTGGGAGTCCAGTACCACCCGGAGTTCCGCTCCCGTCCTCTCTCCCCCCACCCTCTGTTCGTGGGGTTCGTGCGAGCATGTCTGTCCTAGTTTTTCTCCTCCTCCTTTCGTTTTCCGCGGCAGGTCAGTCTGTCCAGGCCGAGGCCCCGTGGCTCACCGTGTACGACGAGGCTGGCCGGCCGAAATGGGAGGTGCGGATGAGGGAGCTCGTCCGAACCGCGGCCGGGTGGGAGGGGAAGGACGTGACCGTTCACCTCTACCACGAGGGCTCCCCCCAGCTTGTTCTGCGCGCCCCAGCGATCCGTGCCGATCGCTACGGTCGGGAGTGGACCCTGATAAGCGGCGAGCCGGACACCGGATCGCCGGTGGTTGGGGAGGGCGAGGGGTTCTCCTTCTCGTGCAACGAGGCGCGGTGGTTGGGGGGCCTCGTGCTCGTTGGCCTTCGCGCGGAGGGGCGAGGGGTCATTCTTTCCGCGGGCGAGGCGCGGTGGGACCTTGGCCAGACCGTTCACTTGACGGAGGCCAACGCCACGTTCTCAGGTTGGGAGCTTGGGTTCCCCACCGGGCGGTACGACCTGGTGTCGGACGAACTGGTGGCCGTCGCGGCCACGGTGCGGGGCCACGGGGTGAAGCTCGTGGGGGCCACACTTGTCGCCTGGCCTAAGGAAGGAAAACTGCGGGTGACGGAGGCCGAGCTTGTCCCGGCTCCTTGAGGGCGTGGGCCTTGTCCGCGCATTTGGCCGCCGGCGGGCGGTGGACGGCCTCACGGTCGCGTTCCGCGCCGGCGAGGTAACCGGGCTTCTCGGCCCCAACGGCGCGGGGAAGACGACGACCCTGTACCTCCTCGTGGGGTTTCTTCGCCCCACAGAGGGCTCGGTCCGGCTCGACGGTCGGGAGATCACGGGCCTCCCCTTTTTCCTGCGGGCGCGGGCGGGGATCCACTACCTGCCCCAAGAGCCGTCGGTGTTCCTCCGGTCCACGGTCAAGGGGAACCTGCGCCTGGCGTTGGAGGGGCTGCGGCTGCCGTGGAACGGGGAGGTCGAGGCGATCGCCGCCGAGCTTGGACTCACAACCCTGTTGGGCCGGCCGGTGGGGAAACTCTCCGCTGGCGAGCGGCGGAAGGTGGAAGTGGCGCGGGCCCTCGTCGCTCGCCCCGCGTTCCTCCTCCTCGACGAGCCGTTTTCGGGGGTGGATCCCCTCACTGTGGCCGAGCTGGCCACGCTCCTGCGCCGGCTAGCGGGGTCCGGGATCGGGATCGCGATCTGCGACCACAACGTGCGCGATACCCTGCGGATCACGGATCGGGCGTACCTCGTCCACGGGGGGCGGCTCCTGTGCGCCGGGACGCCGGAGGAGGTCCTTGCCGACCCCGAGGCGCGCCTCGCCTACCTCGGCGAGGACTTCTCGCTGTAACGAACGCCCTCCAAGGAAAGGAGGCGGCCCTTCCATTCCGGGCCCGGCCCGAACCCCCCCAGCCCGCCGGAAGCGGGTAGAACGCGGTGGCAGGGGATGAGGATCGGGATCGGGTTAGAGCCCACGGCCCCTCCCACGGCCCGCGCCGCGCGAGGTCGCCCCACCCGCGCTGCCAGATCCCCATAGGTCACCGTGGCCCCGTACGGAATCCGCGCGAGTTCGCGCCACGCGGCCTTCTGGAACTCGGTCCCGTAGAGGGCAAGGGGGAGGTCGAATGCTGTGCGCGTGCCGCGGAGGTACTCCCCGAATTCCCAAGCCAGCTTCTCCAAGAGCGGGCTTGGTGCCATAAGCTCGCCAGGTGGAGGACCGGGAAACCGTAGCTCGACGATGTTTGGGCCGTCCGCCGCGGCGTAAAACTCTCCCCACGGGGTTGGGATAGAGGACCAAGGCATGGGACGAGCGTAGCAAGAGGCGCCCCCCCGGGCAACCGACGTTGGCCCTCCTCACGGCCGTTCGTACAATGGGCTCCGATGCGGGTTCTTGCGCTCGGGTGGGATATCGAGGGACCGGGGGTGGTGCGGGCGGAGTTCCCGTCCGCCGAATCCCTTACAAGCTACGACGCGGTGCTGGTGGATCCCGAGCCCTTGCCTGCCCTGTGGCAATCCCAGGCCGTCCTGTCTCCGGATGGGATGTGGCGGATCTACCCCGGCCGGGACCTTGGGCTCGCGCGGGCCCTGCAGAACCTCTTCGCCGCCCGGCGGGGGGAGAGCGAGGATCTCCTCCTCCGCGGGGGCGGTGTGCTTGTCGTTCGGGTGCGCGCCCCAGGGGAAGGGGTCGAAACGGCGGGGAACCCGCCACTCCGATTTGATCGGTACGCGTTCCTCCCCCGGGCGTCCCTCGTCTCCGGCCCCCATCACCTGGGGCTTCCCCAGGGGCTGAAGCTCGTCCCCCGCCGGGGCCGGGACATCGCCGTGGCCGCGCCGGGCCACCCCCTCGCTTCCTACCTCGCTGCCTTCGCTTCCCACGGCTACGAGGCTGTGCTCGTGGCCGCCTTGGGCTCTCCGCTCGCCTCGTTCGGGCAGGTCCTCGCCTCAAACCGCGTGGGCGACGTCGTGGCGTGGGACCTGCCGGTGGGCACGGGGCGGATCCTGTTCGTCCCCTCGTTCCCCGGGGCATCCCCGGCCGAGGTGGGGGAGCACCTTCTCCCCGCCCTCGCCTCCCTCCTCGCCGCGCCGCTCCCGGAGAGTCTTCCCGATTGGCTCGCCGGGTACTCCCTGCCTGGGGAGGAGGACTTCCGAGAAGAAGAGGCGGGGCTTGCGCGCGAGCGCGACGCCCTGGGGAAGAAGGAAGACGACCTTCGAGAGAAGAAGCGTACGCTCGACGCGTTGCGCGGCCTCCTCTCCCCCCGCGGAACCGTGGGCTTGGTCCAATCGGTTCAAGCGGCGTTGGCCCACCTCGGGTTCACCTCCTCCCCGGTCGAGGGGAGCGCCGCGACCGTTCACGCGTCTTCTCCCGAGGGGGATCTCCTCGTGCGGGTGGCCCTGTCGCTCTTTGGACCGGTGGGACCGGAGGAGCACCGCGCCCTTCTCCTCGACCTCGATCGCCTGCGGGCCGAGGAGAAGGGAGACGCGCGGGGGGTGCTCGTCTGCTTGGCCGAGCCGCGCCTGGATCCTCGGCGGCGGGGCCCGCAGTGGACGGACGCCGTGCGCCGGAGCTCCCGCGATCTCCGTCTGACCCTCACCTCAAGCTACGACCTGTTCCGCGCGGTGCGGCACGCTCTCTCTGGGGGCAGCGCCGAAGATGTGGTGAAGGATCTCCTCTCTACCGAGGGGGAGTGGCGGTGGAAGGGCTGACGCTGGGGCTCGTCCTTGCCCTTGTGGCGATGCCTGCCGCGGCGTGGGGGAGCCCGCGGTTTGCCCGGTGGATCCGCGCCCGGCAGCGCATCCGGCCTGAGGGGCCGATCGTTCACCACGGGAAGGCGGGGACGCCCACGATGGGGGGTGTTATCCCCCTCCTCCTCATCCTCCTGGGAGGAGGGCTCTTGTGGAGCCGCGGGGCAAGGCCAGATCTCGGGTTCGCCCTCGCGGCCACCCTGGCCGGGGCGCTCGTTGGACTCCTCGACGACCTCCGCTCCCAGCGACGGGGAGCCTCGGTGGGGTTCTTCCCTCACCAGACCCTTCTTGCCCAGCTCCTCGGGGGAGGCCTCCTCTGCCTTCTCGTTCCCTACTTCGACGTAAGGTTCCTCGTCCCGTTCTCCTCGCTCCGCCTGTCCGCCGTTGCCCCGTGGGCGTGGATCCCCCTGGTTGTCGTGGGGTTCATGGGCACGGTGAACGCGGTCAACCTCGCCGATGGCCTGGACGGCCTGGCCACCGGCGCCTGGCTCATCGCCCTTCTTGGGCTCCTCCCGGCGATCGGGACGCCCATGTTCGCAGCGCTTGTCGTCCTGGCCCTTGGGGCCGGGGGGGGATTCCTGTGGGCGAACACCTACCCCGCGCGGGTGTTTCTGGGGAACGTGGGCTCGATGGGCCTCGGTGGGTTCCTGTTCGGGATCGCGTTCGCCTCGGGCGGCCTATTCATCCTTCCTCTTGCGGGCGGGTTGTTTGTGGCCATGGTCCTGTCCGATGTCCTCCAGGTGGCGAGCTACAAGCTGACCGGCGTGCGTCTCCTCAAGATGGCCCCGTTCCACCACCACCTCGAGGAGGGAGAGGTGCCGTGGCCGCACCGGATCCCGAGCCCAGGGTGGCCCGAGCCGAAGGTCGTCGTCCGGCTGTGGCTCCTCGGGGCGGCGTTCGCTCTGCTCGGCGTGCTCGCCGGCACGCTCGGCTAGAAACAGCTCGGGATGCCCGCCCCATGTGGCAGGGGAGCAGGGGATCAGTTTCCAACACGGCCGGGGAATGACGCTCTCCCCCAGGGGACGTACTTAACGCTG
>JBBIQN010000075.1:0-5974 GCA_037442305.1 Candidatus Bipolaricaulota bacterium
ATGATCACGAACGCGTCACGGACAACCTGAGGAAAATGGGACGGCGCTTCCCGCCAGCATCCGTCCACAACGCGGCCAAACGGGGAAAGGACCACTGTCCCGTCCCTGATCTCACCCAGCACGCACTCCCTGTTATGGGCACAGATCGTGACGAAGTCCCCGTAGGGGCGAGGCATGCCTCGCCCCTACACGTACATCAGACGTCCCTACATCAGAACAGGCCGCGGACCTCCCCGGTGTCCACGTCCACGTCCACCCGCCGGAACGCGGGGTCGGAGCTCGTCCCCGGCATGAGGGTGATCGCGCCGGCCATCGGGCAGAGGAACTTCGCCCCAGAGAAGAGGAGGATGTCCCGGATCGGAAGCGTCCATCCTGTGGGCACCCCTTTTAGGTCGGGGTTGTGTGACAGCGAGAGGTGGGTCTTCACCATCATCGTCGTGTAGTCCTGGAACCTCCCCGACTCGAACTCCCGCGCCTTCTCCTCCGCCTCCGCGGACCACGACACCCCGTCCGCCCCGTACACCTCGCGAGCGATCCGCTCTACCCGCTTGCGGAGCGGCATGTCCAACGGGTACAGGAACCGGAACTCCGACTTCTCCTCGCACGCCTCGGCCACCGCGTCGGCGAGCTCGAGGGCCCCCTCCCCGCCCTTGAGCCAGTGCTCTCCAAGCGCGCAGCGGGCCCCGGCCTTCTCCACATGGCGCCGCACGACGGCCACCTCGGCCGCGGTGTCGGTGTGGAACCGGTTGATGCACACCACCGGCTTCATCCCCGACTTGCGCACGATCGCGATGTGGTGGAGGAGATTCCCCATGCCCTTCTCCAGTAGCTCCAAATTCTCCTGCTGGTACTCCTTGGGCAGCGGCCGCCCCGGCACGACCCGCGGCCCTCCTCCGTGCATCTTCAGGGCCCGGATCGTGGCTGTGATCACGGACACGTGGGGGACAAGCCCGCTCAGCCGGCTCTTCACGTTCCAGAACTTCTCGAATCCGATGTCGGCGCCGAACCCGCTCTCGGTCACGTGGTAGTCCCACAGCTTCAGCCCGAGCCGATCGGCGATGATCGAGGACTGCCCGACGGCGATGTTGGCGAACGGCCCGGCGTGGATCAGCACCGGCTGGTACTCGATCGTGCAGCCCAGCGTGGGGTTCATCGTATTCCGAAGCCACGCCGTCATCGCCCCGGCCACGCCGAGGTCCTCGCAGGTGACGGAGTTCCCCTGCCGGTCGTAGGCGACGGTGATCTCACCGATCCGCTTCCGCATGTCGGCAAGGTCGCGGGCGATCGCGAGAATCGCCATCAATTCCGACGACACGGAGATTTGGAATCCCGACTCCATCAGAAGGCCGTCGCTCTTCCCTCCAAGTCCGATCACGATGTGGCGAAGGGCCTGGGCGCAGAAGTCGAGCGCCCAGCGCATCTCCACGCGTCGGGGGTCGATGTCGAGCCTCTTCAGGCCTCTCTTCTGAAGCTGGTCGTCGGAGTAGTTGGCCTCGTGCTGCAGCCGCGCGGTGAGGGCGACCATCGCCAGGTTGTGGGCGTTGGTGATGGCGTCAATGTCGCCGGTAAGGCCCATCGTGAACTCCGTCATCGGTATGAGGAGGGCGTTCCCCCCGCCGGCCGCCGTGCCCTTGATGTTCATCGAGGGGCCGCCGGAGGGTTGACGGATCGCCCCGCCCACGTTCTTCCCCCGCTTGGCGAGCCCCTCAATCAAGCCGAGCGTGGTCGTGGTCTTCCCCTCCCCCAGCGGGGTAGGGGTGATGGCCGTGATCTCGATGTACTTCCCGTCCCGGCGATCCCGTAGCCGCTCGATGATCGCGCGGAAGTCGAGCTTGGCGATTCGCCCGTAGGGCAGGACCTCGTGTTCTTTGAGACCCATCCTCTTCTGCCAATCCCGCGGAGGGGGCATCGTCTTCTCGGCCTCGGCGGCGATTTGCCAATCCGCCAGCTTCACTGGGTCGTAGGGCATCTTCACTCCTCCTTGTTCCTGGCTTGAGCCAGGATCGCTCGGCCGGCGGCGCGCGGTGATCCAAGCGCAACACGCTCCATTATTCAGACCCCGGCGAGATCGAGGATCGCCGGGACGTGGTGCTCCCACCCCATCGGCATGAGGTGGATCCCCTGGCAGTACGGGCGCACGGCGCGGATGATCCGGGCGCAGATCTCGATGCTGCGCTTCTCGCGCTCGTCTTTCGTCTTCGCTTGGTCGAGTCCGCTGATGATCTCGTCTGGGACGTGGACCCCGGCGATGTGCTCGTTCATGAACCGTGCCATCTTCGCGCTCTTGAGGGGGATGATCCCCGCCAAGACCGGGACGCCAAGCCCGTCCGCACGCTGGGCGAACCGGGCGTACGCCTCGGGCTCGTAGATCGCTTGGGTCTGGAAGAACCGCGCTCCCCGCGCCGCCTTGAGGCGCATCTTCGCCAGGTGCGGCTCCCACGGTTCGCTCGTCGGGTTCACCACGGCCCCGACGAAGAAGCCCGTGCCCCCCTGAAGCTCGGATCCGACGAGGTCCTTCCCGGAGTTGAGGAGCCCGATCGCCGAGATGAGCTGGACGGAGTCCAAGTCGAACACCGCGTGAGCTCCGGGATGGTCGCCCAGCACGGTGTGGTCCCCGGTCAGGGCGAGCACGTTCTCGATCCCGAGCGCCCACGCCCCAAGGAGGTCGGCCTGCAGCGCCAGCCGGTTTCGGTCGCGGCAGGTGAGCTGCAGGATCGGCTCATGTCCGCGCTCCCGAAGGAGGGCGCACAACGCCCATGAGCTCATCCGCATCACCGACGACTGGAGATCGGTCACGTTGAACGCGTGAACGCGGGATGCCACCCGGTCCGCCTCGGCGAGGACCTTGTCCACAGCCGTCCCCTTAGGCGGTCCGGCCTCGCAGGTGATCACGAACTCCCCCCGCGCGATCCTCTCCCGAAACTTCATCTACTCCTCCCCCATGGCCTCAAGGTCCCACCACGTCGAGCGCCGCCGCGACAGGGGCACGTCGTGCTGGAGCTTCCGGTCCTTGGGCTCCACGTACCGGTCGAGGAGGTCCAACCGCCCGCGTTCGGCCAGACGATCGTAGATCCGCTGCCAACCACAGCTCCGTCCGGGTTCAAGTTCGCACTCCCCACCCTGCGACCCCCCACACGGCCCGTGGAGAAGGCCTTTGGGGCAGGTGGTGAGGGGGCAGATCCCGCCGGTGTGGTCGAGGACACAGTCTCCGCACCGGTCGCACCTCTCCCCGGACGGCCACACCCCCTGGAACTCCCCGAACGTAACCGTGTTCGAGGCGGGGTGCACCGGCGTGTCCACGACCTCGGCCACGGCTTGGATTCCAACCCCGCACGAGGCAACGAGGACCGAATCGGCCCCAGCCAGCGCCTCCGCCCACCGCGCGAGCCGCAGCCCGACGAGGGCCTTGTTGCAGAGGAACGCCAGGGCGACCGCGCCGACGACCGGGTGATCCGCTTCGGCGAGCCTCGACCGAAGCTCGGTGAGGGCCTCTTCCCCCCCCGCCCGGCACACCTCGGCGCATCCCCCGCAGGAGGTGATGAATACCCGCTCCCCAGGGCGAAGCGCGGCCAGGATCTCCGCGGTCGGTTTGAGCTCAGATACGAGCATCGTCCTCCCTCCCCTCCATCACTGGACGGCGCACGCCAGGCACGGATCGAACGAGCGCACGATCCGCCCTGCCTCGACGAGCCCGTCCCCGTTCACCCTCGTCCCCGTGAGCGCCTGTTCGATCGGACCGCGGACTCCGTCCGCATCTCGAGGAGAAGCGTTCCACGTGGTGGGGGCGATCACCTGGTAGCGGCCGATCTTGCCGTCCTCGATCCGCACCCAGTGCCCGAGGGCTCCGCGCGGAGCGCAGGTGAGCCCGCACCCTTCCGCCTCGGCAGGGATCGCGAACGGGACCGCGATCGGCCCTTGCAGGTCCAGGGCGTCGAGCCACCCATCGAGAACCTGCGACAGGTAGCGGGCCTCGATCGCCCGGGCCACGTGCCGCCCGGCGACCGAGCTCAGGTCCTCCGGCCCCACCCCCGCTTCGCGCAGGAGATCCTGGGCCAGTCTCCGGAACGCCGCGTCGCCCAGACCGAGCCCGATCCGCACTCGGGCCGCCGGGCCGACCTCGAACGGCTCCCCCCCGTACCGCGGGGACTTCACCCACGAGTACCCCCCGTCCCGCCCCGGCGTGGGCTCGGCTCGTCCGGAGAGAGGGGCGTCCGCCCCATCTCCCTCGTACCACGAGCGGGCGACGGACTCCGTGACCGCGGCGATATCGAGCGGTTCCACCTGCCCAGATCGGACGATCCCCGCCGGGAACAACCTCCCGGCAACGCCGGTCATCCCGTCCTCCACTGGGAAGCACCCGAAGGAAAGGAGGTTCCCAACGCGCCCGAGGGCGAAGTGGTCGTGATGGCGCTCCAGGAGCAGGAACACATCTGGGAGGTAGCGGTTCTCCATGAAGTCCCGGATCTCCTTCAAGCGGAACCGGTACGACGCAACCTCGGGCAGGCCCGGTCGGTACGTGACCCCGCCGGGCACGATCGCCATGTCGTGGGGCATCTTCCCCCCGAGCAGGGCCTCGAGCTCGTGGGCCCGGCGACGGATCTCGAGGGCCTCCACGTAGTGGGCCACGAGCTCCCCGGTTTCCGAAGCCGAGAACCGGCTCTCGCCGGCCGACACCCCGGCAGAGAGGAGCCCCCCGAGCGCAGCGAGGTTCCCGGACAGGAGCGACGGGTCGAGGTAGTCGGGGAGCGCGAGGTGGTAGAAGTGGAGGACGTGGTTGTGCAGGAAGTTCGCCCCGTAGATCAGGTTCCGAAGGAGCCGACCGGTGGGGGGAACCCGGCCCGCCAGGCCCAGCGCGTCGTCCAAACAGTACGCCGCGGCCAGAGAGTGGGCGAGCGGGCAGACCCCACAGATGCGGGACGTGATCTTCTGCGCGTCGAGCGGGTGCCGGCCGACCAGGATCTCCTCCAGGCCCCGGTAGAGGCCTCCGGAGGAGTAAGCCTCCCGGATCAGCCCGTCTTCAACGCGGAGCTCGATCCTGAGGTGTCCCTCGATGCGGGTGATGGGGTCAACAAGCACGGTGCGCATCGCGCCCTCCTGTAGGTGTCGTGTGACGTTTCCGGGCCGAACTTCCGGTAGACGGGAGCGAGGAGATCGGGGAACTCCGGCTCCGAGCACCCGAGGCAGGGGTGCCCAGCGCCGATGCACCAGTTAACCCCGCCGTTCCAGCGGTGGGTTGGACAGCGGGCGTCGGTGTACGGGCCCTTGCAGCCGAGCTCGTACAGGCACCCCGGCTCGCTGAACGCACGGGCAAACCGGCCCACGTCGAAGTCGGCCCGCCGCGGGCAGTTCTCGTGGATGAGCCCCGGGTACACAGAGCGCAGCCGCCCCACCTCGTCGAGGTCCCCCGGCCCGGGGAGGCCGGAGAGGAGCAGATGGGCCACCGTCTCCACGAACCAGGTGGGGTGCGGCGGGCATCCCGGGACGTTGACCACGGGTGTCGCAATCCCCTCTCGATCCAGGAACTCTTTGAGACTCACGCACCCGGTCGGGTTCGGGGCGCCGGCGGGGATCCCCCCGTAGGCGGCGCAGCTTCCCAGGGCCACCGCAGCCAGGGCGTTCTCCCCCAGCGTGCGGGCCCGGTCGGCCATCGTGACCTCTCCCACGTGACCGAACGCTCCGCTGCTGGCCGTGGGGATCGCCCCCTCCACAACGAGGACGTACGACCCGGCCCCGTCCACGGGCACGCGCTTCAGTACCTCAAGGGCCGGGTGGCCGAACGGCCCCATCAGCGTGGCGTGGAAGACGAGACCCAACGCCTTGCCAGGGACGACCTCGTCCAGGAGGAGGTTCGCGATGTGGGGGTACTGCGCGTTCAACAGGGACATCGAACAGCCGGTGCACCCGGCCGCTTGGAGCCACACCACCGAGAGCCGCTTGTCCTCAGGCATCGCTACCGGTCCGAACCATACACGGT
>JBBIQN010000076.1:0-5959 GCA_037442305.1 Candidatus Bipolaricaulota bacterium
CCGGCGGCGGAAAGCGGTCCAGTATCTCCCTCGTTGCCTCGCGGTCCCCGTGGGTGTCGCCCACGAACACCACGGTCCGATCGCTGGAGAGACCGATCAGCCGACCCTCCCTTTTCAGGATCTCCCGTAACCGGGCAAGGTGCTCTCGGCCGATCATGGTCCGAGGCTACGTCTCCCCGGTGCTCGCGGCAACGCCCAACGCGCCGCTCGCCCGAGTAGCGGGGCGTTCCCCGGCACGACCCGCCGTCAGAACCCCTCCACCCCGTGGTGGCGGGCCTGGCGCTCGAAGTAGAGGAGCGCCCACCACCCCAGGCTCACGTAGCCTACAGCCAATGCCGCGAGCAGTCCAAGCTGGACGCCCATGGGGAACATGGCCGGCGTGTCCAGCCACAGGGCGCGCACGGCATCCACCCCGTAGGTGAAGGGGAAGACGTACGCAAAGGGCCGGAGAAAGCCCGGCAGCAGGGCCACGGGGAAGAAGACGCCGCCGAGGAGCGGGGCAGCGTTTCCCAGGAGACCGACCGCCGCGTTCGCGTCCTTGAACCGGAGCGTCAGCCCGAACAGGAGAAACGCGAACCCGTACGAGGCGGCCAGCGAGAGGAACCACGCCAGGAGCACCCCCGCCCAACGCGGCCACGCAGGAACACCCGACAGAGCAAGGATCAGGCCCAGCGTAGCCAGAGACGGGACGACTTCCACGGCGAAGCGAGCCCCGGACCAGGCCCCGATCAACCCGGTGCGCGAGATGCCGGTGGAAAGCAGCGACTCCAGCGTCCCCTGGCGCATGGCTCGCTGGAGGGAGAGGGCGATCGACCAGATCACCTCGACGAAGTTCCAGTATAGAGCCCCCAGGAGGACGTACCCCAAGTAGTCCGACGTCCCCGTTCGGTCGGCGAACTCCGCCCCCAGCCCCATCCCCTCGCCCCACATCCCGACGAGGAGCGCGGGAAGGGCGAGGGCCAACGGAAACGCGAGCGACCAGCGAAACAATCCGTAGCGGAGTTGGGCGCGCAGCGAGTACTGGAGCAACACCCAGGTCGGACGCATCAGAACTCTCCTGTCGTCCCCGCCGCTCGCATGCCCCGTTCGGCCACCGCGAGCAGCCTGTGCCCGAGAACGAGGTAGGCGAGCCCCAGGCCCACAAGCAGGCCCACCTCCGGTCCTACCCCGTCCCCCGCGATGACCCGGCGCACGGACTCGATCGCATAGGAAAGCGGCAACAGCCGCGAGACGAGCCACAGCCCCCGCGGCAAGTGCGCCGCGGGCATGGTCATCCCCGAGAGCGCCCCCAGACCGTGCTCGAAGAGATCGCCGATCCCGTACACGCGCTTGTAGAAGAGGACCAGTCCGGCCAGACCCAGCGCGAACCCCGATACCCCAAGCCCCCCAAGCAGGACTAGCCCAAGAAACGCCGGCCAGGGGAAGACAAGCGGAACGCCGAACGCGAAGAACCAGGCCGCCATCGCCCCGGTGATGTACAGGTTGAGAATGACGGTCACCACAGCCTTGGCCCCGAGCACCGTGAAGATGGACACAGGATGGACGAGCACGGTCTCCAGCACACCTTCCTCCATCTCTTCCTGAAGCCCGAAGCCCACTCCCCAGAACAAGGTCGAAAGCCAGTACCAGAGGAGAAGCCCCACCGCGACGGAGTCCACGAGCCCCTCATCGAACCCGAACAACCGCGCCAGGAGAAGGTACGGCGTCACAGCGAGCGCCGGCGAAATGGCGTAGCTGAGAAGGTCCAAGGGGTAGGCACGCAGGTCGAGGAGTTCCTTCCTCACCAACGCAAGCAGTGACCTCACGGCTCCTCGGCAGCGGTGTCGAACGGCCGGCCGGTAAGGCGCAAGAACGCCTCCCACAGACCCGATTCCACGATCCCAACGTTCACCAGGTGCACACCGTCCACACCGTCCGCCTGAAGCTGGGCAAGCAGCGCCGGCAGCCGGCCCATGGGGACGGCCAAGGAGTACATCCCGCCCCCAAGCTCGTGGACGAGGAGCCCCTCGTCCACCTTGGGCCGGGAGCCGAGCGTGAGCACCGCCATGCGCTGGGCTCCGGAACGTGCGGTGATCTCCTGCGGCGTCCCGTCCGTGAGGAGCTTGCCCTCCTCGATGATGAGAAGGCGCGTGGGCAACCGCTCGGCCTCCAGCATGTTGTGGGTGGCCATGAGCACCGTGGTCCCCTCCTCCCGCAACGCCCGCAGCACCTCCCACACCTCCTCCACGCCGTGGGGATCAAGCCCCGTGGTGGGTTCATCCAGGATCAAGACCGGCGGGCGATGGATGAGCGCCCGGGCGATGGCGAGGCGCTTGCGCATCCCGCTGGAGAACTTCTCCACGGAGACATCAACGAACCCTGAGAGTCCGACGAGCTCCAGGAGATCCTCGGACCGCTCACGCGCCTCTCGCCGCGGGAGGTCCTGGAGCCCGCCGAACAGGAGCAGGTTCTCCATCGCGGTCAGCTTCCAATAGAGCGTGCGTTCCCCGGCGAGGACAACCCCGAGCTTGCGGCGCACCCGTGTGGGCTCGCGCACGGCGTCGATCCCGTCCACCACGACCTCGCCTGCGGTGGGAAGGAGGAGCGTGGCCACGATCTTGAGGAGCGTGGTCTTCCCGGCCCCGTTTCGACCGAGGAGCCCCACGAACGCGCCGCGGGCGATCGCCAGGTCGATCCCGCGCAGGGCCTCGATCTCCCGCCGCACCCCGCGGCGGAAGAACCCCGCCCGCTCGCGCACGACGTACGTCTTCGTCACTCCTCGGCAGCTGATCATCGTGCCCTCCACATCCCGGGACCTCCCAACCAGCAGCCCGTGTGACAAAGGCCCGCTGAGCCTTCGGCTACGCGGAGAAGATCGGATCCCCGCGGTTGGGCGAGGTTCCTGGGGTTGGACCTCATGGACCTAGCAGGCCGTCGGAGTACCGTTCCGAACAGAAGCTTCTCTGCATCATGAACCTCACCTTGCGTACAGCGGGAACCCGTGGGCCGAAGGCCCGCGTGCCGGAGGTCCGCGGCCCCCGCACTTTCCATACAGGCTGCCAGCCGCGGACTTTGCGTTCCCGGCTCTCGCCGAGACACTCAGCGTCCCCCCGCCCCCCGGAGACAGACAGCAGGAGCTGGGCGGGCAGGGGCGACCGCTCCCTACGCAACGGCTTGATCTGTTCCACCTCGGGTCCCACCTCCTGGGTAGCATCCCACAGATCCACAGCCCGCTGCGCGTTGAGCCAGAACTCGGGCGAGTTGCCAAACAGGCGTGAAAGCCGGAGCGCCATCTGCGAGCTCACGGATCTCCGCTCGCGAAGCAGCTCGTTTACGGTCTGACGTGAAACACCGAGCGCCTGTGCGAGTCCCGAAACTGTAAGGCGGTAATCGGGAAGGAAATCCTCCCGCAGCATCTCACCTGGGTGGATGGGCCTAACCTCCTTCTTCCTCGCGCTGGGAATGCTCATGGGTCACCCTCCTCAATGATAGTCTGTAACCTCACCGTCGTAAGCTTCGCCCTTAACCCACCGGAAACAGATGCGCCATTGGTCGTTGACGGCGATCGCGTGCTGACCTTCGCGGTCACCCCGGAGCCTGTGGAGTCGATTCCCCGGGGGGACGCGAAGGTCATCTAGGTGGGTTGCCAGATCGATGTATTCAAGCCTTCTCGCCGCTCGCCGTACGATGGCCGGTGGCAGCCTCTTGAACCGACCCGTGCGGAACAACTCCTCTGTGTGTCGGTCCGCAAAGGTCTTGATCACCCACGAACCGTAACGCGTCACGTGACGCTTGTCAAACCCGAGCCCGTGGTGCGCCGGAGCACTGACGCCTGGCACGGCGTACCCCCCACGCGGGCATCGCCCACGAACCCGGGGCACGATCTGGGTTGCGCAGAACCAGTTTTCCTTAAACCCGCAGCGCTGGGCGTGACATGCCGCGCCGACCCGATTCAAGAGCAGGTTGACCCCATGGCTGGGGATCGATAGCCTCCCCAGGTGCAACGGCCGTGGTACGGAGCATAGGTCGGGCAGGCGGCCCGGATCACGCGGGGGTGAGCGATGGACGAGGAGTTCGTGGAGAGGCTGCTTCACGGCCTGGAGCGTGTGGAACACGGTGTTCTCCGACCTACCCACGAGCACCTTGAGGTGCGGCTTGACCGCACGGGGAAGCTGGAAGCGGAGGCAGTCACCCAAGGCATCGTCACCGCGGCCCCAGCGGAGATCCCCTTTCTCCTTCATCCCGGCTTCACCGTGCATGAGCTTGAGGTGGACAGGACGCCTGTGCCCCCTGCCCAGGATGGCCCGGTTCTCCACCAAGCGCGCCCGCGCGGCGCGTCGCGGGGGGAGACATGCACGATTAGGACCCGCTATTCGGGCGAGTACACGTTGGGCGTCCACCGCACGCATGGCGGGGACCGCTGGTACGAGTTCAACTTGAATGCGTTGTGGCGACCGTTGTTCTCGCTTGACCTCCGCGACGGTGCCCGTTTTGAGGTTGCCGTATCCCTTCCGGGCCGCCTGCACGTTGTCTCCTCGATTGCGGAAGGCGAGGTCCACTCAACCGATGATGAGACCACCGGACAGTGGGATACAGGGGCACAGACGTCGGTGGATTTCTCGTTCGTGGCCGGGCAGGGGGAGTACGCGGAATCACGCTCGGGGGCCATGACCTTCGCCGCTCTCACGATGTGCGGCGTGCCGTACCGCCCCCAGGACGTGATGGCGATGGCCAGGGAAATCGTAGAACTCTACGCATCTCTGTGGGGTGCATGCCCGTTCGACCAGCTTACCATCGCGTGCCCACCGCGAAGCGTATCCGGCAACTGCGCCCGGGAGGGTCTCGTCATCGCCGGGCTCCTCGGTGACCGCGACTTGGCGAGCCGGTTCGGCGTCCTCGCCCACGAGATCGCCCACCTGTGGTGGGGCATCGGGATCCGGTTCGACCCAACAAGGCCCGGCTGTGAAGAGGGGCTGGCCGAGTACGCCGCCTTGGTTGCGGACAGAGCGCGCTTCGGCAGGCAGGCGCTCCGCAAGGCCGTAGCCGAGGAGTACCTCCCTCGGGCGAGAGAGGCCGAAGCTCACGGAACTGCACTCCTCGACTGCACGTTGTTCCAACCCTACTCCGAGGCGCTGCGTGAGGGGAAGGGAGCGTGTGCCTTCCTCCTCCTCGAGCGCGCACTGGGAAAGGAGGTCATGGCTCGTGCGCTGCGGGAGTTCGCCTCGCGGTTTCGCGGATGTGCCGCAAGCCCAGGCGATCTGCGCACCACACTCGTCAGCTTCGGCGGACCCGACGTAGGGGCGCTGTGGGACGCGTACGTGGCGGGTACCGAGCCGCTCCCAGAGGATATCGAACGTTACGTGGGCTGACTGAGCCAGCTCTGCCTCGCAACGCGCTCCGCGCCGCCGCGACACCCCCACTCTTGCCAGGCTCCACCTCAGGCATGGGAGCGCCGAGGGCACCCGACCCACGCCCTGAGTTCCCTGGAACACGCTACACCTGGGTTCCGGGTTCTCTCAGTGGTTCTTCGCGGATGAGCTCCCAGTGGCCGGTCTCCGCCACCGGTCGGACGAGCCAGCCTGAAGCGAGGTCGAGCCTCCACCCTTCGCCGGCGATCTGGCCTTCGCGTACGGCAGTCGGAACGGGAACGCGCGCCGTCTGCCATCCGGGGGCGACGAGAATCCCGCCCTCCGTCACTTCCAGCGTGCCCCACGGGGCAATGAGGCGGATCGTCGGAAACACGGTTCCCGCCTCTCCCAACGGCACCAGTTGCGTGGGATCATACGAGTACCGCACGCCACCGCCAAGGGCAAGAACCAGCACCGGCCCCTGCACAAGACGCGCCCGGTACCCGGCGAGCTGGGCTTCCCGCTGCTCTCTGCGAGCCCGTTCTCGCTTCCAGAGTCCGTCGCCCCCGTAGGCGCGGGCGCGGCGGAGGAGAGAGGTGAGGGCGTTGGGTCAGAGGACGAGGGCCTTCGCG
>JBBIQN010000077.1:0-1259 GCA_037442305.1 Candidatus Bipolaricaulota bacterium
CACCTGGCTAGATCCGCTAGTTCTGCTGCCGCCCCGCACACTCTGCTCGTCCCGGCTGGCGGGTGTACCGCGTCGTGGGCAGGAGCCGGGACTACTGCCGTCCGATCGCCAGAGCGGCTGAGACTGCGAACGGGAACGTCGCCCTGGGTCGGGGGTCTTGGGCTAGGACGAGCACGAGAGGCAGGCCGCGGAACCGGGCGCGGAGTTCCCATCGGTCGCCCAAGTACTCGGCGCTCTCGATCTCGGCGGTGAACGGCCCTGCGCCCACCTCCACCCACTCCGGCCGGAAGAAGACGAACACCTCGTCGCCTTCTCTGGCATCCCCACGCTCGGCGGGGATGCGCTCCCCAGCTACCTCGATGAGGGCGCGGTCGCCGTCCACGGACACCACGCGGCCCGGCCACAGGTTGGCCCGGCCGAGGAATGTCGCTACGAACGGGGTACGCGGCCGCACGTACAGCTCCTCCGGCGGCGCGACCTGCTCCAGCCTCCCCTCCTGCATCACCGCCACCCGGTCGGCGAGGGCCAACGCCTCCTCTTGGTCGTGGGTCACGTAGAGGGCGGTCATCCTGAGCTTTCGGAGGAGCGTGCGCAGCTCGGTGCGGAGGTCCTTCCGCAGCGCGGCGTCGAGCGCAGACAACGGCTCGTCGAGGAGGAGGACTCTCGGCTCGGGGGCCAGAGCCCGGGCGAGGGCCACGCGCTGCTGCTGGCCCGCAGAGAGCTGGTGCGGCTTCCTCTTCTCATACCCAGCGAGGCCCACGAGCGTGAGAAGCTCCCCCACCCTCCTCTTCCGGTCTCCCCGCCGAAACCGCAGGCCATAGGCGACGTTCGCCCCCACCGAGAGGTGGGGGAACAGGGCGTAGCTCTGGAACACGAGCCCCACCTCGCGCCTCTCCGGCGGCCAGTCCGTGGCGTCGCGGCCGGCAAGGAAGACACGGCCGGCATCGGGTCGCTCCAGCCCGGCGACGATCCGCAGGACGGTCGTCTTCCCGCACCCGGACGGGCCGAGGAGGGCGAGGATCTCCCCCTGCGGCACGGCGAGGGAGAAGCCCTCGACCGCGACCACGGTCCCGAACCGCTTGGTGAGCCCACGGACCTCAAACATGGAACCTCCGAGACAACCCAACCGCCCGTGTGGAAGTGCGAGCTTTGGGGCTCACGAAAGCGGAATCCCCCCTCACCCTACCCTCTCCCCCTGTGGGGGGAGAGGTGGAGGAGAGGGGGCCGTCGGGCATGAAGCCCGACGCTACACGCTCTGC
>JBBIQN010000077.1:1359-5794 GCA_037442305.1 Candidatus Bipolaricaulota bacterium
CCGGCGCGGTCCCACGCCCACGCGGCGAGGGCGGTGGTCACCATGAGGACGGTGGCCATTGCGGACGCGGCCCCGAAGTCGCGGCTGCCGAGGAAGTGGTAGATCGCCATCGGCATCGTCATCACGCCGGGCCCGGACAGCATCGCCACCGCGGTCATCTCCCCGAGCGACAGGGCGAACGCGAACGCGCCTGCGGCGAGGACTCCGCTCCCGAGGAGGGGCAGGGTCACGGTGCGGAACACGGCGAACGGGCTCGCCCCGAGGGTGCGCGCCGCCTCGGGCAGAGCGGGATCGAGGGCGTCCCACAACGGGCGAATCGCCCGCACCACGAACGGGTACACGATCAGGGTGTGGGCGAGGACGATCGCCCATCCCCCGCCCAGCGCGGAGAGGGGCGGCCGCCGGAACGCGAGCAGAAGAGCGAGCCCGAGGACGACCGACGACACGGCGAGCGGCGCCATGAGGAGCGTCTCCAGAACACGCGACCGCACCCGGCGGAGCACGGCGCTCACGCTGAGGCCGAGGACGAGGGCGAGGCCTGTTGCCCCGAGGCCGACGAGGAGGCTCGTCCGCACTGCCCCGAGGGGGGAGGACTCGATGAACGGGTTCCACGCCGCGGAGGCGATCATGCGGTACCAGTAGAGGGTGGGGGACGCGCCGCCGGGGGCGGGGTGGAGAAACGAGTCGGCGATCACGGCCCCGATCGGGCCGAGGAACACGACCGCCGCTGGCACGAGGTAGAGGAGCCACAGGGCGCGACCTGGCTTCTCCCGGGAGAAGAGGGGCACGGTGGGGGCTTCTCGCACTCCACCCTGGCGGGCGGAGAACGACCCCCCTCCCCACAGGTGGAGGTAGGTCAGGACGAGGGACAGGCCGAGGGTGATCGTGGCCAACGCCGCCGCGCGAGGGAAGTCCATCAGCACGCCGCGGGCGTAGAGGTACACCCCGACCTCGACCGTGGCGTAGCGCGCCCCGCCCAGGGCGAGGGGGATCGAAAACGACAGCGTGCACAGGACGAACACGAGGGCGAGGGCGGAGAGGACGGCGGGGAGGAGCAAGGGCAGAGTGACGGTGACGAACGCGCGCAGCGGCCGCGCGCCGAGGGCCCGCGCCGCCTCGACCAAGGCGGGATCGGCGCGTTCCCAGGCCGCGTTCACGAACCGCGCGACTACCGGTGCGTTGTAGAACGCGTGGGCGAGCACGACCGCCCACAAGGTATAGAGGACCTGGATCGGGGGCTCCCCGAGGCCGAACAGGCCCATCAGCAGTCGGTTGAGGTGCCCAGAGCGGCCGAAGAAGAGGACGAACCCCAAGGCGACGGTGATCGAGGGGAGGACGAACGGGACGACCGTGAACGCCCGCAGGAGCCCGCGCCCAGGGAACCGGTACCGGGTGAGGAACCACCCCAGCGGGAACCCCAGGCCAAGAGCGAGCAGGGCGGACAGGGCGGCCTGTTCGAGGGTGAACAGGACCAGCCGCCGGACGTACGGGTCGGAGAGGGCGGCGAGGATCCGCTCCCCGGTCCACCGCCCCTCGACCTGGAGCCCGAGGCGAAGCACGTCCCACAGGGGCCAGAAGAACGCGACCGCAAGGAACACAAGGGGCAGGAGGGCGAGACCCCATCCCGCCCCGTTCCGGAAGCTCACGGCTCGCCCAGAACCTGTTGCCAACGGACGATCCACTCCTCAAGGCGATCCGCGGCGTAGGTGGGTGAGAGGAACACCGGCCTTTCGGGAAGCACCGCGTGGCGAGCGAAGTCCGGCGGAAGCTCCACGTCTCCCCGGACGGGGAACATCCACTGCGAGGTGGGGATCAGCGCCTGGATCTCCGGGGAGAGGACGATGTCCATGAACGAATGGGCAAGGTCGAGTTTGGTCGTGGTGCGCACGATGCCCATCCCCTCCACCAGCCGATACGCCTCGCCGTCGGGGGTGACCACGCGGTACTTCTCGGCCCCGGCGGTGATGTACGCGTAGGCCGCATCGGTGGAATAGGAGAGGACGATGGGGGCCTCGCCCGCCTCGAACATGGAGAACGCCTCGGTCCATCCCTTGGTGACGGTGAGGGCGTTGGGGAGGAGCGCCTTCCAAAACGCGGGCCAGTCGTCCCCAAACCGGGCCACGGTCCACAGGAGGAAGGCGAGCCCGGTGGTCGATGTTCGCGGATCCTGGAGGATGATCTTCCCCCGGAGCTCAGGCCGCAGGAGGTCGGCGAACGTCCTGGGCATGAGGTCCTCGCGGAGGGCTCTGCTGGCCACGAACGTGACGTAGCCATGATCGAACGGGATCACCCGCCCCGTGGCGTCGAACTGCATCTCCTGTGGGATGTGGGCAAGGTTGGGGACGAGCACTGGATCGTAGGGCCCGAACACGTTCTCCTTGAGGGCGCGGGGGAGGTCCATCGCCGACAGGCCGAGAAAGACGTCGGCATCGGTCTTGCCCGTGGACAGCTCGGCGACCAGGCGGGACAGCATCTCCGCCCCGCCGCCCGGGGCCACCCACACCAAGTCCACCCCTGGGTGGCGGGCCTCGAACGCTTTCTCGATCGCCGCCGCCGGTCCCCAGCGCACGAACGACCGGTAGGTGTACACCACGAGTTTCGTCCCCCACGCGGGGAGCGTGAGCGACACGACACACGACAGCAGCAGAAGCTTCTTCATCAAGACCTCCTTTCAGGTCATCGGACCGTGGACGAGGAGGAGCTTCCCCTCGCCTACCTCCACCCCGCAGGGGAGTCCCACCACCTCGTTCGAAACGCCGCGGGTCGAGGTCCGCGCGAGCGTGGCCCCGGCCAGCGGATAGCGAAGCCCGTGGGTGGTGACGCCCCTCGCTTCGTCCGTGAGCGGAAGGAGGGAGACGCGGTCTCCCACACGGGCCGGGACGTCCTGTCGGCGGGAGACGAGGTACAGCGTTTCGGGGGGGTGGTGGAGGACGATCGGGAGGTCGAACCGCGCCAGGAGCTGGACTGTCGCCAACGCGTGGTCCAGCCGGCCGCCGAGCGCCGCGCAGAGGTGGATCACCTCCGGCACCAACGCGACGGCGTAGTCGAGGGCGAGTTCGAGGTCCGTGGCATCCTTTTCCCGCGGGCTTTGGTGGACTTCTACTCCAGGAGGCGGAGGCTCATCGAGCGAGTCGAGGTCACCAATCAGGACGTGCGGGGTCAACCCGACCCGCGCCAGGTGCTGAAGCCCGCCATCCGCGGCCACGACGAGGTCTGCGGCGGAGGCGAGCTCCTTCAGCATGCCCTCGTCCGTGAGCTGGCCGGACGCCACGATAAGGATCCGTCGGGCGGCCCCGGCCTTCCCTGGCTTTGTCTTCTTCACAACCCCTCCTCGTCTCACCGGTCCGAGACCGGGTGGATGTGGGGTGTGGGGAATCCCGCGTTGGGCGCGGGGTGGCCGAAAAGGCGGTTCGGCCGAGAGACGGGGAACCTTTCCTCCGCTGGTATTACCCAGGTCAGGTTCCGGGGTCGAGGTCGGCGCCTCCTCTCAGCCCTCTGCGGGCTCCCCCAGTTACCCCGGGGGGATTATAGGCTCCCCGGCCGGCTCTTCCACCCCAGGCCCGTTGTTCGTGAGCCGTCATCCGTGAGCCGCTATCCGGGGTCCGTTGTCTGCCAGGGCTCCTCGGCCTACGGACAACGGACTACGGACATCGGATTGACCGGGTCTTGCCTACGGGCTATCGTGATCGGGCGAAGGAGGTGGGCCGATGGAGAAGCTGTGCGTGGTATTGAGCGTCCAGGCCGACGAGGACGGCCTGTGGCTGGAAGACGACGGTCGGCGTGTCCCGCTCCCTGACACGTTCTGGCACGCCCTTGCCGGGGCGCTCCGCAACGCGGGACAGGCGGATCTGGCCGGACGTCTGGAGCAGGTGATCGCGGAGGCAGGCACCAAGCGCGCCCGGGCTGAGGCGAAGTTTCGCTGCATGGATCCCGTGTACTCCCCCGAGGAGGCGCGCCGCTGTCAGGAGGCCCTGGGCGAGGATCTCAACACCGGCTGAGACCCCTATTCCCGGCGAACGAGAGGGCAGGGTGCTGGACAACTCGGCTCTCATCCCGTAGCCCATGCTCCACCGGACTGGTGCTGCACGAGGTGCTGGGAACGGAGCGCGTCTGGCCAGCGGCCCTGGCTTCCTTCAGTTCTAGGCTATCGCGAACTGCAGAACCCTGAGCTGATCAAGAGAAACGCGTTAGCTCAGGTTCAGGATCTCCACTCCGACGACGTACCCCCGTTCATCGAAGTCGAGGATCACGTCGGGCCGTACTTCCTCGGATTCCACAACCCGCGACTCGTCGAGACGGAAGTACAGAGCATCGCTTTCTTGGTCGAACTTCAGCCTCATCTGTGCCTCCCCAACCGCCGGTCAGAGAACAGGCTCACCATCATCCCCGTCCCGCGCGACCCGCTGGTAGCGGTACCCCGACCGCGACATCCCCG
>JBBIQN010000078.1:0-5728 GCA_037442305.1 Candidatus Bipolaricaulota bacterium
TACGGACCAAGCGTGCCAAGGTCGTGGATGTGGAAATCACCCTCCACATGGGCCTTGCGGATCGGCTCGGGGTAGACCTTGGCCAACCAGTACTGGCCGATGATCTTCTCCGTGAGGAACACGTTCAGTCCCTGCAGCGAGAACGCCATGTTCGAATTCTCGCGCACTCGCCAGTCCTGACCGTTGAGGTAGCTGCCCACAAGCTCGGGATCCACGAGCTCCTTGATCTCGCGAAGCTGCTTGTGCTGGTGGCGATAGACGATGTAGGCCCGCGCTGCATCAGGGAGACCGGCCGTCATGAGGGCCTCCTCAACCGCGTCCTGGATCTCCTCGACGTGGGGGGGGCCGAACAAGGGGCCAAACCGGGCGGACAGGTCGGCCTCAACTCGGGAGGCAAGCTGGGAGGCGAGGGACGGATCGTCGCGCCCCACCTCGCACAGCGTACGGCGGATGGCAGAGGCGATCTTCTCTATCTCGAAGGGAACGACGCTCCCATCGCGCTTGCGAACCTGTCCAATCACTCGGGGCTCCTCCTTGCGAATGTAACCGGCGTTACCATAGCCACGATCCGCCGGGGCGGCAAGGGGACCTTCGTCCCTCCCTTGCGGCGGGGAGAGAGACGGGCTACCATCGTGGTTGGCAACCGCAACCCAAGGAGGAGATGTCCCATTCCTATCAAACGCTCGGCCAAACGGGAGGAGCGCCGGAGTTTGACCCGGCGGCGGCGGAACGACGCGCGCCGCAGCGCGGTCAGGTTCTGGCGGCGCAGGGTAGAGAAGCTCGTCGCAGCAGGGAACCACGGCGAGGCCGAACTTTCCCTGCCTCAGATTCAGCAGGCGGTGGACAAGGCCGCCGCGCGCGGCGTGGTCCACCCCAACCGGGCAGCACGGCTCAAGTCCCGGCTTGCCAAATCCCTCCCCCGCTCGTAACCAAGGAGCGTTCATGACGAACTTCGACTTCCTGGGTAAAGGGCGGGTGTTCACCCTTCTGTCGGCGGTTCTCGTATTGGCGAGCGTGGTAGCCGTCGTCGCGATCGGCCTCAGGCCAGGAATTGAGTTCACGAGCGGCATTCAGCTCGTGATCTTCTACCCCTCAGGGACGGAACCGACGAGCGAGGCGGTGCGGGCCCACGTGACCCAACTCCTCTCCTTCGCGGGAGCAACCGCCCCGTTCTCCGTTCAGAGTGTGAACGCCAACCGGGACGGTACCCCCGTCGCCGGGAAGATGATCACGCTACAGACGACCTCCGATGAGCTCATGGACAAGCTTCAAGAGGCGTTCACCCGCCCGACACCGGGGTCGGGGATTCCCAAGCCGCTTGCCACACCCGGGGGGAGCCCGGACGTGAGCGTCACCAGGATCGAGCCCATGGTCACCCGGGAGATCCGGGACCGCGCCTGGCAGGCGATCCTCGTTGCGCTCGGGGCGATGCTTGTCTACATCGCATGGCGGTTTCGCCTCCGGTATGGGATGGCGGCGGTGGTCGCCCTCATTCACGACGTCGTGATCACCCTTGGCGTGTTCGCCGTGGCCCGGCTTGAGCTCAACCTACCCGTGATCGCCGGCCTCCTCACCGTAGTCGGCTATTCGCTGAACGCGACGATCATCATCTTCGACCGAGTGCGGGAGAACGTGCGCACGGCCAGGAAGGCGTCGCTTTCCGAGAACATCAACCGGGCGATCAACCAGACCCTAACGCGGACGATCAACACGGGTGTCACCACCCTCATCCCGATCATCATCCTGTTCGTGTTCGGGGGAGCGCCCCTCCAGGGGTTCGCGGTGGCCATGCTCATGGGCGTGGTGATGGGGACGTACTCGTCCCTGTTCGTATCAAATCCTGCCGTGTACGCGTGGAGCCTGGCCGCGGACCGCGCCCGGGCCCGCCGGCGCTAGTCCCTGCTCGCCAAGCCAACCGGCTCGATCACCACGCGGCGGCTCGGCTCACGCCCCACGGAATAGGTCCGCACCCCCGGGAAATCAGCGAGCGCCAGGTGGACCACCCGCCGATCGTCGGGGGGCATCGGCGCAAGCTCAATTCGGCGACTCTCGGCCATGGCCTGTCGCGCCATGTCCCGTACCCGCCGGGCCAATTCGTCGCGATGGGCCGCAACCTCGCCGTTGATGTCCACAAGAACGGGGATGTCTCGGCCGTGGTGGACCTTGAGGTGGAAGCGGGCCAGCCGGGCGAGGTCGGACCGGAACGGGGCGTCCTCCGCCGGGAGATGGCGGAACCCTCCGCGGAGGTCGAGGCACAGGCCGTCCCCCTCGGCCCGAACGATGATCTCCCCCCGCTCCCCCAGCACGTGGAGGAGGCCAAGGAGGAACTCGCGCGCTGCCTCAAGGAGCCGCGGGTCCATCCGAAGCCGGGGCCTGCTTCAGTTCCCGCCCCATCTCGAGATCGAAGATCGCCTGCTGGCCGACCTGGAGGAGGGTCGAGAGAAACCAGTACAGCCACAGTCCGGCCGGGAAGCTCAGGAAGAGAACGGCCATCACGATCGGGAACACCCACCCCAACATCTGGGTCCCCCCCGTCGGGGGCTCCGGCATCCGCCGCTGGGTGAGCCATTGCTGGAGGAGCTGGGCCCCGGTGGCAAGCACGATCATGACGTAGTAGGGGTCGGGCTGGGAGAGATCGCGCAGCCACAGGAAGCCGGGCGAAACGTGGATCTGCTCCGCGGAGTGCATGATCGCCTGCCACAACAAGATGAGGATCGGGAACTGCAGGATGAGGGGCAGACATCCCCCGAGGGGGTTCACCTTCTCCTGGCGGTAGAGTTCCATCATCTGCTGCTGGAGGGTCTGACGGTCGTCCTTGTACTTCTCCTGCAGACGCTTCAGCTTCGGGGCCAACCGCTGCATCTTCGCCATCGAACGGTACTGGTTGCGCATCAAGGGGTGGGTGATGACGCGGGTGATGAGGGTGAACAGGAGGATCGCCCACCCGTAGTTCCCGGTAAAGCGGTACAGCCACTCGAAGAACGTCATCACCCACACCAGGAACTGGGAGAAGAACCCCACTGGCGCGATTACCGCGATCCCCGCTTTGTCCAGAAGCACGTAGCGGTTGCGCCCTGTGTACAGACGCCCCCGCAGTCGGAGCTCGCCTGTGGCTTCCATGCCGAACACGGGATGGCCAGAGGCGTTCACTCCCAGAAACGGAACGGCGTTTCCTTCGTCGAGACGCAGGAAGTACACACGATCGTTCGCGACCAACCCCAAGCCCTGGAATCGGGAGTAGCTCCCAGGGGCAAGGGGAGCATTGTGGACCTTTCCATCGTAGAGGAACACCAGAGCCGGGACATCGTTCCCCGTCGGTCGATGCCCGAGGATCAGGCGGATCCTCTCCCCCCGCGACTGGACCTGAACATCCACGTCCATGGTATAGAGGGCGTCCCACCGAGTGCGGAACTCCTTGGACGCATACAGGTTCTCTCCCCTGTGAACAAGGCGGACCACTGCTTGATCCGGCTCTGGATTCTCACCCTGGGCATCGTAAGTACGGGAATCGGAAGTGGCGTCCCCAAGCCAAACTTCGAACGGAAGACTAACCCCAAACGCCAACGCCGGTCTCGCCCCGGTGCCCCAGCCGGGAACGGCGTCGAGGGTCGATGAACCATACGAAGCGAAGTGGACGAAGGCGCTTCTCAAGGTTCCGCCCGTCGGGGAGAACCTGTAGTGAAGAAGACTTGTCGTCACTCCAACGATCTCCGTTCCTTCCTCCATCGAGCGGAGGATCGTTACGGGTTCAGACGCGGCGAGCAAAGCGTGCCCAGCAAATAGCAGGATGGCCAAGAGAACAAAGCGCAAGTGCATAACCTCACGACTTTACCGAGGAGCGTTCCCCCCCTCAACATCTCCTGTGCAGAAACGCCTGCCGATCGTACACTCCTTCCTGCTATGTTCACCGGCATCGTGCGCGCTGTGGGCAAGATCGTAGAACGATCGCCCCATCGCCTTATGTTCGACATGAGCGGAATTTCCCTCGCTCCCGGGGCGAGCTTCGCCGCCAACGGGGTCTGTCTGACCGCGGTCGAGGCAGGGGAGGCTCGAGTCGCGGCAGATCTATCGGCCGAGACGCTCGGTCGCACAACCCTGGGCGACCTCCGGCCCGGGGACCGCGTCAACCTCGAGCCGGCGCTGCGGATGGGAGACGAGTTGGGAGGTCACTTCCTCCTCGGACATGTGGACACGATGGGGAAGGTTGCGCTTCTTGAGCGGCGAGGGGACGATGTGGTGCTCGGGGTTGCGTTCGACCCCGGCTACGCAATCCTCCTTGCCGACAAGGGGTCGGTCGGGGTGGACGGGATCAGCTTGACGCCGTTCTCCGTGGGCGAGGGGGCGTTCCGGTGCGCGATCGTCCCCTACACGTGGGAGCACACCAACCTCTCCGGGCGCCGCGTAGGAGACCGCGTCAACCTCGAGTTCGATATTCTGGCAAAATACGTGCGGACGTGGAGGGAGAAGTGAGGTCGGCGACGGTCGAAGAAGCGGTGGCGGCGCTCCGAAATGGCCGGATGATCGTCGTCGTGGACGACGAGGACCGGGAAAACGAGGGGGACCTCGTCTTGGCTGCGGAGAAGGCGACCCCAGAGCTCGTGAACTTCATGCTCCGCGAGGCGCGGGGGCTGCTGTGCGTGCCGCTGCCCCGGGAGTGGGCAAAGAGGCTTGAGCTCAAGCCGATGGTGGAGCCGCCGGAGGACAGCCACGAGACGGCGTTCACGATCTCGGTGGACGCGCGCTGGGGCGTCTCGACGGGGATCTCCGCTGCCGACCGGACGCGGACGATCCTCGTCCTCACGGACCCCGGCACTGGGCCGGAGGACCTGACCCGCCCCGGCCACGTGTTCCCGCTGATCGCCCGGGACGGGGGGGTCCTCCGCCGGGCCGGGCACACCGAGGCCACAGTGGACCTCTGTCGGCTCGCTGGCCTCCAACCGGTGGGGGTGATCTGCGAGATCATGAACGACGATGGGACGATGGCCCGCCTCCCTGACCTCGTGAAGTTCGCCGACCGGCACGGGCTCCTCATCCTCACCATCGCCGACCTCATCGCCTACCGCAAGAAGCGGGAGAAGCTCGTGGAGCGGGCCTGCGAGGCCGAGCTGCCCACGCAGTCCGGGCACTTCCGGATCGTCACGTTCCGGGACATCCTCACCGGCCAGGAGCACGTCGCCCTCGTGAAGGGAGACGTGGCGGGCGAGGAGTCGGTCCTGGTGCGGGTGCACTCGGAGTGTCTCACCGGCGATGCGCTTGGGTCCCTGCGCTGCGATTGCGGGGACCAGCTCCGATCGGCGATGGGGAGGATCGAGCGGGAAGGGCGCGGGGTCGTCCTGTACATGCGCCAGGAGGGGCGGGGGATCGGGCTTCTGGGGAAGCTCTGCGCCTACCAGCTTCAGGACCAAGGCCTGGACACGGTGGAGGCGAACCTCCACCTCGGGTACCCGGCCGACCTACGGGAGTACGGGATCGGCGCCCAGATGCTCGTGGACCTTGGGGTGAAGAAGATCCGGCTTCTCACCAACAACCCGCGCAAGGTGGCCGGGCTGTCCGGGTACGGGCTCACGATCGTGGACACCGTGCCGATTGAAATCGAACCGAACCCCTACAACCTGCGCTACCTGAAGGCGAAGAAAGAGAAGCTCGGCCACAAGCTGGATAAGGTGTGAGGGTTTCTTGCTCACCGCTGAGACGCAGAGGACGCAGAGAGAACCGGTTCCGGAATTGA
>JBBIQN010000079.1:0-5435 GCA_037442305.1 Candidatus Bipolaricaulota bacterium
ACTGCGGCCGCGAGGACGCAGAGGATCTTCATCGGTCCCCTCACAAGCCACACACATTATACCCCCCCCCGCTCCTGTCAAGTGCCCGCCCACCCCAACAGGAAGGTCGGTGCGCGGACCCCCTAGCCCGGATACCATCGCCTCCCATGCACGGTTCGTGGGCGAAGCCGTATCGGATCAAGGTCGTCGAGCCGATTCGTCTTCCACCGCGCGAGGAACGGCAGGTCCTCCTCCGCGAGGCGGGGTACAACGTGTTCAACCTGGCGAGCGACGACGTGTACGTGGACCTCCTCACCGACTCCGGAACCGGGGCGATGTCCCAAGCCCAGTGGGCGGCCCTTATGGAGGGCGATGAGTCCTACGCCGGGAGCCGCTCGTTCAAGCAGTTCTTGAAGACGATCCAGGACATCACCGGGTTCCCCTACGCGCTGCCCACTCACCAGGGCCGGGGCGCGGAACACGTGTTCTTCTCCACCCTCATCAAGCCGGGGGACGTAGTCCCCTCGAACGCCCACTTCGACACGACGCGGGCTCATGTGCTCGCCAGCGGGGGGAGACCGGTGGACCTCCCCATCCTCGAGGCGCTCGACCCGGACCTCGATCACCCGTTCAAGGGCGACATGGATCTCGCCGGACTGGAGGCTCTGCTCCGTGACCCTCCGGGGCGGATCCCGGTGGTGATGCTGACCGTCACCAACAACACCACCGCGGGTCAGCCGGTCTCGATGAAGAACGCCCGCGCCGTGTCCGAGCTCGTCCACTCCCGCGGGATTCCGTTGTTCCTCGACGCCTGCCGCTACGCCGAGAACTGCTGGTTCGTAAGAGAGCGGGAACCCGGCTACGGAAACGCCGAGCCACGGGCGATCGCGAGCGAACTCTTCTCCCTCGCGGATGGGTGCACGATGTCGGCGAAAAAGGACGGTTTGGGGAACATCGGGGGATTCCTCGCCATGCGCGACCGCGCCCTCCACGAGCGATGCCGGGAGAAGCTGATCCTCGTCGAGGGGTTCCCCACCTACGGTGGCCTCGCCGGCCGGGATCTCGCCGCACTCGCCGTCGGCCTGGAAGAGGCGCTCGACCTTGGGTACCTCCGCGACCGGATCGGCCAAGTGCGGTGGCTCGGGGAACGCCTGCGAGAGGTGGGAATCCCGGTGTACTGGCCCCCCGGCGGTCACGCCGTGTACGTGGACGCGCGGCGGCTGCTTCCGCACATCTCGCAGGACGCGTTTGCCGGCCAAGCGTTGGTCTGCGCCCTCTACCTCGAAGGTGGCATCCGAGCCGTCGAGGTCGGGTCAGCGATGATGGGCGCCGAGGCGCGGATGGAACTCGTGCGTCTGGCAATTCCGCGCCGGACGTACACCCAGGAGCACCTCGAAGCGGTGGTGGAAGCGCTGCGCCGGATTCGGGAGACAGCAAGAGGAATCTCCGGCTTGCGGCTCGCAGAGGGGGAGGGCCCGCTCCGTCATTTCGTCGCCCGGTTCGAGCCGATCGGGTAGAAGTTCATCCCGGGTTGCCTTCACCGCCGAGTACTTCAGGCAAAGAGCGTCGCACACGGGTTGCGACGCTACGACCCCGAACCCGCCGCCTGGGGTTTTCGGTATAGCGTCGGGCTTCATGCCCGACGACAGATCTGGGTCCCGCCCCGGCGCCTCGGATCCACGGTTCCTGTTATGCGAAGGACCTTCCGCGGGCTTCTCTGCGCTCTCAGCGTCCTCGGCGGGGAAGCGGGCTCGGTGCAATATGTGGGTTCATTCTCCGAGCTTCCAGCCCGCGATCCGCGGGTCGTCCGCAGTAAGCGGGATGACGGCAAGCTCCCGAACCGAATCCTCGTGCGACAGCTTCACCGTTACGGGCTCATCCGGTCGGGCGTCGCTGTACCGAGCGGCGAGGCGCGCCGCCAGTTCCAGTTCCTCGTCTGTCGGAGGCCCCTCCACGAGCGCCACCGGCCCGGGGACGCTGGGGAACGCGAGGATCCAGCGTCCCTGAGCAAACCCTGCGAGCACGGCATTCTCCGACTCGTTCCTCCCCACGATCACGTTCACGGTGGGGGAAAGGCGGAAGTGACGGCCGAACCGGAGAAGGGCGAACTCTTCTCCCGTCAGGTTCGCGCCGCCGCGGGTGGCGAACGCATCGCGGAGCCGGGCCGCGTAGGGTTTGGTGAGGAGAAGGCAACACCCGCCTGACGGCTGAACGAACTCGGTGAGCCCCCCCTCCCGGGCGAGGGCAAGCTGGCGCTTGCGGGACTTCCCCTGGATATCGAGCCAGTCCTCCCGCCGCACCCAACCCACCTTCTCGGGAAACGTGGCTGGCAGCAACCGCCCGGAGAGGGGGCGGACAAGCCGGTCCCCGAGGCCCGACTCCTCGGCCACGAGGTCGAGCGCTTGCCGGTGCTGGGACATCGGCCGCTGCCCAAGGACCTCTCCCGTCACCACGAACGACGCCCCTTCTGCGGCCATCACCTCCCCCGCCTTGCGGGCCATGAGGATCCGGCAATCCAGACACGGGTTCATCGCCGACCCATACCCGAACTTTGGGGCGCGGACGACGGCGAGGAACTCCTCGCTCGCATCCAGGAGCCGAAGCGGGATCCCCAGCCGGTGGGCCAGGGCAAGGGCTGTATCGCACCGGCCTTGCCCCACGCAGAACCCCGTCGCAAGGTTCACCCCCACGACCGCAAACCCCAGCCGCAGCGTGAGCGCGCAGGCGAGGGCCGAATCGAGCCCGCCCGAGAGGAGGGCAACCGCCTTCTTCTCCACCGCGGTATCATAGACAAGATGCGCCCTCTCCACCGGGCCTCCACAACCGGTACACCGGTCCTCCAAGTCTGGGTGGGTAGGGTAGCTTCGGAGGTGGATGGATCATGAACAAGCTTTCCAAACTCTCGATCGTTGGCCTCCTGGCCCTGGTGATGGGCTTGGCCGCGGTCCTCGTCACCCGCTCCGGGGAAAACAACGCGACGGAACTGGGCGCGACCTCGATCACCCCCGTGGCCCATGCTCAGACGGTTCAGGAAACGATCGCCGCATCCGGGCAGGCCGCCGTGAAGGCGGCGATCGCCCGCGTTGCCCCCAGCGTGGTCAAGGTAGAGGTCGTGAAGAAAACGGCCAGCCTGTGGGACGAGTTCCTCCAGGATCCGTTCCTCCGAAGGTTCTTTGAACTCGGGCCGCTTGGGGAACGCGAGGTGACCTCCGTCGGGTCGGGGTTCATGGTCGAGCAGGGCGGAAAGAGGTACGTTCTCACGAACGCTCATGTGGTCGAGGGCGCGACCTCGATCCGCGTCACCGCGAAGACGGGGAAAGACCTCCCAGCGAAGGTCGTGGGCACCGACGCCCTCCTCGACTTCGCTGTCCTCGCGGTCGAGGACGCCCTTGACGTGCCTACCGCTGTCCTCGGGAACTCCGACCGCCTAGAGATCGGGGACTGGGTGATCGCGATCGGAAACCCGCTCGGGCTTTCCCACACCGTGACGCTGGGGATCGTCTCGGCTCTCGGGCGGGACGTGCCTCGCCCGGACGGGACCGGGTACTACCGCCGGATGATCCAGACCGATGCCGCCATCAACCCCGGCAACTCCGGCGGGCCGCTCGTGAACGCGTACGGCGAGGTGGTGGGGATGAACACGATCATCGCCCGCTCGACCGACGGCGGCGTCGCCGTGGAGGGGATCAACTTCGCCGTCCCGATCAACGAGGTCGTGCGGGCCCTTTCCCAGATCGCCGTCCAGGGGAGGGTCACCCGAGCGTGGCTGGGGGTGTACATCCAAGACGTCCTCGCTGGGATGGCGACGAAGCTCGGGGTCGCGGCTGGCCAAGGGGTCCTCGTGGCCGAGGTCGTGCCCGGGGGGCCGGCGGCAGGGGCAGGGGTCCAGGCGGGAGACGTGATCACCGCCGTCGGAGGGCAATCCGTTGGGGACACGAACGCCCTTCAGCTCGAGATCATGTACCGGGCAGTGGGGGAAGAAGTGGTGCTCACGATCGTCCGGGACGGGAAGGGACTCTCCCTGCGCGTCCCCCTCGGGGAGCGCCCTGAGGAGACGGCGCCATCCGCGCCCGCGGCCGAACCCGCACGGGGGGAGTCGAAGTTCGGCCTCGCCGTGGCCGAGATCACCCCCGAACTTGCCAAGCAGCACAGCCTGTCCAAGACCGAGGGCGTGGTGGTGACCCAGGTGGCGCCCGGGTCACGGTCGCACTGGGCCGGGGTCGCCGTGGGGGACGTCATCGTGGCCGTGAACCGGGAGCCTGTGTCCTCCATCAGCGACTGGGACAGGATCGTGGGCGCAATTGGGGATCGCGAGGAGGTGCTGCTGGTCCTCATCCGGGCCGGCCGGACGCGGTTCGTCTTCCTGCGCTAGGGTCCCTCGGGTAGAATGACGGGCGGCGGAGAGTAGCGCAGGTTGGTCAGCGCGCATGGTTCGGGACCATGAGGTCGGCGGTTCAAATCCGCCCTCTCCGACCACACGGGGCCTCTGAGGGCCCCGTTTTCCTAGATGGGGGAGGCGGAGATGAGGGTCTATGTGAGCGCCGACATCGAGGGGATCACCGGCGTCACCCACTGGGACGAGACGGAGATCGGGAAGCCGGGATACGAGGCGTGCCGCGTTCAGCTGGCCGCCGAGGTGAGAGCGGCCTGCGAGGGCGCTGCCAAGGCCGGGGCGACCGAGATCCTCGTCAAGGACGCCCACGACACCGGCCGGAACCTGACTCCCGCGGACGTGCTTCCGGGAGCGGAGCTCCTCCGCGGGTGGAGTTCCCATCCGCTGGCGATGGTCGAGGAGTTGGACTCCAGCTTCGTCGGTCTCGTCCTCGTGGGCTACCACTCCCCGGCGGGCTCCGCGGGAAGCCCGCTTGCCCACACCCTGTCTACCAATTTGCACACAGTGAACATCAACGATCGCCCTGCCTCCGAGCTCCTTCTCGCCGCCTACAGCGCGGCCCACGTTGGCGTCCCGCTCCTGTTCGTGTCGGGCGACGCAGAAACCTGCGCCGAGGCCCGGCGCTTGAACCCGAACATCGTCACCACCCCGGTCAAACGTGGCGTGGGAGGAGCGACGGTGAGCCTGGACGCGGGACGGGCCGTAGAGCGGATCCGCGACGGGGTGGCAGTGGCCCTGAGGGAAGATCCCGCTCGGTGTCGGATCCCACTCCCCGAGAGGTTCTCGGTGGAGGTGACGTACCGCGATCACCCTAAGGCATACCGAGCGTCGTTCTACCCAGGGGCAACTCTGGCATCTCCTCGCACCGTGACGTTTGAGTCGAGCGACTTCCGCGACGTGCTGCGGTTCCTCCTGTTCGTGGCGTAGAACGCCGGCGCCGCGCGGCCGTCGTTGACGATGCCGGAGAATGGCCCTAGAATCCCGTTGACTCGCGGGTATAGCTCAGTGGTAGAGCCCTGGCCTTCCAAGCCAGATACGCGGGTTCGATTCCCGCTACCCGCTC
>JBBIQN010000080.1:0-5203 GCA_037442305.1 Candidatus Bipolaricaulota bacterium
GTGGTTCGTGATCATCCCCACCACGCCCTGGCCCGCCTGGGCGATCTTCCACGCCGCGAACCGCAAGAACTTCACATAGTCGTCCTGGAGCCACTTCGGATTCTTCTCGCCCAACGGCTTCCCATCCACCTGCTTGTAGTCCTCGATGAGCTCGCGGATCCACGGTCCCTTGTTGGCGGAGTGGCCGGAGTACGGCGGATTCCCGAGGACCACGAGGATGGGTACATCGCGTTTGACCGCGCTAGCCTGGTGGGACTCGTGGGCGAGGGAGGCGAACCCTGGAAGCTGGCTCTCGGCGAGCTCTTCCATCTCCAGGGTGTTCGTGAGGTACAGCTTGAACCGTTCGTCGGGGCCGAGCGAGTAACCCAACTCGTCTAGAAAGAATCCCATTTTGAGGTGGCCCACGGCGTAGGGGGCCATCATCAGCTCGAAGGCGTAGAAGTTCTGGAGGATGTGGTCGCGGATGAAGCTCGCTCGGCTGCCCGTGCCGTACTTCCCGACGAACTCCTCGACAGCAACCTTCGCGGCCTGGGCCACGAACGTCATGGTCCCTGCCGCCGGGTCGAGCAGGGTCACGCCGGGGGAGGCGAGCCCATCGGGTTTGCCGAACTTCTGCTGGAGGATCTGGTGCAGGGACCGAACGATGTAGGACACCACCGCCTCCGGGGTGTAGTACACGCCGCGGCGCTCGCGCTCCTCGGGGTTGTATTGGGCGAGGAACGTCTCGTAGAAGTGGACGATTGGGTCGGCGCCCTTCCCCTCGTGGAAGAACTGGTGCAGAATCCCGCTCACGTCGGCTACGGCCAGGACCTCGGCGATGTCGTCTACGATCCACTTGAGCTGCTCGGGAAGTTCCTCAAGGGAGATGAACCGGAACACGTCGCGGAGGATGCCGATCGTGTGGGGGATGGTGTCGAACGCCATCCGCCGGTTGAACTCCGTTCCCGCCCGCACCCGGGCTGCGAACAGGCCGTAGGTGAGGGTCTGGGCGTAGAGGTCGGCGAACCCGTCCGGGGTCAGCCCGGCGATGAGGTGCTGGCGGAACGCCTCGTAGAACCCGAGGAGGTGCCCCCGGGCCGCTTTCTCCTCTTCGGCCAGCTCCTGGGCCACCACCTGGTCACGGAGGAACCGGGTGCGCACGGCGAGGGCCACCGCCAACTCCTCGGCCGAGTAGGCCCGCGGCAGGGAGAACGCGAGGAACTGCTGAAGGAGCGTCTGGAGCTCGTCGGGTTGTTCGAGCGGGGGCCTCGCGCTGAGCTTGGTGGCGACGAACGGCCGGGCGAGGCGGGCCGTGGCCACGAGCGCCCCGTGGCGGTAGAGCCGGAACTCGAAGAAGTTGGTAAGGATCAGGTTGGGGAACGTGCCCCGGTACCGCCTGAGCTGCTCGCTCTCCGCGACCGGCTCCAGGTTCTCCACGGTGGGGGCCTTGGCCTCGATGTAGCCGATGATGTGCTGCTGGCCGTCCCATACCCGGAAGTCGGGGTTCCCGGCCTCGGTGGCCTTGGGGAGCGTGGTGACGTGGACGCCCTCGACCTTCGTCGCCCCGGCCCACCCCGAGACGAGGTCGGCAAGGGGCGCGTAGAAACTCTCCTCGCGGGCGTCGCCCTGGGCGGCGACCGCGGTGAGCCGGGCGAGGTAGTCGCGGAAGATCTTGTGCTCCGGCATCCCGGGGGAGTGTACCTGCGTGGCTAACCGCCGGCTAAACCTGGTGCCCAGGAGGAATGCCTACCGCTCCACGGGGAAGCCTTGGGCTTGCCAGAGCACGATCCCGCCGTCGAGGTCGTAGACGTGAGCAAACCCCATCTCGGCCATGATCCGAACGGCGTACGAGCTGCGGTTCCCGGTGCGGCAGTAGACGAGGTAGGTGCGGGAGCGGTCCAGCTGCGCGAGGCCTTCCTGGAAATCGGGCCCGCGGTAGTCGAACAGCATCGCCCCGGCGATGCGATTTTGGGCGAACTCCTCGGGCGTGCGAACGTCGAGGAGGATAAGGCCCGAGCCCCCGGCATTCGTCTCCATGAGGGCAGCCGCGTCCTGGGGCAAGATGAGCTGAGGTGCTTGGAGCGCATCAGGCCGGCAGCCACCCACGAACAGCACTGTCGCCGCGAGGAGCCCAATCAACACGAACTGGATCCTCTTGTACGTGATCATCGTCGCTCGGGAGTATCGGGGAAGTGGATGCACAGACGGTGGAGGAGCGGTGCAGGTTCCGGGTAGCGGGCCGACATGGGGACCGTTCGGGTAGACTTGTGGGGGAACCGGCGAGGGAATGCGATGGCACTTACGCTGCGTGAAGCTCTCACGATTGCCGAGCCGCTGCGGGCGGCGCGGGTCGTGGCCGGCGAGGAAGGGCTGGACAACGTCGTCCAGTCTGTGAACGTGATGGAGGTACCGAATATCCTCGACTGGGTCCACCCGGGCGAGCTCCTCGTCACCACGATGTACCCGCTGCGCGACGACGCCGCAGCGGTGGAGACGCTCGTGCCCCGCTTGGCGGAGAAGGGACTGGCCGGGCTGGCGGTGACCCCGGACAGCTACATCGTCCACCGCTGTCCAGCCCGGGGTAGAATGCGGCCATGGCACAGGTACACGTGATCCTCAACCCGGCGGCGGACCGGGGCCGGGCCGGGCAGCGTGGTGAAGATCTCCGCGCCGTCCTCAGTCAAGCGGGGGTCGCTGCCGAGATCGCCCTCACTGAGCGCGCAGGGCACGCGGCCGAGCTGGCCCGCCAGGCCCTCCGTGCCGGGGCCAAGGTCGTCGCCGCGGCGGGCGGGGACGGCACGATCCACGAGGTGGGCCAAGCCCTCGTGGGCACGGAGGCCGCCCTCGGGGTTCTACCGATGGGGTCAGGGAACGACTACATCCGCGTGCTCGGGATCCCGAAGGACCTCTCGGGCGCGGCGGCGATCCTCGCCCGGGGCAAGGCGCGGGTCGTGGACGTGGCCGATGTGAACGGCCGCTTCTCTCTGAACTCGTTCGGGATGGGCGTCGAGGGACAGATCGCCGCCGATTACCGGCGGATGAGGCTCCTCAAGGGCGAGATCGGCTACCTCTACGCCACAATCCTTGAGGTGGTGCGGTTCCGGGCGTTTCGGGCCGAGGTTGCGGGCGATGGGTGGACGTTCGCGGGGAGGCTCCTGTCTGTGTCGGTGATGAACGGGTCCTATGCCGGCGGGGGGTACCACCTCGCTCCCCAGGCGCGCCTGGACGACGGTGCGCTCGACGTGGGGCTTATCGGGAACTACCCGCGGCTCGTGCGGTTCTGGGTGCTCCCCAAGACCCGCGATGGGTCGTACCTTAACCTGGCGCGGATCCACGCCAAGAGAGCACAGCGGGTGCGGATCCGCAGCGATCGGCCCCTTCCCGTGCACATGGACGGGGAGCTCTTGCCCGAACTCGTTCAGGAGATCGAGGTTTCGCTGCGCCCCCAGGCGCTGCGCGTGATCGCCTGAGACCGAAGCTCCTCGCGGCAACCACCTGCCCGGTAGCAGGTAGTACGGGGGAGGCACAATCGGAAGGGATTCCCTTGACGGGATGGAGGCACAAATCGAGAATGCCGACATTCGTGTATAATTGTGCAAGATGACAAGTAGTCCGACAGGGACGGAGATATCGGCGCTGCGCGCGATCGGGAAGGCTCTCGCCCACCCGGCGCGGGTGGAACTGCTGCGCCTTCTCGAGAAGGGTGAGCGGTGCGGGTGCGAGTTCGTGCTCTCGCTCAGCCTCGATCCGTCCGTGGTATCGCGGCACCTCGCCGTCCTCTCGCGGGCGGGTCTGATCGTGTCGCGACGGGATGGAGTCCGGATCATGTGGCGACTCGCCAACCCGGACCTGCCACGTATCTTGTCATGTCTTGCCCGTCTGCACTGCCCGAGGGAGTCTGGATGAAGCGTGAACTGCGTCTGTCCCTCCTGTTGGGCGGCACATTCTTCGCGGCGTACCTCATCCCCTGGTCCTCCCCGACTGTACAGAAGGCCCTCTCCGAGGCGTTTCTCCTCCTCCAGGACTACGCTCGGGAACACGTGCTCACCTGCCTCATCCCGGCCCTGTTCATCGCCGGCGGGATCGCGGTGTTCGTGTCCCAGGCGTCCGTGATCCGCTACCTTGGGTGTGGGGCGAAGAAGACCGTTGCCTACGGTGTGGCCTCCGTGTCGGGGACGGTGCTGGCCGCGTGCTCGTGCACCGTGCTTCCCCTGTTCGCCGGGATCTACACGCGGGGCGCAGGGATCGGTCCGGCGACGGCGTTCCTCTACTCCGGCCCGGCGACCAACGTCCTGGCGATCAGCCTCACCGCCCAGGTTCTGGGGCCGTCCCTCGGGCTCGCGCGGGCGATCGGCGCGATGGGCTTTGCTATCCTCATCGGGCTAGCGATGCACTTCCTCTTTCGGAAGGAGGGGAAGAAGGAGGCGGATGCTGCAGCTGCGCTGCCCACGCCGCCACCTTCGGCCCGCGCTCTGTGGAAGACGGCGGTCCTGTTTGCCGCCATGATCGCGGTGCTCGTGTTCGCCAACTGGGGCCAACCCGCCCGGGTCACGGTGACGCTCCGCGACGGAACCGCCGTCTCCGGCAACCGCGCCGGGGAGGAAGCCTCCTCCCTTCTCGTGGTGCCGGAAGGAGGGGAGGAGATCGTCTCATTGCCCAAGGCGGAGATCACTGGGGTGGAGTACAGCCCGTCGGCCTATACCACCCTCTGGCGGCACCGGTACGCGGTGGCCGGGGTGTTCCTCGCCGCACTGCTTGTTCTTCTCCCGTTCTGGGTCGGGAAAGAGGAGGGAAGGGCGTGGGCCCGCTCCACGGGGGACTGCGCGCTCCTCATCCTCCCGTACCTGTTCGGGGGCGTTCTCGTGGCGGGGTTCCTTCTCGGACGACCGGGGGAGGAGGCGTTGGTTCCCAACCAGTGGATTACCCGAGCGGTAGGAGGGAACGCATGGGCATCGTGTGCGGTGGCGTCGGTGGCGGGGGCGTTCATGTACTTCGCCACCCTCACCGAGGTCCCGATCCTCCAAGGGTTCCTCGGGGCAGGGATGGGCCACGGGCCGGCATTGGCACTTCTCCTCGCCGGGCCTGCCCTCTCGCTTCCGAGCATGCTCGTGATCCGCCGGATCTTGGGAACGAAGAAAACCGTTGCCTACATCTGCCTCGTCTGCGTTGCGGCCACCTTGGCCGGGAAGCTGTACGGAACGGTTGTGGGATCATGAACCGGTAT
>JBBIQN010000081.1:0-5153 GCA_037442305.1 Candidatus Bipolaricaulota bacterium
AAGGCCGGCGTTCAGGTGCGCGTGCGGGGCGAGATGCAGCAGCTCGACGACCTCGACCTCAAGAAGCGGATCGTGAACGAGGTGTTCACGTTCCTGAAGCCTGTTGTGGAGCAGTTCGGGTACGACGTGTTGTCCGTGTTCCGCCTCGCCAAGGGAACCTCGATCGTGTGGCGCGCCGCCCAGGGGATGGCGCCGATGGAGGTCGCGGAGTTCTAGGGTTGCGTTGAAAGCAGCGACCACAGGCGCTGCCCCCTTCAGGGAGATGGAAGACCGCGGGATGAAGAACCAAGACCTCCCGACGCCAGGGCAGCGGATCAGCGTCGTGGGAACGAGCGGATCCGGGAAAACGACCGTCGGCCGTGGGATTGCCGACCGGTTGGGCATCCCGTGCATCGAGCTCGACGCGTTGGCGTGGCTGCCGGGGTGGACGAACCGCCCCCTGGCCGAGCTGCGGGAACTGGTGGAAGAGCGGACGCGCGGCCCGGCGTGGGTGGTGGACGGGAACTACAGCAAGGTCCGCGACCTCGTGTGGGGCCGGGCGGACACGGTGGTGTGGCTCGACTATCCGTTCCGGCGCGTGTTCGGCCAGCTCCTGCGGCGCACGATCCGCCGCTCTCTCCGGCGGGAGGAGCTGTGGAACGGGAACCGCGAGTCGCTCCGGATGTCGTTCTTCTCGCGCGATTCGATCCTGTTGTGGGCGATTCGGACGTACCGACGGCGCAGGCGGCAGTACCCGGAGCTCCTTTCGAAACCCGAGCACGCCTACCTGAAGGTGATCCGCCTCCGCTCACCCGCGGAGACGCGGCGCTGGCTCGACGGACTCGCTCGTCCCGGCACCCGCCAGCCCTCGCGCCGGGGTTGACCTCCTCGGAGTAAGGATGTACGCTGAGCTTACTTCCGGGAAGAAAGGAGCCGGCGATGCTTGCCAAGAGGACAGCGAAGAACCAGATCACCCTCCCGAAGGCGATTGTGGATCGTTTCAAGGGGGTCGAGCACTTCGATGTGTCAGCGGAAGATGACGCGATCGTCCTCCGGCCCCTGCGACGGAGCCGTGCCGACGAAGTGCGGTCCAGGCTGGCCGCTTTGGGGGTAGATGAGGCCGACGTTGCGGAGGCCGTGGCGTGGGTTCGGAAGAAGCGGTAACTCCCCGGGTCGTTTTCGATACGGAGGTGGTTGTCTCCGCCTTGCTCTTTCAGCGGGGCGAACTCGCGTGGCTCCGGCGCCACTGGGCGGCAGGGGAGTGCACGCCGCTCGTCTCGCGGGCCACCGCGGAGGAGCTTGTGAGGGTGCTGGCCTATCCCAAGTTTCGGTTGAGCGCAGGCGACCGCGATGAGCTTCTTGGAGAGTACTTGGTCCACTGCGACATGGTGCGCCGGGTGAGGCGGTGTCCAGTGATCTGCCGCGACCCACGGGACCAGCCGTTTCTTGATCTCGCCTGTAGCGGAAAAGCGCACACCCTCATCACGGGGGATGAGGATCTCTTGGCGCTTGCGGGACGGGTGAAGTTCAGGATCGAGACTCCCCGGAGCCATCGAGAGCGAGTCACCCGTAGTCACTGAACGAATCTAGTGTAGTGTCCCAAAGATGCCTTGCCAATCGTCTGTCTGGAACCATCCGCCCACCCGCCCAGCGAATGTCCTTTTCCCATCCCCTGGGGAGGGAAAAGAGGGTGATGGGTGCGTTGGTGCGGAGAGCGGCGACACTCTGGAAAGACATGTTAGAGACACTACACTAGCTCGCAACTTGGACCTGTTTCAGGGGGGCAGGTCTCCTTCATGCTCATCTTGCATGAGACAACGCTCGCGCTTGCACGGCCCGTGCCGGGCCGACTATGATCCCCAGCGCGCGCCCGTAGCTCAGCTGGATAGAGCAGCGGTTTCCTAAACCGCAGGCCGGAGGTTCGAGTCCTCCCGGGCGTAGTTCCTTGCATCGCCCTCTCTATAGACGTATAAAGCCCCCCATACTCGGCGCGCGGCGCCGTCCGTCATGTGGGCGATCCTCCCGGCGGTCCTCATGGGGTGGTCCCTTGGGGCGAACGATGCGGCCAACGTGTTTGGCCTCGGGGTGGGTGTGCGCGCCGTCAGGTACAGCACCGCGGTCCTCCTCACCGCCGGGGCGGCGCTCCTCGGGGCCTCCCTCTCCGGTGGGGCGGGGATGGCCACCTACAGCGCCCTCGCCGCCCATGGACTGCGCAGCTCGTTCTGCGTCGCCCTCGCGGCCGGGCTCACCGTGACCGTCATGACCTGGCGCGGACTTCCTGTCTCTACGACCCAGGCTGCGGTGGGGGCGATTCTCGGTGTCGCGTTGGCTGCGGGGCGCGCTGTGGAGTGGGGGGTGCTCACACGGATCGTCCTCTCCTGGATCACCTCTCCTGTGGCCAGCCTCATCGTGGCCTACGCCCTGCACCGCATCCTGAGCCCGCTTGTCGAGCGCAAGCTCGCGAGCGTGCTGTGGTACGACCGGACCGTGCGCCTGGGGATCATCGCGGTTGGGACGTGGGGGGCGTACGCGCTCGGGGCGAACAACGTGGCCAACGTGACCGGTGTGTACGTGGGGTCAGGTCTCCTCAGCATCTCGATGGCGGCCCTCATCGGCGGGATGAGCATCGCCCTGGGGGTGCTCACGTTCGCCCGGCCGGTGATGGAGACGGTGGGGGAGAAGCTCGTGCCGCTTGGGGCGTGGCCGGCGCTCCTGGCCGTGGCGGCCCAGGCCGCGGTGCTCCAGGCGTTCGGCGTGGTCGGCGTTCCCGTGTCCGCCTCCCAGGCGGTGGTGGGGGCGGTGGTGGGGATCGGGCTTGTGAAGGGAGTGGCCACGGTGAACAGGCGACAGCTTCTGGCGATCTTCGCTGGATGGGCGCTGACCCCCCTCATCGCTGGCCTCGTGGGCTACGGCCTGTGGCTGAGCGTGGGTCGGCTTCTGCCCGGGTAAGTGCTTTGCCGACCCCGCAACCGATGGTTAGAATCTCGATCCCGGAGGGGTGGGTGAGCGGCCGAAGCCACTTGCCTGGAGAGCAAGTGCACCCCCAAAGGGTGCCGTGGGTTCAAATCCCACCCCCTCCGCCAGGCCCGTGCAGGTGGGGGGCGAGCGGTCCCCTGCATCCAAAACCCGCTATACGTGGAGCCGATGGGCCTCCCGAGAGGACGGGGAGACGGAACTGGCCGCGGATCTTTGGGCGTTGACGGTCGAGCCCCCTGCGACGCACACCGGTGAACCCCGCTAGGCCCGGAAGGGAGCAACGGTAAGCCGGTCCCTGCGGGTGATAGGGGACCCCTTGGCCCGAGCCGAAGACCGCGGTGCGCCCGTCGAGCCGGCCCCGACGGAGGCCCGCACGGGCCGCTCACCGCGGTGGGCGGTGAACGGTGGGGCGGTTCAAACGGCCCCGGAGGCGGGTTCGGCTGCTCCCCTTGACAGAGGCAGGCGCTCCCACTACCATGACAGGCGATAACATGATCCTGTTATCTGGAGATACCGGGTGAAGTTCTCCCTGTCAAGCAAGTACGCGATCCTGGCCCTGGTCCGCCTCGCTGCTTCCGGCGGCGGGCCGGTCACGGTCCGCGACCTCGCAACAGGGGGGCCGGTTCCAGAGCCGTACCTGGCGAAGCTCGTCCCGGCATTGGTGCGGGCGGGGCTCCTTGGCTCGGCGCGGGGCCGGGGCGGGGGGATCTCCCTCGCCCGGCCACCAGAGGAGATCTCGCTTGCAGAGATCATCCGCACTACCGACGGCGAGGCCGTCTTTCAGGAGTGCCCGTTCGATGTGGATCCCTGTCCCGGGAACCCGGCGTGCCCGCTTTCCCCGGTCTGGGATCCCTTGCGGGATGAGCTGGGGAGCTTTCTGGAGCGAACCACGATCGCGTCCCTCGCTACACGGGTAACGGGCAAGGCATGTGCGCAATACGGAGGCTGAGATGAGCGAGGCGATCGGCAAGAAAAGGAAGGAAGAGCTGAAGGAGATCCTGCGCCGCCTTCACGCCGGAGAGAGCCTGCAGGGCCTCAAGGTCGCGTTCCGCGAGGCGGTGGGGAACGTGTCCCCCCAGGAGATCGCCCAGATCGAGGACGAGCTCGTGCGCGAGGGGCTGCCGCGGGAGGAGCTGATGAAACTGTGCGACCTGCACCTCGCCCTGTTCGAGGAGTCCCTCGCCGGGGAAGAGATCCCCACCCCGCCGTGGCACCCGCTCTACATCCTGATGGCCGAGCACCGGGAGATGCTGGCGATGGCGAACCGGCTTGCGGCCCGGGCCCGCCAGGGTGTTCGATCGCCCCAAGACAAGGAAGAACTCGAGCATCTCGTGAACCACCTCGTGGCCTCGGAGAGCCACTACCTGCGGGAGGAGAACGTGCTCTTCCCCTACCTTGAGCGCCACGGGATCACTGAGCCCCCCAAGGTGATGTGGACCGAGCACGACCGGATCCGGGAACTCAAGAAGACTGTGGTCAAGGCGGCCCAGGGCGGGAAGCGCCTCCCCGAGGCCGCGGTGGCCCTCAGCGAGATGCTGGGGAGCCACTTCCCCAAAGAGAACCGGATCCTCTTCCCCGCCGGGTTGCGGGTCATCCCGGAGGAGGAGTGGCCGAGGATCCGGGCTCAGTTCGACGAGATCGGCTACTGCTGCTTCACGCCTGCTGCGCCGGCGGCTCCGGCCTCCCCCGTCCGGCCCGAGCCCGCTTCCGGACCGGAGATGGAGATCCGGCTGCGGTTCCCGACGGGCGGACTGACGCCGCAGGAATTGGAGGCGGTGCTGAACACGCTCCCCGTGGACATCACGTTCGTGGACCGGGACGACACGGTGCGCTACTTCAGCGGGTCGAAGGACCGGATCTTCGTCCGGACCCCGGCCGTGCTCGGGCGGAAGGTCCAGGACTGCCACCCCCAGAAGAGCGTCCACGTGGTGGAGAAGATCCTCTCCGACTTTAAGGCCGGTCGTCGCGACGGGGCCGAGTTCTGGATCCCGTTCCCAGGGAAGCTCGTGTACATCCGGTACTTCCCGGTGCGGGGGAAGTCCGGGGAGTACCTGGGGACGGTTGAGGTGACCCAGGACATCGAGCCGATCCAGAGGATCTCCGGGGAGCGGCGGCTTCTCGACGACTAACGCGAGGTGCTGATTCACCGCGGAGCAACTGTGTTCAAGATCAAGCCGCCGCAAGCCCAGGCTCCCACG
>JBBIQN010000082.1:0-5131 GCA_037442305.1 Candidatus Bipolaricaulota bacterium
CCTGGCGGCAGGCCCCACACGGGGAACAGGGGGTCTCCCCGCAGGCCACGGCGATCGCCTCGAACTCCCGCACCTCCTCGGACACGGCCTTGAACAGGGCCACCCTCTCCGCGCACACGGTGAGGCCGTAGGATGCGTTCTCCACGTTGCACCCCGTGAACACGCGCCTGCCCTTGGAGAGGAGGGCCGCCCCCACCGCGAACCCGGAATAGGGAGCGTAGGCGTTCTTCCGGGCCTCGACCGCCGTCGCAACGAGCCTCGCCTCGTCCACTAGCTCCCTTTCCTCCCCTCGGCATCGAGCTTCCGTAGCTCGGCCCGCTTGATCTTGCCGCTCGTCGTCTTGGGGAGTTCGGTCACGAACTCGATCTCCCGCGGGTACTTGTACGGGGCGGTCACCTTCTTCACGTGCTCCTGGAGCTCGGCGACAAGCGACTCCGAGGGCTGGTGCCCCTTGGCGAGGATCACGAATGCTTTCACGATCTGGCCCCGCACGGGATGGTTCGCCCCGATGACCGCCGCCTCGACCACCGCGGGGTGGGAGACGAGGGCGTCCTCGACCTCGAACGGGCCGATCCGGTACCCGGAGGCCTTGATCACGTCATCGGCCCGGCCCTCGAAGAAGAAGTATCCCTCCTCGTCCACCCGGACGAGGTCCCCGGTGCGGTACCACTTTCCGGACAGGACCTGGGCGGTGAGTTCGGGGTCCTTCCAGTAGCCGTCGAAGATCCCCGGATTCCCCACCGCGACGGCGATCTCTCCGATCTCGCCCGCCTTCACGGGGACGCCCCTCTCGTCGATGGGGGTTGCGTCGAGGCCGGGGGTGGGGAGGCCCATCGAGCCCGGCTTCACCGGCAGCCCTGGCGGGTTACAGGCTAGGCACACGGACTCCGTCTGGCCGTACCCGTCGCGGATCGTGATCCCGAACGCCTCCCGGAACACCCCGATCGCCTCGGCGTTGAGGGGCTCCCCGGCGGAAATGGCGTCCACGAGGGACACCTTGCGCTTCCCCAGGTCCGGGACCTGGATGAGGAGCCGGTACTCGGTGGGCGTGGCGCAGAGCTTGGTGACCGGGTAGCGGGCGAGGAGGTCGAGGTAGCGCTCGGCGTCGAACCGGCCGTGGTACATGAGCTGGGTGCACCCGATCGTGAGGCCCACTCCCAGCGGCGCCCAATACCACTTCGCCCACCCCGGGGCGGTGGTAGCCCAGATCACGTCGTCCGGGCTTGCTCCCCACAAGTAGCGGGCGGTGACCCGGGAGTGCCCGTACATCCAGCGGTGGCGGTGCATCACCGGCTTGGGGTTCCCGGTGGTGCCGGAGGTGAAGTTGATCGTGAGCGGATCCTGAGAGGTAAGGGGAATCGGAGCCCCAGGCCGGGCATGGGCCATCGCCTTCTCAAACGAGGTCCACCCCGGCTTCTCCCCGCCGATGAGGACGAAGTTCCCAAGCGGACACTTCCCCCGCACTTCCTCGACCTCGCCGATCGTCGAGGCGTGGGCGATCACGGTGCGCGCGTCGGCGGTTTCCGACCGGTAGATGATGTCTTTCGCCCGCAGCATGTCCGTGCCCGGGACAGCCACCCCGCCGGCTTTGAACGTGCCGATCTGGGCGACGAACGCCTCCGGGACGCGGGGGAAGATGTGCATCACCGGGTCCCCTTTCTTCACCCCCAGGCCCGCCAGGACGGAGGCAAACCGGCTCGAGAGGTCGGAGAGCTCGCCCCACGTCATCGTTCGCTTCTCTCCCTTCTCCGACTCCCACAGGACGCACGCCTTGTCCGGATGAGCACGGGCGTGGCCGTCCACCGCCGCGGCGATTGTGTACCCCACCGGGATGTCCCACCGGAACTCCCGCTTCTCCCGCTCGTACTTCTCTCGCGTGAACACCATCCGATCACTCCTTTGCCGAAGATCGCGTCGTTGGCTAGTGTTATAGCATGCACAAGGATGGGAACGCAACCGAACAGCGGGCGATCGTCGTCCTGCCGCCCGGGGCAGCGCGGCGCCTCATCGCGCGGGGGGTGGCGAAGCTCCCCGCGGTCGAGCGCGCGCTTCGGGAGGGCCTCGTCGTCGTCACCCTCGGGACCACGAACGGCTACGTGGCCGAGGAACTGCTGGGGAAGCCGGTCGAGCGGGAACGGTTCTGCGCGGGGTACATCGGAGACCGCTTGGCCTGGCTTCCCGCGGAGCGGCAGGCGAAGCCCATCGTCCTCCGTCGCGGCCAACGGGTCGAACTGTCGCCGGACGAGGCGCTCGGAGAGCTCAAGGCGGGGGACGTCCTCATCAAGGGGGCAAACGTCCTCGATCCGGAGGGGGTGTGCGGCGTGTTCATGGCCTCCCCCACCGGGGGCACGGTGGGGAAGTTCGCGATCCCCGCCCTCGCCCGGGGCGTAGAGATCGTGATCCCGATCTCGTGCGCGAAGTCCATTCACGGTTTCGTGGCGGAACTCGCCCGCGAGGTCGGGATCGGGAAGGTGAGCGAGGCCACCGGATCGCCGGTCGGCCTGTGCCCGCTCGTGGGGACGGTGGTGACCGAGACCGAGGCGATCGCCCTTTTGTACGCGGTGCGGGCTGAACACCTCGCAACCGGAGGTGTCGGGCCGGGGACGGGGGCCGTAGCCCTCCTCCTCGTGGGAGAGGAGGAGAACGTCCGCCGCGCGTTCGCCGAGCTCTCCTCTCTCGCCCAAGATGAGCCGGCTCCGCGAATCGGATGACAGCCGCTTCCAGGCCTCTGACTTCGGGCGCGGTGCGGGAGGTTGGCGATGCTTGAGTTCGTGGAAGGCCCGATCGTCGAGACGGGGGAAGAGTCCCTTGTGGTGGCGGTCGGAGGAATGGGGGTGCGGGTGGCTGTGCCCTCCCGAACGGTAAATGAGCTGCGATCGGCCGACACGGTGAGGCTCCTCACCCACCTCATCCTTCGTGACGATGGGATCGAGCTGTGGGGGTTCGCGACGCGGGAGGAGCGGGAGATGTTCGTGGCCCTCCTCTCCGTGCCCCAGGTGGGTCCGAAGCTCGCGTTTCGTTTGGTATCCGCGCTTCCCCCGGCCGAGCTGTCTGCGGCAGTGCGGCGAGGAGACCTCTCTGTTCTCGACAGCGTGAAGGGAATCGGCCGGCGCACCGCACAACGGGTGATGGTCGAGCTCTCGGAGAAGCTCGGGAAGTGGGCCCCGGCGGGTCCATCCCCGCTCGGGGAGAAAGCTCAGGTGGTGGTGAAGGCCCTCACCTCGAAGGTCCTCGGGTTCCCCGAGCCGGAGGCGCGACGGGCGGTGGAGAAGCTCGTCCGGGAGTCCCCGGATGCCTCGGTGGAAGAGCTGATCCGCCGAGCGCTCACGCTGCTCGGCAAGGGGTAGAGACCAGTGACGGGTGAAGGGTTGCAGGTGACGGTGAAAGTAGCTCGCCACGGATGAGAGTCCTGGGCCTGGATATCGGGGACCGGAGGGTGGGGATCGCCGTCTCGGACGAAACAGGGACGATCGCCACTCCTTACGGGGCCTACGTCCGCAGGTCCGCTTCCGAGGACGCGGTACACCTGGCCCAACTGGCCCAGGACGTTAGGGCCACAGCGATTGTCGCTGGCCTCCCCTTGAACATGAATGGCACGGAGGGAGAGCAGGCGGCGAAGATCCGCGCCCTCGCCGAGGCAGTCGCCCGTGAAGCGGGCTTGCCCCTTCACTACATGGACGAGCGCCTGACCTCGGCCGAAGTAGACCGGGCGATGATCGAGGGCGGGCTGTCTCGGAGAACCCGCAAGGAGCGTTCAGACGCGCTCTCCGCTGTACTTGTCCTCCAGGCGTGGCTTGATCAAGAGCGTCGGTCATTGGTTCGTGAAGAGTGATCGAACGCCCGAACTCCTTTTCCTCCAGCCCATCACCAAGGTCAAGGAACACCAAGAATGAAGACGTGACCCCTTATCCCTTTATCTCTTGCACTTCTCTGGTCTCCTTGGACAACGCATGATGGGATGAACATCTCCCACAACAGAACCACATGCGCTGTCTCAGGGATTTGTGACGAACTCCAGCGCCTGAGAGAGCTGCGCCGCGAAGTCCTCCGGGATCTCGTGCCCTAGGTTCGGGAACATTTCGAGGTGACAGATAAGACCGGCCCGCACCAGCTTCGCGTGTAGATCCCGTACCCTGGTGCAGCGGGGGTCCTTCTCTCCGCTGGCGATCCAACCGCGCACCCCGCGCCGGGCAGCTTCGCAAGCATGATCCAGCGCCTCCTCGATCAACGTAGCAGATGGGATGATAGCAACGAACCCGCAGGCGGGGAGCAACTTCCCCTGCAAGGTCAGAGCAAGCGCAAGCGCCCCGCCCTGCGAGATCCCGGCAAGGATGACTCTGTTGGGATCCACGGGCTGGGAGCGGAGTACCTCGCCGTAGGCCCACGCCACATCCTCCATTGCCTGCGTCGGGTCGTCCCAAGTGTACATTCCCTCCCCCTCAAGCTGGATTCCCTGGGCCAGGGCTACGATCCACCCGCGAGCAGTCGCTGACTGGAAGTAGGGGGCGTCCTCCTCCGCGTTCCCGCTCCGGCCGTGGAGGGAGAGGAGCAAAGGGTGAGAGCTCGGGGAAAGCGGGACGTCCGGGCACAGGATGAACACCCGCGGCTTCGCCGCAGCCTGGGCCGCTCGGTGAGCTTCTCGGCATCCCTCGACCAACCGGACGAACTCCGGTCGCCCCCACAGCGGTTCCAGATCGGGATCCTTCTTCAGGAGTCCCTCTCCCCACCAGTGGCCGTGGTTCCGTGCGGTCTCCAAGACGCGCACGGCCTCGTCCGCGTTTCCGTCTCGGCAGAGGAGGCACGCCACCCAGTAGGCAGTCCGGGTTTCCTGGTCCGGGAAACGCTCCACCGCCTCACGGGCCGCGGCGAGCGCTTCGCGGTACCGACCCTCCCCGTAGTGGCGGAACATCGCCCGGCGCAGCTCGGAAAACGTCGGTTCGTTCATCGGCATCCTCGTTGTCCTACTGCAGCATAGTGACGCCGTCGGGTCGAGGCCAATACTCGGTTGCCCCGCAACAACGATGGTCGGATTCCCTGAGCAAGGACCTGCGAGCCGACACGAAGGGGAGAGCGGCTGTGTCTATCCCCTTGGTATTCCGTGCAGGTTCGGGTCTTCATCCTCGGTATGAGC
>JBBIQN010000083.1:0-5067 GCA_037442305.1 Candidatus Bipolaricaulota bacterium
GCGGCTGGGGTGACCCTCGTTGCGCGGAGGTGACCTGCCCCCGGTGGTAGGTCCAGTTTCTGAGTTGGTCTACCACGCCTCGACCCGGGAGCGCCAACGCCTCTGGCGCGGGCGGCAAGTAGCCTAGGGCACTGTGCGGCCGCTCGGTGTTGCACTCCCGCCTCCACGCCTCGACCAGCACCTTGGCTTCCGCAACCGTGCAGAAGATCTCCCGGCTCAGGAGTTCGTCCCGGAGCTTCCCGCCCCCGCTCTCGCAGTACCCGTTCTCCCACGGGCTCCCCGGCTCGATGAACAGCGTCTTCACACCCAGCAGGTTCAGCCAGCCCCGTACCGCCTTCGCGCACAGTTCCGGCCCGCTGTCGGAACGGATGTGCTCTGGGCACCCTCGCTCCACGAACAGATCCGCCAGCGTGTCGATCACATCCGCCGACCGTAGGCTCCTTCCCACCGTGATCGCCAGGCACTCCCGACTGTACTCGTCCACGACCGTCAGAAGCCGCAGCGCCCTCCCATCGTGGGGTCCGGTCGACCATGAAGTCGTACGCCCACACGGGGGGGTGTGTTCAGGCCGTAGGCGCACACACGACCCGTCGTTCACCCACAGCCGACCTCTCTTGGGCTGCCGCTTCGGCGTCTTCAGCCCTTCTCGTCGCCCGATCCGCTCCACCCGCTTGTGGTTCACGTCCCATCCCGCGTGGCGCAGGAGTGCCGTGATCCTCCGGTACCCGTACCTCCCGTACCGGTGAGCCAGGGTAACCCCTGCCCGGGTGAGCGCATCTTCGTCGCCTCGTACCAGGGGCCTCCGTCGCTGCACCGACCGGTGCTGCCCCAACACATGGCACGCCCTCCGTTCTGACACCCCGAGGCGTTCGCGGACCCTCTGAACGCAGATCCGACGACGTTCGGGGCTCAGAAGTTTCCCCGGGCGGCTTCCTCCAGGATCATCTTGTCCAGGGTCAGCTCGGACACCGCTCTGCGTAGCCTCGCGTTCTCTTTCTCCAGCTCCTTCATCCGGCGGACCTGGGTGACCTTGAGCCCCCCGTACTCCTTCCTCCACCGGTAGTAGGTCACCGGATGGACGCCGATCGCCTTCACCACGTCCCCAACCTTGCCTCCCCGACTCAGCAGCACATCCGCCTCACGGAGCTTCCGGATGATCTCTTCAGGCCTGTACTTCTTCCGCTCCATCCTCTGCCTCCTTCGACCCAGATCCTCGCTCGCAACTTGGACCTGTTTCAGGGGGGCAGGTCAGGATCGCTCACTCGCGGACGAAGCCTCGGCACGCCTGGACGAACGGGTTCGTGAAGGGGGCGCCGGATTGGCTTCGATGGGAATGGGACATCCTGAACCCGGAGGCGATCGTGCGGGCGGGCGTGGTCCTCGAGATGGAGGAGAACCTGGTGTGGGCGCTCGCCGCGGAGCACCTGGAGGCGCTGCGGTCCCGGGCGCGCCAGATGGCCACGACGCTCAACTACAACGGCTTTTGCTGGACGAACCTCGCCCTGTCCCGGCGGATCCCGCTCAAGGCGGTCGTGTTCGACTACCACCCGTTAGGGATCGGCCTCGCCTGGAGCGACGTCCGCAACGTGACCCACTCCCTCGGGCCCGCGGCGCGGGAGGCGTTCCTCGACGCCTACGGCCCGACGCATCCCGAGGAGCGGATCCTCGACGATCCCCTATCCGTGCTTCACGCGCTCCACGTGGCCACGACCCGGCCCTCGCTCCCGCGGTGGGCGATGCCGTGTGTGGAGAGAGCCCGCTCGGGGCACCTCCTTGACGCACTGGAAAGGGCGGTGGCCCTCCTGTAGCGGGGGTTGGCGGCAGAGGGAGGCCGAGGTCCTCGCGTAGGCGCAGGTCCCGCGGACGGCTTGTGGGGCGGCGTTAGCGGCACATCCAGCGGGCCAGGCGGCGCATTCCCGCGCCCCGGGTGCGGTTCATGAGCCACCCCTCGCCGACGCGCTTGGTGAGGAAGCTCATCGTGGGGAACGCGTGCTGGAGGAAGGCGATGGTGTGGATGCGAAGCCGCTTCTGGATGAGAAGCCCCCACTCCCCGATCATCTCTCCCGCCCCCTCGCCCACGATCCGCGCCCCGTACACGCGGCCGGCCTTGCTCACGTAGGCCTTGACCGAGCCGACGGCGATCCCCTCGGCGATCGCCGCCCCGTAGTCTTCGTAGCGGGACTCGATCGTCTCGTAGCGGACCCTCCGATCCTTGAGGTCGCGTTCGAGCATCCCCACGTGGGCGACCGGCGGATCCGTGAACACGGTCCACGGCACGACGTACTTACGCCAGTTGAACTTGATGGGGCCGGGGATGAGGCTGTTCATGAACGCCAGCATCCCCTGGTGCATCGCCGCGTGGGAGAAGAGGAACGTCCCGTTGGCATCCCCAGGCGCAAAGATGTGCTTCTGACTCGTCCGGAGGTAGCGGTCCACCGCGATGCCCTTGGGGCTGTGGGCGACGCCGGCCCGGTCGAGCCGGAGCTCGCTGAAGTCGAACCGCCGACCTGCAGCGACAAGAAGGGCAGCTCCCTCCAGGCTCTCCCCGGCCTCGGTCGTGAGGACGGTGCCCGTGCCGGTCTTCTCGACCGCCCGGATCTTCCGCCCGTTCAGGACGCGAATCCTCTCTGCGATGAACCGCTTCTCGATGAGCGCCCCCGCATCGGGGTCGCCGTGGGGGAGGAGGTGGGGGTCCATGTGGACCACGGTCACCTCGGATCCCAGTCGGCGGAACGCCTGGGCCATCTCGCACCCGATCGCCCCGCCCCCGAGGACGACGAGGCGCTCCGGGATCCGGTCGAGCCCGAACAGGTTGTCATTCGTGAGGTACGGAACGGAATCCAGCCCCGGAATCGGCGGCACGGCGGGGAGGCTTCCCGTGCAGATGAAGATTTTCTTCGCCTGGAACCGCTCGTCGCCCACCGCGAGCGTGTGCGCGTCCACGAACTGGGCTGAGCCGCGTCCGATCACGAGCTGGACCTTGTCCAGCATCGCCGTCGTCTTCTTGTCGCGGATGAACGTGAGGTGGTCAGCGATGCGCCTGAAGGGCTCGGTCGGGCGGAGGTGCGCTTCTCCTACCAGGGCGTAGTCCGCCGCCCGGGCGAGGAGGTGCCTGACGTGTCCCATCCGGAGCAAGGCCTTGCTCGGGATGCAGCCCGTGTTCATGCACTCGCCACCTAGGGCGCGCTTCTCGATCCCCACGACCTTGAGCCCCATGTGCGCGGACATCGCCGACACGGCCATCCCCGCCGGCCCGAGGCCGATCACCGCAACATCGTACGTTTCGCCCATCGTCTCCCTCCTGTTGGGGTTGGGGGGGAGTATACGGGGGCGCGGGGGGAGGAGGGACGAGACCCCCGGACCGGGAGAGCCCGCGGTGACCCTGGACTCGATCCGCTCTGCCCGCACGAAGCGCGTGGCGTGGCAGCGTTGACAGGTGAACAGTGTTCTGTTACGCTAGCCCTCTCTTTGGACGGCCTCCCGTGGAAGACTTGCTGGGGGCCACAGGGGGGGAGATGGACGGCGCGCGGTTCAAGGGGATGGGAACGTTCACGGCGATCTGGGCTGGGCAGATGCTGTCCATGCTCGGCACGGGGATGACGCACTTTGCCCTCACCATTTGGGCCTGGCAGCTCACCGGCCGGGCCACGGCCCTCGCTTTGGTGGGGGTGTGCGCGTTCGGGCCGGTGATTCTCATCAGCCCGCTCGCCGGGGCGATCGTGGATCGGGCGAACCGCAAGCTCCTCATGATCCTGTCCGACGTCGCCGCCGGACTGGCCACGGCTGCGATCCTCGGCCTGTACATGGCTGGCCGGCTCGAGATCGGGCACCTGTACGCCGCGGCCGCGTTTGCCGGCACGTTCGGGGCGTTTCAGTTCCCAGCTTACTCCTCGACGATCAGCGTGCTGTTGGACAAGTCCCAGTACGCGCGGGCGAGCGGGATGATGTCCCTCGCCGGCTCCATCTCCGGGGTCTTGGCGCCGATCGGGGCGGGGGTGCTCCTCGGTCCGATCGGGATCGCGGGAATCATGGCGATCGACCTGACCACGATGCTCACCGCGATCCTAATCCTCGTGTTCGCCCCGATCCCCCAGCCCGCTCGTTCGGCGGAGGGGATCGCGGGCAGAGGCAACCTGTTCCGCGAGGCGGGGTTCGGGTTTCGCTACATCTTCGCCCGACCGGGTCTTCTCGGGCTCCTCGTGATGTTCTTGATGTTCAACGTGAACACGAACTTCGGCTTCACGGTGCTCGCGCCGATGATCCTTGCCCGCACGGGGAACGACGAGCTTGTCCTCGGGACCGTGCGGTCGGCGGCGGCGATCGGAAGCGTGGTCGGCGGGCTCCTCCTCAGCTTGTGGGGCGGCCCCAAGCGCCGGGTGTACGGGGTGATCTTCGGCTGCGCCCTCGGAGGGATTCTGGGCCAAGCCTGTCTCGGGCTGGGGCGTTCGCTCCCGATGTGGGCGGTGACGGGCTTCCTGGGTTCACTCGTCTTCCCCACGGTGAACGCCTCGAGCCAGGCGATCTGGCAGTCGAAGGTGCCCCCCGACCTCCAAGGGCGGGTGTTCTCGGTGCGGCTGATGATCGCCCAGGTCGGGGCGCCGCTCTCGATGCTCCTCGCCGGGCCGATGGCCGATCACGTGTTCGAGCCAGCGATGCGCGAGGGAGCCCCCCTCGCTCGCGCACTCGGCCCGGTGGTGGGGACCGGGCCGGGGGCGGGGATGGCGCTGATGCTCGTCCTGGGAGGGACTCTCGGGGCCTGTGCTGCCCTGGCGGCCCTCCTCTACCGCCCGCTGCGGACCGTTGAAGCGACGATCCCCGACCACGACGTGGTCTCCGCAGCAGCCCGGCCGGGACCGCGAGCGGTCGGTACCGCCCCCGGGGGTGACTGAAGCCCGGCCCCACCACAGGCCGGGCGGCCGCCCTCCCCCCTCGGGCGGACAAGGGGGGGGCGTCCGCGGGTGTTCGCTCAGAGGAGCTCCCCCCCCCGGCGGAGGAACGCCACCACCAGCTTCAGCGTCGCCTCGAGGTCGGCGAGGTACAGGGTGGACACCGGAGAATGGATGTACC
>JBBIQN010000084.1:0-4977 GCA_037442305.1 Candidatus Bipolaricaulota bacterium
GAGCACCGGCTTTGCAAGCCGGGGGTCGGCGGTTCGATCCCGCTCGCCTCCACCAGGACGGTGTTTCTGCCACATCGCCACCTTTGGGAGAGAACACGCCTTCCCCGTGGCTAATCGGCAGGGCCAAGGTACGCGTACGCTCCTGCTAACCCTCGGACGCCTTGGCGGTGATTCCCTCCGGTCGGTACAGCTTACTCGACCATCCCTACTCCTTCCTTCCCGATCCTAACGCTCATGTTGGACCGTTTTCGAAGGGCAGACCAACACAGGGTTGTGGTGCTGTAGCCCAAGATCGGCACCACCAGCCATTGCGTTCTCCCTCCCAACTCCCCGGGATGCTCAAGCGGACCCATCCCGCGGGAAGAGGAGCGCTTGTCTCATCGTGCAAGGGGGTAGAGTCCCGGGGCGTCGCCCTACACCCAATTGAAAGCGTTTTGCCCTACCCCAGGCGGAGGATGCGGCCCGGCGGGCGGATCGCAACGGGCCCAAGTGCGACCTGTGAGGTGTGGTGTTTTGCCTTGTGGCCTGGCCGGAACCCATCTATACTTGCCGCCTCAAGGGGGATCCATGCGCATCTTCTCAGGCATCCAGCCGACAGGGGAGCTCCACATCGGAAACTACTTCGGGGCGATCCAGCGCTGGGTCGAGCTTCAGGAAGGGAACGACTGCATCTACTGCATCGTGGACTACCACGCCCTCACCAACGAGGACACTCAACCGAGCGAGCTTCGCTTGGCGCGACGAAACCTCGCCCTCGACCTCATCTCCTGCGGTATTGATCCCGAGCGGTCCATCCTCTATGTTCAGTCCGATGCCCCGGAGCACACCGAGCTGTGCTGGATCCTGGGCTGCGTCGCCTCCTACGGGGACCTGATGCGGATGACCCAGTTCAAGCAGAAGTCGGCGGAACAGGAGTTCATCAACAGCGGCCTGTTCTACTACCCTGTTCTCCAAGCCGCGGACATCCTCCTCTACAAGGCCGATCACGTGCCGGTGGGGGAGGACCAGGTGCAGCACCTCGAGGAGGCGCGGCGCATCGCGCGGCGGTTCAACTTCCGGTTCGGGGAGACGTTCCCTGAGCCAGAGGCCCTCCTCGGCGAGGGGGCGCGGATCATGTCGCTTGCGGACCCGGAGCGGAAGATGAGCAAGTCTGCTGGCCAAGAGCACTACATCGGGCTCATGGAGCCGGAGGAAAGCATCCGGAAGAAGGTCCGCTCAGCCGTCACCGACGTCGGCCTCACCCCTGGCCAGGGGATGTCGCCGGGCGTGACGAACCTGTTCTCCCTCCTCGAACTCGTGGCCCCAAGCGATGCGGTGCAAGCCTTCCGTCGTGACCACGCGGCAGGGAAGCTCCTCTACCGCGAGCTCAAGGAGGCGCTGTTCGCCCACCTCATGGGGGCCGTGCGCCCGATCCGGGAGCGCCGGCAGGAGTTGGAAGCAACGGGAATAGGGGACGAGATCCTCGCTGCGGGGGCGGAGCGGGCCCGGGCAATCGCCCGGGACACGATGCGCGAGGTACGGGCCCGGGTGGGACTCGACTAGCCTCGGATCTCGGTGGGAACGAGCTTCTGGATCTCAGGGAGGAACCGGCGCATCGCCTCCACCGACAGGGCGGGCCGGCCGCGCCACGTCTCATCAACGAGGCGCTTTCCTTCAGGAACGAAGAACGGTTGCAGGACGTAGCTCCGAGCGCCGCGGATTTCGCCGGCGATCTCAAGGAGGTCCCTGGGGGTGAGCCCCGGGGCTACCGTGGTCCGGAACTCGTAGGCCGGAGCACGTTCTTGAACGATGCCGACCGTCTCCCGAACCGCAGCCACGACGTCGTGGGCGAGCCCCGACGCTACGGAACCTGACCTGTAGCGTTGCGCTTCATGGGCGACGCCCGGGTCGCGAACAGGCCAGCCCGCAAGTGACCGCTCCGTCCCCGTGAACTCGCCGTACCGCCCGAACGGCGCCTTCACGTCGAAGGCCACGTAGTCCACAAGCCCTTCCTCAAGCAAGGAGCGGAGGACCTCGGGACGGGTCCCGTTCGTGTCGAGCTTCACCAGGAGGGACAGCCTCTTGACCTCTCTGAGAAGCGCGGGAAGGGCTGAGTGAAGGGTCGGTTCCCCACCGGTGACGACAACCCCATCGAGGAACCCCGCTCGTTCCCGCAACTGGGCAAGGACCTCCTCCACCGGAAGCCGCGGGAGGGATTCCCTAATCTCAGGAAGAACGAGCTCGGCGTTGTAGCAGAACGGACAGCGGAGGGTGCAGCCCACCGTCCAGATGACTGCGCTCACCTTCCCTGGGTAATCGAGAAGGGAAAGGAGCTGGAGGTGGGCGATTTCCATCCGCTACGGGGCGGGTTGGAAGACCTTCCGATCCGCAAACTCGGCTTGCTTACCGACGTTCCACTGCTCCACCGGTCGCAGGTACCCCACGACCCGCGAGTACACCTCAGCCCTCTCGCGCTCTGCGGCCGGGACCACGGTTCCATCCTCCAGGATCAGGTTCCCTCCCTCGTCTTCACGGTACGTGGACACACACGCCTCCTTTGCTCTCTCGGTATCGCGCCACCAGCTCCCCGTCGCATTTCGGACAGTACTCCTTCTCTCCCGGGAGATACCCATGCCGGGGGCATACAGAGAACGTAGGGGTAAGGGTGAGATAGGGGATGCGGAAGCTCGTGAGCACCTTCGCGACAAGCGATTTCACGGCCTCGGGCGACGGGAGCCGCTCCCCCAGCCAAGCGTGGAATACGGTTCCGCCCGTGTACTGGGTCTGCAACCCCTCCTGCAACTGCAGAGCGCGGAACAGATCATCGGTGAAGTCCACCGGTAGTTGCGACGAGTTCGTGTAGTACGGAGCAGCCCCACGTTCCCGGACTCCCCTCTCGTTGGCGAACTGAATCCCAGGGTACTTCTGGTGGTCGAGCATCGCCAGGCGGTATGCCGTCCCCTCGGCCGGTGTCGCCTCCAGATTCCACAGGTCTCCCGTCGCCTCCTGGAAACGCACCAGGGTCTCGCGCATGAACCCGAGGGTCCGTTGAGCAAAGCGGATGCCCTCCTCCTGGGCAAGGTTGACCCCGAGGAGGTTCAGCGCCGCCTCGTTCAGCCCGATCACGCCGATCGTGGAGAAGTGGTTCGCCCAGTAGCTACCGTGCTGCTCCTTGATCGAGGACAGGTAGAACTTCGAGTAGGGGTACAGCCCTTGCTCGGTGAGGCGCTCGAGGAACTTGCGCTTGATGATGAGCGACCGCCCCGCGGTCTGCATCAACGCATGGAGACGCGCCAGGAACTCACCCTCGCTCTTCGCGAGGGACGCCAGCCGTGGCAGGTTGAGGGTAACCACGCCGATTGAACCCGTGAGGGGGTTCGATCCGAACAGGCCGCCGCCCCGGCGGCGGAGCTCCCGCACGTCAAGGCGCAGTCGGCAGCACATGCTGCGCGCATCCTCCGGCCTCATGTCCGAAGAGAGAAAGTTCGCGAAGTACGGGATCCCGTACTTGGCCGTCATCTCCCACACCGGGAGAAGGTCCGGGTCGTCCCACGGGAAGTCGGGGGTCACATTGTAGGTAGGGATGGGGAACGTGAACACCCGCCCCCGGGCATCGCCCGCGGACATCACCTCGGCCAGAGCCCGGTTGAACGTCCCCATCTCCTTCCAAAAGTCGGCGTACGTCCCAAACTCTCTCCCCCCGACAACGGCCGGCAGTCCTGCCACGTGCGCCGGCGGCCGGAGGTCGAGGGTGATGTTCGTGAACGGGGTATTCCCGGTGATGAACACCTGCCCCCTGCGCATGGCAATCACGGTCTCGTTCTCCGTGTGAACGGACCAGATGGTCCCTCTGTAGTCCACCGGGGTGATCGTCTGGATGTAGTCGTGGTCAGCCTCGGTCAACGTCAAGACGAACTGGCGCCGCGTGGAGATGTCCGAGATTTTCCGTTCCCTGACGCTGAAGTTGTACCCGGCGAGCACGGCGAGGGCTTCCAGAGCACCCAGGATGCACTCGTCCGTCACAGTGATCCTCCTTCTGTGCTCCTCGACCCAGCCGTCTCCTTTGACGTAGGTATCCAGGAACAACCTCGCTTGTCGCTGACTCAGGCGAAACAGGTAGTCCGGAACACTCTTCTTCCTGCCCCCTAGCCAACCGTGGATCACCCGGCTCGCTGACGGCTGCAGCCGAATCCGCGTGCACGTGCCCAACGACTTCTGGGGGGAGGTCGTGTACTCCAGCCCTTGATGCTCGAGAAGGCCGACGAGCTCTTCGTATTCCTCTCGGTGGACGTCAGGAGACTGGTAGATGCTGACCCGGTAACTTCCCTCCCCCTCGATGCTGCCTTCGGAAAGGACCCACGCCAGCAACTGGAGCTGCTCATCGGGCACCGGATAGTCCTGATTCGTGTTGGAAGATCGAACAGGTATGGCGATCGGGGATCTCAGATCCAGGATCTCCTCGATCGGTTGCAGGACGTACTCGTCGCGGTTGAACACCTGCCGTACCACTCTGTGACCCGGGGAGATCAGCTGGTCCTGACTCCGGTTCCTCAGGCTGTACATCGGGCCCTCGTAGTGGCGCGAGAACACGCTTGCGACCCGCCCAGGCTCGATCTGTTGCCGCTCAAGGTTGAACGTGTAGATCAGGTCTCCCTCGGTCACCTCATCATGGCCCTTCCACCCGTCGGGGGTGAGGATCACGGTGTCCTCGGACAGACACTGGAACCCAACGCGCGTGGGGACGTTCAGGTTGTACACGAACTCCTGAAGGGCCTGCTTGACCTCCGGATAGGACAGCCGATCGGCGGCGATGAACGGGGCAAGGAGCGTATCCACTCCGGAAAAGGCCTGGGCGCCCGCTGCCTCGCCCTGGAGCGTGTACAGGAAGTTCACCGCCTGCATCAAGGCCACGCGGAAGTGCTTCGGGGGCCGAGACTCGACCTTCCCCCGCGCCCCGCGGAACCCCAGGCGGATGAGATCGGCGAGGTCCCACCCCAC
>JBBIQN010000085.1:0-4859 GCA_037442305.1 Candidatus Bipolaricaulota bacterium
AGATCTGGATCTTCACGCCCGTGGCCCCGCTGGGGAGGAAGACCTGGATCCGGCAGCTCGTCCGAGCCGGGTTATCGAGGACCTTCGTCCCGATGAGGGCCCCGCCCTTGGGCCGGACGTACACGTTTGCCGCGAACCACTCTCCAAACCCCTCGGCATCGCGGGCCCGGACCCGGATCGTGAATACGTTTGAGGTTGCGAACGTGTGGGAAGCGGTAGCAGCGGGGGTCGCGACGACGGCCGAGCCGTCGCCGAAGTCCCACTCGTAGCCGGTGATCGGGTCTCCATCCGGATCGGCAGCGGTGGCCGTGAACGTGGCCGCCTGTCCCGCTTCAGGCGCCGCCGGGGTCACCGCGACCCTGGTCACGGCCGGCCGGCGGTTCTGAGGTTGGGTCACCACAATCTCTTTCTGAACTCGTCCGCGGGCTCCAGCGCTGTCGGTGACCGTGAGAACTACGGTGACGGTTCCCGCGGCGGTGTAGGTGTGGGTGACGGTCTTGCCTGTGCCCGTGGCCCCCCCGCCGAACTCCCACGCGTAGGTGAACGGCGGGGTCGGCGTGCCAGGGGAGGCCCCGGTCGGGTCGGTCGCGGTGAACGTTATGGCTGTTCCCACCACCACGGGCTTGGGAGACCAATCAAAATCCATACCCGTCAGCTGTGGACGCGGGGAGACAGCGACCTCCTTCGACTTGAGGGTCGCGGCGCCACCCTCGTCGGTCACGGTGAGCTTCACCGTGAACCTCCCCCCATCGGCGTAGGTGTGGGTTACCCGTTCAAGGCCTGTCTTCTTCTCGACGGGAGTGCCGTCGCCGAAGTCCCAGTCGAAGGACGCCTTGCTGATGTCCCCATCGGGGTCGGCTGCGACCGGGGTGAACGTGACGGTTTGGTCCCACCGGGGCTCCCTGGGTTCCCACGCGAAGTCCACTGTTGGCGCCGCGTTGGCTACCTCGACCGGTTTGGTCACCTCGGCCTTGTCCCCACCCTCATCGGTGACGATGAGCTTGACTGGGAACCTGCCGCCCTTTCCGTACTTGTAGGTGACCTCCTCAGGGCCGGTCTTCTTCGCCACTGGGGAGCCGTCGCCGAAGTCCCACTCGAAGGTGGCCCTGCGGATGTCCCCGTCGGGATCAGTGGCCGCTGGGGTGAAGGTGATGGTCTCGTTCCACTTTGGAGAGGCTGGACTCCAACTGATATCGAGGGCTTGAGGGGGCTGGTTGACTGCGGTGGTGAACTCGGCCGGGCCGTCGAGGGGATCCGTAATGAACGTGGTGGTGTCCTCGGTATGGGTCGCCACCGTGCTGAGCTTCACCCGTCGGCCGGTGGGGGCATCGTCCTTCAGCGTGATCCAAATCTGCAGCTCCACGTCTGTGTCGTCCCGCACCACGTTGTTCCCGGTGGCGGATATCCGGACCCCGACGTCGTTGAGCCCCGTCATGGTGGTGGTCTGTCCGAGGAGCTTGCCGTCGCTCTTTCTCACCACCTCGATCTTGGAGAAGTACCTCTCCGGGAGGAGCGAAGACGTCGCCACGTTCCGGATCAAGAACGAGCGGATCGTGACGTCAAACAGGTTTGGATCGTTATCCGACAGGAGGAGTTCCTGGGCGAGAAACCGCGCTCCGGGCGACACGTTGACGGAAGTCAGGCGAGCTACCTCCGCTTGTTCGAACCCCACCACCCGGGTAGTGAAGGTGGCGCTATGTTCGAGCGGGTCAGCAGCGACGTCGAACACTTGACCGCCTTCGGCATGCCAGACCACCGTGTTCAACCTGAGCTGCCGCCCATCGGGCGTGGGCCCGGTCTTCAGCGTGATCCAGATCTCTACTGTTATCACGCCATCGTCCGGGATGAGGTTCACGACGGGGGCTGTTGTACGGACGAGGACGGTGACCCCTCCTGACCCGAGGCCCGATAGTGCAATCGTCTCCCCCATGGAGGCCCCGTCGCCCGCGCGCAGCAGCTCAATCTTCGCCACGCTGCCGTCGGCGAGCCTCTGTCCCGATGGAGCCACGTTCGCCACCCGGAACGACACCAGCGTGATGTCGTAGGGGTCGTCGTCGGAATCGGCAAGGCGAATCCGCTGGGCAAGGAACCGCTCCCCGGGGTAGACAAGGCGGTCCTCGAGCGCAACGTTCTGCACGCCGCCTCGAGCCAGTCCGATCGGTGCTCCCACGGTGAACACCTGATCAAGCGAAGCGGCGGCGGGGGGAGAGTCTGTTCGTGCCCCATCCTTCGGCGTATAGGAGACCACCGTGGACAACTGAGCTTTGCTGTTGGACGGTGGATTCGCTTTGAGGGTGATCCAGATCTCGATGACCACCACCGAGTTCGCGGCAACCTTGTTGTAGGCGGCTGTTGTTGTGATGAGGACACCGGTCGTGGTGAAACCAGTGGTCACGGTGTGCTCTCCCATGTTGGCGCCATCGCTTGCGCGGACAACCTCGATCTTCGCGAGGTACTGCCCATCGAGCTTGTCCGCTGCCGCGACGTTGGTCACACGCAGGCTGTTCACCGTCAGCTCTTTCGCCTCGGTGGAGTTGTTGGCCACGATCCGTTGGGCCAGGACCCGTTGGCCACCGTACACCACACCCCCGACGAGCGTGGGGTCGTTCTGGAACACCGGCGCCGCCACCCCCCAGAGGGAGAGAACCCCCGCAATCAGCACCACCGTCATCCATCTCATCACCGGCCCCTCCTTCGCATCATGCGTCAAGTCCTTTCCATCATGCGTGCATGGACCTCGCATCATAGCTAGGGCACGGGGGACGTGCCGGCACGCCTCGTCTGCTTGGCTCGGGAACTCGGAGGACTCCCAATGTAACCTTTGTCCCACCCTCGGAGGCCGTCGCCCCCACAGGAGGGCTTCCGGCGCCGTACGGTCAGAACGCGAGGCGCAGCCCAACGAGGTGGCTGATCCCGAGCCCTCCCGGCAGCAGCGCGTAGTCGATCCCAAGCCAGGCCTGAGGCGCCACCCCGACGCCCGCCGACCACCGCCCGGCCTCGTCAACAAGGAGACGGTCGTACCCAGCCCGCAGACTGAGCCACTCCAGCTGAACCTCCGCACCGACCCGGATCCGCTCGAACCGCGGCCGGTCCACCGCCCACTCGTAGCTCACGGCAATGGAGGCTCTCTCTTCCCAGAGAAGCGCGGCGGCCCCGGCGCGCACCATCCACGGCACGTGGTTCACCGGGTTCCCCGTCGTCCCGGACCACTGAACCTTGGTGCCTCCGAGGTCTACCCCACACGCCCCGATCGTGACCGGGACGCCTCCAATCGTGGTTTGCCACAGAAGGCCCACGTCCGCCCCCAGTCCGAGGCTCGTCCCCTCCAGGATCCGGTCGTGGTAGAGCTTTCCAGTCAGACCGAGGGCAACGTACGGTGTCTCGGAAAGGGGCCACGCGACAGAGAGGAGGACCGTGTGCGACCAAACGTCGAACGTGCCCTGGGTTCCGTCCTCTTCCCACCACGGGATGTCCGTCACGCAGGCGGACAGCCAGTTGAGCCCCCACACCACGGGATACCCTCCGAGGCGGATCGCTGGCCGGCCCTCCCTGAGCGGGGGGTAGCCGGCTAGGCCGAAGTACTGGACGTGGATGCCCGCCCCGAACGCGTCCAGGTAGGTGCCCTCAGTTTGGAAGTCCGCCATGTCCGCAAGCCCGGCAGGGTTCCAGTACACCGCCGCGGCGCCCTCGGCCAGGGCGACGTACGACCCCCCCATGGCGAGCGCCCGGGGCCCGACGCCAAGGCGGGTGAAGCTCGCCGCATCGAACCCCGGCGGAACGCCAGTTGCCCTGCCGGCCGCGCTGAGCGCCGCCAGCCCCATCAGAACCAGTGTCAGTCCTCTCATCGTCTCCCCTTTTCAACCCTGAACCGTAGCGTCTACTCCCGCGAGGGGGCGGCGGTTCATCTCCATCCGACCGAGATCCCGAGGCACAGGCCGGAGAAGTCCGCCCCCGGTTGGCCGCGCGTGTTGACCTCTCCCCGCTCGTCATAGAGGGAGTTCGCGGGGAGGTACCGCCACCGGAGCGACGCCGCTCCCTGGATCGGACCCCAGGTCAGGAACCGCCACTCCACTCCTATCTCTCCTCCCACGGCAAGCCCGGTTCCCGTCACAAGCCCGGAGGCGGTCACGAGGTAGCCGCCGATCGCCACTCCTACCGAAAGAGGCCAACCGAAGAGCGATCCCGGGGTGGCTATTCGCCCCTCGATCCCCAGCGCGCTCGCGGCTTGGGCCTTCGGCTCGCGGCCAAGCGTGGTCCCCGACGCGTGAAGCCAGGTGATCCCCACCCCGGCGAACGGGAGGATCCACACGTCTGCGCCTGCCTCCCACGCCGAGCGGAGGGGGGAAAAGTCCGTCCCCTCCCGGCTGGCCAAGGCCTCGAGCTGGCGGTTGAGGAACGTCATCGAGACCGTGCCGAGGCCGACGCGGGTCCCTAGCCCGAGCGCCGCGGCGCAGAGCCCGTAGCCAAGGGCAAGCACTACGACCAGCGCTGTTCTGGCCATCGTCCCTCCCCGCCATGGTCTTCGGCGAGACAGAAACCGGGGTGGCCCAGGTTCCCCCAGGCCACCCCGAACCTGGTCCTCTCTGCTACCTCAGGATGACGAGCTTCTGAACCTCGCTCGTGATCCAGGACCCGCCCACCTTGACGTACACCTTGTACAGGTACACGCCGTTGGCCAGCGGGAGCCCGGTCAGGTCCTGAGTGTGCCAGACGAGCTCGTTCCCGGGAGCCTCGGCCTTGTAGACGAGGCGGCCGGTGAGATCGTAGATCTCGACCCGCATCGCCTCGGCGTCCACCCCGCGCACGGCGAACGTCGTCGTGTGCACGTCGCGCACCGGGTTCGGGTAGTTGAACACCGA
>JBBIQN010000086.1:0-4805 GCA_037442305.1 Candidatus Bipolaricaulota bacterium
TTGGGGTTCACCTACACGCTCACCGCCCCGTAATGACGGGTCGAACATGGGCAGCCCGGGTTCCACGCGGAAACCGGGCTGCTCTTCATCGTTCCTGGACTGAGTGAAGGCAGGGGGGAGGATGCACAGCCGCGGGCAGTTGTGGGTCGCGGCCCTCCTCATCGGGGGGACGCTCGGCCTGGCCCAACAGAGCACGGGCTGGCTGAGTCCGTCCGCCCACTCCGGGGGGTTCACCAACGGGGCACGGGCGTACGGGCTGGACGGGCTGTTCGCGACCGCTCCGCACGGACAGGCGCACCAGTACTGGGGCTTCGCCTTCTCCATCCCATCGGGCAGCACGGTTAGGGGGATCGAGGTCCGTCTGGACTTCCGGAAGTCGGGCGCCCCTTCTGCCTACCTGCGCGCTGAGCTCTCCGCGGACGGCGGGGTGACTTGGACTGCAACCGGGTACGTCGCCGGCCCGGCGCCTGCGGCGCGGCGGACGTTCGTCCTCGGGGGGAGCACCGACACGTGGGGCCGAAGCTGGGCCGTGGCGGACTTCACGAGCACGGGGTTCCGCGTGCGCCTCACGGCGGAGAACGGGTCCGAGCTCGACTGGGTCGCCGTCCGCGTTCATTACGAGCCCGCGGTCACGCTGACCTTGAGCGTGAGCCCGCAGCTCGTGGACCTGGGCACGCTCGCCCTCTCCCACTACGACGCAGGGTACAAGGAACTCTCCCCGGCCCAGCGGCTGACCGTGTCCAGCGCCGTAGGTTGGTCGCTGTACGTGGCCGCGGATGCCGCGGCGTGGACGTACACCGGACCAGAACCTCCGCCAGGCAAGCCGTGCTCCCATCTCGAGTGGCGGGTCAGCTCGTTTGGTTCGGGTGTGACCGATCCCCAGGCGAGCTACCTCGGGCTGACCACAGGCCAGCGCAAGGTGGCCGGGGGTACGGCCGGAACAGGGCTGTGGTTGGACATCGCGCTGCGGGTGCTCGTGGACTACACGACCACCGTGCCCGGGAGCTACGAGCTGCGCTACACCTTCACCCTCACTTCGCCATAGGGGGCATGACCGACGATGGGAACAGCTAGGTTGTTCGTCGTGTGGACGTGTGTAGTTCTTGGCGCGTGCGCCGGTCTCGGCCTGGAGGTCAACCTGCTTGAGGTGGAGATCATCGTGGCCCCCGGACAGGCCCACCCGTTCTCGTTCATTGCGCGCAACGAGTTGGACGTCCCGGAGACGTTCGCCGTCTACCCCGGCGACTGGGACCGTGATGAAGCGGGCGGGAACCGGTTCTACCCTCCAGGGGCTCTCCCGCGGTCCCTTGCTCGGTGGCTGGCCGTGAGTCCAGCGTCGGTCACCCTCGGCCCAGGGGAGACGCGCGAGATTCGGGGCGTGCTCAGCGTGCCGAAAGAGGCGACGACGGGCACGTATTGGGGGATCGTGTTCGTCCACGGCGAACCGCGGCCGGTGCAGCAGCAAGGTACCACGGTCATGGTTGCGAAGCGGATTGGGATCAAGGTCTACGCCACGGTAGGTCTCGCACCCCCAAAGGCCGAAGTGCGGAAGGTCGAATTCCGTGGCCTGAACCCGCTGTGGTTGGTCGTCGAGTTCGCGAACACCGGGCTCATCAACCTGCGCGAGGTGCGGATGGAGGTACAGATCTTCGATACCCGAGGGGAACGCCTGGCGCGTGTCGAGTCCGCGCCCGTTCCGTGCCTACCTGGCGCCGCCCGCAAGGTGGCCGTGGAGACCGAGCTCCGACCCCCGCCGGGGACCTACCTGGTTGTGGCACGGGTGGACATCGGGGGAGCGGAGATCCTTGCCGCCCAGGCGTACCTGCGGGTGAGACCGCTCGTCCTCGTCCCCCTCGCCGGGAGCGCTCTCCCCCGCGACCTCGATGGAGATGGTCTGTACGAAGACACCGACGGGAACGGTGGGTTCACGGAGGAGGACGTTACCCTGTTCCGCGCCCACTGGAAGAGCCCCGCGGTGCAGGGGAACGTGCGGGCGTTCGACTTCGACAATAGCGGCCTCGTGGACGAGCTTGACGTCGGGGCTCTGGAAAAGCTCTTAGCAGCCCGATCCCCGTAGGGCACTCCCCGTGGGCAGAGGAGGAACTTCTCCTCTATCCCATACCTCCTTCCTTGCCTTGGCGTTGGGCGCGTCCGTACAGTGCGGCGAATGCGGATCTCGTGGAGTCGCGTCGCCTCCTGCCTGTCCGGAGCCGCCCTCTTGGGGGTCGGCGCTTCCGCCCAGGCTGCCGTAGGGATCTCTGTGCTCTCCCCGACGCGGACCGTATCTACGGGAGAGGTGGCGATCCACGTGTTCGCGTTGACCAACCCGGGCCCGGTTCCGACTGAGGTGAGCCTGGGAGTTGTGCTTCCCCTTGGCTGGCAGCACTTGGGGCTCCCCCTGACCCTTTCTCTGGGTCCCGGCGATGAGGAAACGGTGTTCTTGGCGGTGGTTGTGCCGGGGACTGCCGCGGCCGGAGAGTATGGGATGTCCTTGGTGTTAACTTGGCCGGGAGGGGAGGCGACGGCCGCGGCGGTCGTGCGTGTGCTCTCCGTGGCGGGGGTGGCGCTTGTCCCTCCCCCGCCGGGGGAGGGACAACCCGGGGGCTCCGTGCCCTACGAGCTAGGGGTTGTCAACCGGGGCAACGTCCTTGATCGGTTCGCCGTGGACGTCTCCTCCACCGGCGGCTGGCCGGTGCGGGTCGAGCCGCGGGAGTTCACCCTGCGGCCGGGGGAACCGGGGATTGTGCGCGTTGTGCACGCGATTCCGGCCCAGGCTGAACCGGGTCGTGACCTTCTTGCCGTGGTGGTCCGGTCCCAGGAGGGCGCTGAGGCTCGTGCGGCGTGGTTCACGACGGTTCTCCCGCCCGGGCCGGAGGCGATCGTGGGGACGGTCCTCTCCGAGCTTGAGATGACGCTGGGGCTAAGACTAGGTTACGATGCGATCTCCAGCCGACGAATGTCTTTGTTGACCCTCACTGGGCACGGCGCGGTCCTTGGGGGAGGGGTGGAGCTCCTTCTTCATCTGACCGGCCCTTGGGAACTCGTTCCGTACCGCCTAGCGCGGTTTTCTTTCGGGTACGAAGGGGACACGGCGTGGGTGAAGGCGGGAGAGGTGGACCTCAACCTCTCGGGCCTCCTCCTCGGGTTAGGGGCCGCGGGGATGGCCGCAGGGATCGCCACGGACCACGGGCAGGCGGCCCTGATCACCGGCTGGGTGGGAGGTGAAGGTCGGTTCGGCCTGCGCGGGTGTTGGAGCGGGTCGTGGGGGGAACTGGGGCTTGCGTTTCGGGAGACCCGGGGAACCGGCGCTGTGCGGGCGGGGACCCTGTGGATCGCCGGTCGCCTTGGAGAGGAAGTGGTCCTCCGTGGCGAAGGGGGACTCGCTCTTGCTGGACCCTACCTCGATGCCGGGTTTGGGGTGGGGGTCGCAGTGGACGGGGGTTCGCAACCTGCGTTTGAGGCCGAGGCCTACGCCGTGGGCCCGCACGTGCCGAGCCCCCGTGCCGACCGGGCAGGGGTCCGCTTGTCCGGAAACGTGGAAGTGGAATCGGTTGGGCTCCGGTTCGTGACGCGATGGGAACGGGACAACGTCCTAGGGATCACCACGTTCCCCACCGTGGTGCGGATGGATTTGTCTACGGCCCTGGACTGGTTTCCGCTGGAAGGGATGGGCGTCTCGAGTTCCGCGACGCTTCTCCGGAGCGAGGGGTTTGGACCTGGTCTGAATTTGAATCGAAAGACGGGGATCCTGGGCTTGATCGCGACCTTAGGAGAGGCCCCGCTCGTGGTGCGGGTGAGCGGGCGGTGGCGGTGGGAGGAGGACCTTGCGGCGTCTTCCCGCCAGTGGACCGCGGAGTACGGGGAGCGGTTTGCCTTGACCTTGGGGCGGACAAAGGCGACCCTGACCCTGAGCCAGGCGGTCAGCTACGACGGCGCGGGGGTGCTCCTCTCCGCGGCGAACCAAGTGGGCTTGTCCGTACACACGTCGGCCGGGATCGCGATTGACTTCCGGTACAGCCGCGACGGTGGGAGCGTGGGGATCGATTTCCCCTTTGCCGTCCCGCCTGCGTTGTCTGCGGTGGCGCGGGTCGAGGCGCAGTGGGGTGCTCTGGGTGAGGCGAGGTCCCTATTCGGCTCGATTGGCTTTGAGTACAGTTTCCTCTGGACGCCCCCCTTCCTCCCATCCAAAGGATGGCTCGAGGGAACGGTGTTCGTGGACGACAACCGAAACGGCCGGTTCGACCCTGGAGAAGAAGCGGTCGCCAACGCCGTTTTGGTTGCCGATGAGAAAAGGGTGGCCAGCGGCGCCGACGGACGGTTCCTGTTCCCGCCTCTTCCTCCCGGCACGTATGCGTTGGCTCTGGAACGGTTGCCCGGAGGCTTCCGTTCCCGCACGGCGCTTCCACTCCAGGTTACGGTGGAGCTCGCTGGGCGGAAAATCGTCCACCTGCCCTGTGAGCGGGTTGGAGCGATCTCGGGTGTGGCGTACAGCGATGGAGACCAAAACGAGGCGCGCACGGAAGACGAACCTGGCTTGGGGCGGGTGCGCGTGGTCCTCGAGCGAGGGGAGGCGGTGGTTGCCGAGACGTTCACGACACCGGTGGGGTCGTTCTCGTTCCCCGACCTTCCCGCAGGGACGTACAGGGTAAGGGCTGATCCGGACACGCTTCCTGAGCGGCACGAGCTCACCACGCCGGTCGTGGTTGAAGTGGGGTTGGCCGCGGGTGCCTCCGCGGAGGTCCTGTTCGGTGCGTGGCCCAAGCCGCGGCCGGTCGTGGTTGTGTATCGGCCTCCGGTTGCGGATT
>JBBIQN010000087.1:0-4690 GCA_037442305.1 Candidatus Bipolaricaulota bacterium
GTCTCGCCATGCCGCCAGCATAGCTACCAAGGTGGAACGTGTGAAACTGCTTCTAGAGAACGCGTTTTCCCGTCTTGCCCTGGAGGGGAATTCCTGCTAGACTGCTGCTACAGTCTCTTGCGAAGCCGTTTCGGGAAGAGAGGAGGGGGCAATGGGGCAGGCTACACTGGAAGCAATCGGGTTGGCCCTGGCGTTGCTGCTCGCGATTGGTCTTGTGGTGGTGTGGCAGAGCGGGCAGAAGGCGAACATCGAGGACACGCAACCGTCATGGGGCTGGTACGTGGATCCCAAGGATCCGACGGGCAAGCTGACGACGGCGATTTGGTTCGTCTCCAACCGCGCTGACCTCGGGAAGAGGAACTCCCCACGTGAGCTGTTCGTTGTTCCTCCGGCGGCTGGGATGGAGGAGTCTCTGACCCGGATCACGATCGACACTTTCGATGATCGAGAACCAGCGGCGTCTCCCGACGGAAGCCGTGTGGCGTACGTGTCAAACAAACATGGACAGGCCCAGGGAAACATCTACCTCTACGACATCCGTAAAGGGACCCATACCCGGGTTACTTACCGCCCCCAGGGGCTCGATTCGATGCCGGGATGGAGCCCCCTCAAGGACGGCCAGGGCCAGCACAGCGATTTGATCATCGTTTCGGACTTGTACAGCAAGATCCCCCAGCTCTACCGCGCGAACATTCCCACCGGCACGTGGACCCAGATCACGTACAGCCAGTATCCCATCTCCTCGCCTCACGTGTCACCGGACGGAAAATACATTGCGTACACGATGGACGTCAACGGGAACACCGATGTCTACATCATGGACTACGACGGGAGGAACGTCCAGCGGATCACCTCGCATCCCAAGCGTGATCAGAACCCGAAGTGGTGTCCGAAATGGGACAAAGGATACTGGATTGCCTTTGAATCCGATCGCACGGGGGATTGGAACGTGTACCTCGTGAACCCGTTCACGAAGGAAGAGCGGCCGGTCACCCAACATCCGGGTGCGGATTTTTCCCCGACGTGGTCTCCAGCTCCCGATGGAAAATCCCTCGTGTTCGTTTCGGACCGGGATGCGGCCAAGAGCCCTGGGTATCGGCACAGCATCTACCTCGTTCCCGATGTGTGGGGGACGATCCAGCCCACCACGGGCGAGGTGGAGACGTACCGGGTGACCGGGCGCGTGCAGTAGCGCTGTTGGAAGGGGTTAGAGGGACTGCTTTCCGGTGGTGTCTGCGACCTTCAGGCGGAGCACGGTGCCCCCCGCGAAGGCCGCCTCGTCCGGAAGGAGGCGCTGCGCGGCCTCCTGTGGGTCCTTTTCCTGATGGGCAAGAAGCGCTCGTAGCCCCCAAGCCTTGCCTGCTCGGTCCTCGACGATCTCCAGTTGTCCGCGCACGACGACCGAGCGATAGGCGTGGGAGCACTCTCCCTCCTTATACCCCAGGTCCTCGACCACGGTGGCGCAGACCCTGGCGTTCGCGCGGAGGAACTCGAGCTTGAGCCCTTCATGCGCGCAATGGAAGTAGAGCGCGTTCTCCTCTTCGCTATAGCCGTAGCTCAACGTGACGACGTAGGGCTCGCCCGTGCGGCACATCGCCACCGCCATGTACCGGCCGCGGCGAAGGATGGCCACGAGATCTTCCCGGTCCACGATCTCTCGGTCCCGGCGGCGCATGTGGTAGGTGGGCATCGGTTTCCTCCCTGAGAACGGTCCTCGGCCGGGCATCCTACCCCAGCGCGGGGAGCCCTGCCGCGCTCAGGGGGTTGGAAGAAGGTAGAGGAAGATCGCGAAGTAGTGGCACATCCCACCGGCGAGCACCATAAGGTGCCAGATCGCGTGGTTGAAGGGAAGCTTCTTCCAGGCGTAGAAGACGATCCCCAGCGTGTAGATCACCCCGCCGGCAAGGAGAAACGCCAATGCCCCAAGCGGGACATGGGCCAGGACCTGCTGCGCTGCCACCACGACGAGCCATCCCATCACGACATAGGTCACGACCGATGCCTTGCGGAGGCGCCCCAGAAACAGGGACTTGAACAACACCCCCGCAACGGCCATCGCCCACACCACCGCAAGGAGGGTCCATCCCCACGGGTTCCAGAGGCGAATCACGAGGAACGGGGTGTACGTCCCGGCGATGAGGAGGTAGATCGAGGCGTGGTCGAGGACTCGGAACACGGCCTTTGCTCGGCGGCCACGTAGCGCATGGTACAGGGTCGAGGCGAGGTGAGTGAGGACGAGGGTTGTGCCGTATACGACGAGGCTTGCGATCTGGCCGGCGCTCGCTCCCCGCACCGCGCCGAGCGCGGCCAGGGCGGCAAGGCCAGCGATGCTGAGGCCCGTCGCCACGCCGTGGGTGACCGCGTTCGCGATCTCCTCGCCCGTCGTGTAGTCGGGAAGTGGGCGATCCATGTTAGAGCGGGCGACCGCGGGTCCGCCGCCGGGCTCGGAGGAGGGGCCGCACCGCTTGGCCGAGCGCGGAGCGCCTGAGGGCGATCGCGTCGAACCGGCACGCCTCATGGCAGCACATGCAGCGGATGCACAGCTTCCGCTCGATCCGGGCCTTGCCGCCGACCATGGTGGCGGCGCCGGTCGGGCAGATCCGGGCGCAGGCCCCGCACCCCACGCAGCCTCGACGCACGACCCGCGGCCGGACGGCGAGTTGACGGGTGACGAACCGGGTCAGGAATCGCGGCGCCCGGCCCACGATCTCCCCGGCAGCAAGGGGCGGAAGCCGGAAGTCGGAAACGCTCAGGGACTCGATCGGTTCTCCCACGACCTCGATCTTGCCCACGTCACCCACCCCGAGCCTCCGCTCGTGAGCGTAGCGGGTGGTGATCACGGAAAACGGTTCCAGGCCGATGATCTGGCTGGCCACCGCGTCCACCGCAACGGCATCGGAGCTTGCAAGGATGACCCCGAGCGGGCGAAGCTCGCCGTTCGCCGGGCCAGCCCCTTCCATGGCCACGATCCCGTCCATGATCGTGAGGTGAGGGCGGGCGGCAGCGAAGATGTCCACGAGCACCTGGTTGAACTCGGACGGGTTCTTGTACTGGCCGTGGTAAGCGGGCCGCAGCCCGCCGGGGATCGCCCCGTACAGGTTCTTCACCGCGCCCGTGAACAGGGTAAGCGAGTGCGTCTTCAGCTTGGGCAGGTTGACGACGACGTCCGCCTCGAGGAGGGCACGCGCAAGGTAGATCTCGCTCAGGACCTTCCCAGAGGTCTTGACCCGCGTGAACCCGGTCTCGCGCAGGTTGACGAGATCCACCCCAAGCCGCTCGCACAGCGCGCGGTACCCGGAGACCTGAAACCCGCCCGGAGTCGAGGGGTGAAGGTCGTCCCCCAAGGTGAGGCGGGGCGTGATCTCTCGCAGGTGGGTGAGCACCGCCTCGGTGAAGACAGGATGGGTGATGATGCCGCGCTCGGGGGGGGACGGGGGGGAGAGATGGTTGAGTTTGACGAAGACGCGGGCATTGGGGCTAACAATCTTTTCTAGGCCTCCGATCAGCGTAAGGGCGCGCTCCACGGCGGCGCGGACCTCGGCCAGGGCGTAGCGAGAGGTGCGGACCACGGCGACTTTGGGGTTCATCTCGCCCGCATTGTGCGGGGAACCCGCGGCGCGGGGCAAGTATGGGCGCCGACAGCGCACAGTAGATCCCCGAGGCCGATTGAGCGTTGGGTCTCGCCGCGGTATCGTTGGAGCCGGGTTGATGTCAGAGAGGCGAAGTGAGGAGGTAAGCAGGATAGCGGACCCCGGTGGGGATCTCCTCGCGGTACGCGATCTCCAGAAGCACTACGGAAGCGTACCGGCGGTGGACGGGGTCTCGTTTTCTGTCGCCCAGGCGACCGTGTTCACGCTCCTTGGCCCCAACGGGGCCGGCAAGACGACGACCCTCGAGATCCTGGAGGGGATCCGGGATCCCGACTCAGGTGAGATCGAGCTCTTTGGGGTCCGTGTACGCAAGGTAACGCGGGAGATGAAGGGCCGAATGGGCGTCCTCCTTCAGGAAGGGGGGTTCGAGCCCTACCTCAAGGTGCGGGAGGTCCTCGCGCTGTTTTCGTCGTTCTTTGAGCGACCCCGGCCCGTGAAGGAGGTCCTGGCCGAGGTCTCCCTCGACGACAAGGCGGGGGCCATGGTCCGGCACCTGTCCGGCGGACAGAAGCAGCGTCTCGCCCTGGGCGCAGCCCTGATCAACGACCCGGATCTCGTGTTCCTCGACGAGCCCACCACCGGGCTCGATCCTCAGGCCCGCCGCAACATCTGGGCGATCGTGGAGCGTCTCAAAAGGAGCGGCAAGACGATCGTCCTTACCACCCACTACATGGAGGAGGCCGAGGCGCTTTCGGATCGGGTGTGCATCATGGATCACGGTCGCGTGATCGCCCATGGAACTCCCCGGGAGCTCACCGCGCGCCTCACCCAGGATACGTTCGTCGAGTTCGAGGCCGGTGGCCTCGATTCCGGTGTGGTGTCCTCCCTGCCTAACCAGGCGCACGTGAGGGAGGACACTGTTACTCTGGAGACGGCCGACCTCGTCGGGACCCTAGAGGAGCTTCTCCAGTGGTCGCGCACGCATGGGATCCCATTGCGCAACATGGTCGTGCGGCAGCCGAACCTGGAGGACGTGTTCCTTTCTCTCACCGGGAGGAGGCTCCGCGAGTGAGAAGGGTCTTCCGATTGGCCTGGGTTTC
>JBBIQN010000088.1:0-4551 GCA_037442305.1 Candidatus Bipolaricaulota bacterium
GAAGGGGCCGGGACCTCCCGGCCCCTCTTCTCTTTGCCTGGAGGCGCCGGTTGCCCACTTCGCCTCAACGGTACATACTGAGCCGCATGGATACGACGCGGTTGGCTGAACGGATTTCCCTGTTTGCGGGTTCGCGTGCCCTGCTGGCCGTGTACGTGTTTGGGTCCACGGCAGTAGGAACCCGGACACCGCTGAGCGACCTCGACCTCGCCGTCTTGCTGCCGGACTCCGTTCCCAAACAGGAGTACTTCGAGCGGAGACTCGTCCTGGCGGACGAGCTCGCCTCGCTCCTCGGCGAGGAGCGGGTGGACCTCGTACTCCTGAACGAGGCCCCCCCCCTCCTTCGCCACAGGGTTGTCACCCGCGGAACGCGCGTCTACACTGGCGACGAACGGGTTTGCCTGGCGTTCGAGCGCCGGGCGATCGGTGAGTACTTGGACTTCGCCCCAGTTCTTGAGGTACAGCACCGGTACCTCGCGCGGCGCGTCGCAGAAGGGAGGTTGGGTGCTCGACACCGCCACGGTTCGGTCCCGCCTGGCAAAGCTTGAGTCCTACCTCGCCCTCCTCACGGAAGTCGAGGGGGTCGAGGAGGGTGTGTTCGCCGCTACGCCGCAGCACCACCTCTACGCGGCTTACCTTCTGCAGAGGGCCATCCAGTGCGTGATCGACATCGGGACACACGTCGTGGCGGGACTCGCCCTGGGAAGGATCGAAACCTACGGCGACGTCGTGAGGCTGCTCACCCGCGAGGGGGTTCTTCCCCCAGAGTCCGCCCCCCGGTTCCAGCGCATGATCGGCCTGCGGAACCTCCTGATTCACGACTACCTCGACGTGGACTTCCGGCGCGTCCACCGCTTCATCCGCGAGAACCAGGGCGACTTCGCTCTGTTCGCGAAGGCGATCCTGCACCTCCTGGAGCGGGAGCGGCCCCCGCGCGATCGCTGAGCCAGCGGAACATCGTGGACCCTGAGCGAAGAGGGTTTCGCGCGGAGGTTCTGCCTCGGGTGCCCCCGGGCGTGACCGTGGTCGCGGCGACGAAGGGGCGGATGCATGAGGAGATCCGGGAGGCGATCCAGGCGGGGATCGTCCACCTGGGGGAGAACTACGTCCAGGATGCGGAACGGAAGCGGTCGCTCATCCACGAGCCCGCCAGGTGGCACATGATCGGCCGCCTCCAGACGAACAAGATTCCCAAAGCCGCCCGGCTGTTCGATTGGATCCAGACCCTCGATTCCGTTGAGCTCGCCCAGAAGCTCGACCGGGCTCTCGCCGCCCACGGGAAGTCGCTGCCCGTCCTCCTCCAGGTCAACGTGGGCCGCGAGCCGCAGAAGGCGGGAGCCCTCCCCGAGGACGTCCCCGCCATCGCCCACGCAGTGCGGGAGCTTCCCCACCTCGTCCTCCGTGGCCTCATGGCGATCCCCCCAGCCGGGGAGAAGCCGGAGGGCTCTCGCCCCTACTTCCGCGCCATGCGCCGGATCTTCAAAGACCTCTCCGGCGAAGGGTTCCCCCTGGACACGTTGTCCATGGGGATGAGCCTGGACTGGGAGGTCGCGGTAGAGGAGGGGGCGACGATGATCCGCCTCGGGACCCTCCTCTTCGGCCCCCGCCTTCCCTCTCCCCGGCGTGGGAGAGGGTTGGGGTGAGGGGGCTACTCAGCGGATGAGGACGACCCGGGCGAGGACCCCGAGGAGGAGGCCAACCCCCGTCGTCCCAAGGAGGACGACCCCGGTCCTGTTCCACCCCATCTCCCGCCCCAACGCCCCCACGGTCGCCAGGCAGGGAACGTAGAACAAGACGAACACCGTGAACACGACGATCTGGCCGGGAGACAGGACCTGAGCGAGGTTCTCCGTACGAAGCGCCTGGGTCAGCATGACCAACGTCAGCTCCTTGCGAAAGATCCCGAACACGAGGGGAAAGCCGGCCTCCGCGGGAAGCCCAAGCGGCCAGGTGATGAACCTCAGCCCGCGGTCAAGCGCCCCAGCCCAGCCGAAGGCCTCGATCACCGCCAAGACCGCGCTCGACATCACGAGAAGGGGCCACACCACCCGCACGAACTCGCGCAGCCTGAGCCACACCTTGGCCAAGGTGGTGCGGACCCCCGGCGCCCGGTACGGCGGGATCTCCAGGATCAGGCCGCCCCCGAGGCCGGGAAGAAAACGGCCCAGGACCGCCCCGGCTGCCCCCACCACGATCGCGTTCAAGACGAACAAACCAAGCGCCGGGCCCGGTCCCACGAACTTCCCCACCAGCCCGAACACCACGATCGCCCGCGCCGCGCACGGCACCATCACCGCCAACGCCGCAGTCACGAGCCGGTCCCGGTCGTCATCGAGCATTCGGGTCGCCAACACCGCGGGCACCGAACACCCGTAGCCCAGAAGAAGCGGGATCACGCTTTTCCCGTGGAGCCCGATCCGGTGCATGACGCCGTCGAGGAGGAACCCCACCCGGGGGAGGTAGCCCACGTCCTCAATCAGGGCCAGGACGATGTAGAACGGAACAAGGTAGGGAAGCACGATCCCCATCCCGGCCCACAGGCCATCCAACGCCCCCACCAAAACCCGGGCCCACGCCCCTTCCCCCAGGGCTTGACCGGCGAGTTCCGACAGGCCCTCAAGGTGAGGCAGAAGGAGCCCCTCGAGGCCCCTGCCCACCTGGAACGTGATCCAGAACAGGGCGAACAGGACCAGGCCCAGGAGGGGGTACCCGAGGAGGCGATGCATGAGGAGGTCGTCGAGCTTTTCCCTCCACCCCACCCGGGCGTGGGCGACGGTCGCTACCCCCTCGAACAGGCGCGCCGCCTGGGCGTGGCGCTCGTCGGACAGGATCACCCCTGGATCCTCCCCCCGCCCCTGGGAAAGCTCGGAGCGCGCTTCATCCACTGCGGCCGCAATGCGGGGATCGAGCGTGATCTCCTCTCCTTCCCCTCCGAGGAGATGGGCTGCCCGGTGGATCGGGGAACGAAGGAGGCGGTCGGGGTTCCCCCCGAGCGCCCCTGAAATCATGGACAGGGCCCGCTCGACATCGGCCGAGTAGGGCGGCCGTCGCGCGGGGCGAGCGGCGGGAAGAGCCGCGAGAAGCTCGGTCAACCCTTGACCGCGACTGGCCACCGTGGCCACCACCGGGACCCCGAGGAGCGCGGAGAGCTTCCCCTTGTCGGTCGCGATCCCTTTGTGCTCCGCCTCGTCCACCATGTTGAGGCAGAGGACCATGGGGATCCCGATCTCGGCGAGTTCCAGAGTGAGCTCAAGCGAGCGTCCAAGGAGAGAGGCATCGGCCACCTGGACCACCGTGTCCACCTCTCCAGAGAGGAGAAATCGCCGCGTCACCTCCTCTGCGGGGTCGCCGGCAAGGAGGGAGTAAGCCCCGGGGAGGTCCACCACCTCCACGGGCCGACCGGCCACGATCGCCCGGCCGCGGAGGGCCTCCACGGTTGTGCCGGGGAAGTTCGAGGCCACCGCTCGGTAGCCGACGATGGCGTTGAACAAGGTGGACTTGCCCGCGTTCGGTTGCCCGACAAGGGCGATTCGCTGGAGGTTCACGCGAGGGGCTGGACGAGGATCCTCCGGGTCAACCCGCGGCCTAGGGCGACCCGACATCCGCCGACCTCCACGAGAAGCGGCCCCCCCCATCCCCCAGAGGCGACGACGCGCACCACGGCCCCGGGCCGGAGCCCCAGCCGCCGCAGGCGGAGCGCCGCGCCTGGCCTCCCCCTGACGGCCACAAGCCTCCCTTCTTGCCCTGGGGAAAGGGAGTCGAGGGTCAGAGATGAAGTAAGACTCATTTTCAAAATGTAAGGTTACCGAGGGCGGGGTTCCGCGTCAACCCGCTGGGACCGTCCCCCCTCGCCCTACCCCTCCGTCCCCCGTATCCTTCCCCCGTGCCCAAGCCGATCATCGTCCTCATCCTCTTCAGCCTCGCCGTGCTTGCGGTGGCGATCGTGGCCAGCCCTCACCGTCCTCCCCAACCCCCAGAGCCAGCGACCTACGCCGTGGTGGTCCTCGACGCCGGTCACGGAGCCCACGATCCGGGAGCGGTCGTGTCCAAAGTTCAGGAGAAGGACGTGAACCTCGCCCTCGCCCTCCGCGTCCTACACAAAGCGCAGGCCGTCTCGGGTCTACGGGTGATCCTCACCCGGTCCTCGGACACCTACCCTACGCTTGGGGAGAGGCTCAAGCTTGCCGAAGCCGTGGGGGCGCGGCTGTATGTCTCGATCCACGCCAATTACTTCCGCGACCCCAGGGTGTGCGGCGTGGAAACGTGGGTGGACACAAACGCCGATCCAGAAAGCCTTCGGTTAGCGGCGGCGATGCAGCAGGCGGTGGTTGCCGCCACTGGGGCGTCCGACCGCGGGGTGCGCCGCCAGTCCCTCTACCTGCGAAGCGCCAAGGTCCCCGCGGCCCTGGTGGAGGTGGGGTACCTCTCCTGTCCTGTTGAGCGAACGAAGCTTCTGGACCGCGCTTACCAGGACAAGATCGCCGACGGGATCCTAAAGGGGGTCGTTTCTTTCCTTGGGCTCTAGCGAGCCCGGTCGTCGCTCTCCAGCCA
>JBBIQN010000089.1:0-4396 GCA_037442305.1 Candidatus Bipolaricaulota bacterium
ATCGCCGTAGCCGAACGCCTGAAGCGGCGGTGGATCGGGATAGACGTTACCCATATTGCAATCACCCTTATGCGCAACCGCCTCCGAGACACGTTCGGCCCGGACCTCTCCCCGTATGAGGTGATCGGCGATCCGAAAGACGTTCCAAGCGCTCAGGCTTTGGCCGAGCACGACCGCTACCAGTTCGAGTGGTGGGCACTGGGGCTTGTGGAAGCGCGGCCCGCTCAGGACCGGAAGAAGGGGGCTGACAGCGGGATAGACGGCCTGCTCTACTTCTTCGATGACAACACCGGACAGGCAAGGAAGATCATCGTTCAGGTCAAGAGTGGGAAGGTATCGGCTCCCATGATCTCGGAGCTTGGCTTCGTGGTGGAGAAGGAGAAGGCGGCTATAGGTGCCTTCCTGACGCTTCAGGAACCCACGGGGCCGATGGTGACACAGGCCGCAAGCGCGGGCTTCTATGAGGCGGAGGCCATCGGCAAGAAGTACCCCAAGATCCAGATCCTCACGATAGCCGAGCTACTAGCGGGGAAAGAGCTTCAATACCCCCAACAGATCGTGGTGACGTTCAAGAAAGCCCCGCGCAAGGCCAAGCGAGTCCACGAGGAGCCGGAGATCGAGTGGGGGGCGGAGGGGGTATCGGATGGATGATCTCGATCGGGTGACGTACTGCGGGTTGTACTGCCCTCTTTGTGCGCAACGGGGCCGTATCCCGCGTCAAGCCTGTGCATTGAAGGCCTCGATGGCCAAGGAGGGCTGGGACCGGTGGGGCTCCGAGATCCCTGGCTTCGCCCCGTTCTGGACATTCCTCACGACTCTGGCGAACCTCGACAAGGGTTGTTCATGCCGAGCCGGAGGGGGGTTCCCTCTCTGTGAGATCCGCCCGTGCGCTCGGGCGCGTACGGCGGACGTCTGCCCTCAGTGCGCAGACTACCCATGCTTCAAGATCGAGGCCCTCGGCGCGCGCTACCCGAACCTCATCGCGGACGGGAGAAGACCGGCCACGATCGGCATCGCAGGCTGGGTCGCGGAACAGGAGGAACGAAAGCGCGCTGGGTTCTGCTACGCCGACATCCGCTGTGACCCCGATACCCGAGGAGAACAAGGTGTGGAGAACAAGGAGGGCCCGTGACGCGGGTTCGACGACCGCGAGGCACGACGGCGCAGGACGAGCTGCGGGAGATGACCCAAAGGCTGCGGTTCTGGATCGTGGGGGGCTCCTTCACTGGGCTGGGGTTCGTTTCCCTCGGGGTCTTTCTCCTTCGGCAGCGGCTTCACCCCGCTTCGCCGAACCCTTCCTGGCTAGCGGAGTTGGGTCTCACCTGGCTGGCACCGCTTGGGTTCGGGATCGTAGTCTGGATCCACGCGTTCGATGTTTGGAGAGACCGCAGGACCATCTTCCGTATTCTCGCCCACATGGAAGCCAAAGAGCGCAGGACCGCTCCATAGGAATCGCTTCTGTAGGTCACTTGGAAGGGGTCGGCTGTCTCCCGGACAACCTGCCAATGTACCGTACTCCCGCGTCAGCCGTCCCTCCACCTCTACCTACGTTTTCCTAACCTGAACCCAAAGGAGAAGGACAACACCTAACACGAACATCCGCCAATGGTGGCGGGAAGGACCGCCGGTAGGGAGGGATGAACCGATGGGAAATTGGGGGATCGTGTGGGTGGTGGCAGGTCTGTTGGCCCTGCTTTCGCTTGGGCAAACCCTGCGGGTGACGGTGGAAACACGGACGGGCGTCAACGTCTACGGGCTGCCAAGCGGCCTGTGCCGAGAAGTGGCGGCAACGGGCAAGATGTCGGTGACAGAAGCTGCGCAGGTCTACAGCGCCTGCCGCTATGAGGCGGGCGTGGGATCGGAAGCGTTGTGCGCCAAGGTGGTACGGGGGACCCTCTCGGTGGGGGAGGCGACTCAGCTCTACAGGGCTTACCCTCAGATGTCGGAATGGGAATGGAAGCGGCTATGCCCCATGTCCGCATCCCACATGCTCAAACCCACGTGTCGCCACTGGGACTGGAAAGCCATCCTTTCCGGTCGCGTCTTGCCCGGGATGACCGATGACCAGGTGCTGGTCGCATGGGGATTCCCCACTATAGTTCGACGCACGTCGAATGTGGGCGAGGTCCGAGAAGTGTGGGTGTATCAGAGCAGCCGAATGGTCGGCACCCGCTACCTCCACTTCCGAAACGGCGCACTGATCGCCATCGAAACGCGGTGTAGCTAATCACGGAGCCTATATCCTGGCCCGGCTTCTGGTGGGTGGTGCAGGAGTTGAACCTGCGACCCCGCGCACGTCAAGCGCGTGCTCTACCGAGCTGAGCTAACCACCCGGCACACCAGTTGGCCGGTTGCCGGTTCCAGGTTAGGAAGCTCGAACCTGCAGACCGACAACTACCCAACCGCCTTTCTGGAGGCGGCGCCCGGATTTGAACCGGGGAATAAGGGATTTGCAGTCCCTCGCCTTTGCCGCTTGGCTACGCCGCCAGCTGGTGGAGGTGGGGGGAGTCGAACCCCCGTCCGAAAACCCCTTGGCTTCGGCTTCTACAAGCTTAGCCCGCGTTCTTGTTCTCGGGCGTCACGCTCCCACGGGCGGGATCGTTCGGCCCCAAGCCTCGTTAGGTTTCATCCAGGTTGCCCAAGGCCAGCCACCTGGACTAGCCCGCCTTGTCGACGCCCAACGGCACCCCACGGGCGGGGGCGCCGCGGACGGCTTACGCCTAGTTCAGGGCGTAAGCAGGAACAGTTGCGTAGTCGGCGTTTGTTTGCCGTTCCGCCGGATTTAGGAGGAGACGGACCTCCGCCTGCTGCCTGGCCTCGGTGTTCCCGTCGAGACCGGTCACCCCCAAGCTCCTGGATTATACTCCCCGCGGAGGCGATGGCTAGTGGGACGGGCCCTTCTTCCCGGGCTCGGGGTCGCCCTCGGGTTCGGGATCGCGTTCGGCTACCTCCTCTACCCCGGACCCCTTGCCGTGACGGCCGGAGGGGTGGCCCTCCTCCTTGCGGCGTGGCGACGGTCGGTTGTGGCCCTGTGGGTCGCCGCGCTCGCGCTGGGCCTCGCCCTCCCGATTCGGGAAACGCTTCCCGCACACCTCGACTTCCAGCTTCCGAACCTCCGCGAGGTCACGGGCCGGGTCATGGACATCCCCGAGCCCCGCGCGAGGAACGTGTCGTTCACTCTCGTTGCGGACACCCTCCCGGTGCGGCTTCTCGCCTACGTCCCGCACGCCCCGCGCATCGGCCCCGGTGACCGGGTGCGACTTGTGGGAAGGTGGGGCTTTCCTCAGCCGGAGGCGTGGCGGAAGAGCCTCGCCCGCCGCGGGATTCACGGCCTATTCTGGGCTGCCGAGGCGGAGGTCCTGGCCCTAGGCGCTCCGGGGGTGCTGGGTTGGGCGTCGCGGGTTCGGGGGGAGCTCCTCGCCCACCTGGACCGGGGGGTGCCGACGCCGGCCGCGGACCTCCTCGCGGCGCTCCTCCTTGGGGTGCGGGGGAGGCTCCCCGACGAGGACGAGGAGGCGTTCCGGATGGCGGGCGTCGCCCATGTGCTTGCTCTGTCTGGGCTCCACGTGGGAATCCTCGCCGCCGGGGGGTGGTGGCTGCTCGGCCTCGTGCGACTCAGGCCTGCCTGGCGGTATCTCCTCCTCGTCCCCGCGATCGGGTTCTACGTGTTCATCGGCGGGGCCCGGGTCTCCCTCATCCGGGCGGGGATCATGTTCGCCATCCTTGGCCTGTTCTGGCTCCTCTGGGAGCGGGGATGGGTGCTCAAGAAGTGGCTCGACCCCCTGCAGGGGCTCGCTCTGGCAGCGATCGCGGTCCTTGTCCTCTGGCCGTGGTCGGCCCTCGACGCCGGGTTCCAGCTCTCGTTCCTCGCCACAGCGGGGATCCTTGTCTTCCTCCCTGGGTGGACGAGATCGGAGCTGCGGGGGCGCCTCCCCGGCTGGGCCCGCCGGGCTGCGGACGTCGTCGCGGTCACCCTGTGCGCCCAGGCAGGGGCGGTACCGGTCATCGGAACGGTGTTCGGCTACGTCTCCCCGTACGGGGTATTGGCGAACCTCCTCCTCGTCCCGTGGACGGGACTCCTCCTGTGGGGCGGCGTTCTCCTCGTCACTCTCGCTGCACTTCCGGTCTCGTTGCCGCTCGGGTTCGTCGCCGAAGGAATACTTGTGGAGCCGTACCTTTCAGTGATGAGGTGGATCGCCGCTCTCCCGGGGGCGTCGCTCCCCGTGGGCTTGGGGTTCGGCACGTGGTGCCTGTTCGCCACACTGGGCATCCTGCTCCTCCACGCAGCGTCGAAGGAGGCTAAGCCAGGGCTTGGGCGAGCGCCGCATCGAGCATCACCGGGGTGAGGCGGCCCGTCTGGGTGTTCTGCCGCGAAGGGTGGTAGGAGGCGACGAGG
>JBBIQN010000090.1:0-4247 GCA_037442305.1 Candidatus Bipolaricaulota bacterium
CCTGTCCCGTCCTGTTCCACTTCAACCTCAAGCATCGCCACCCCTAACATACAAGGCGCGGAGGATGCAGAGGAAAGTGGTTGCGGAGTTGAATCCAAGTTCCCGAGGTTCTGGAGCGTCGCAGCTTGTCTGCGACGAACGGCCGCCAGGGATGAACCCCGAACGCCACGATCACTCCTCGCTGCGAACTCCGCCTGCCTGACGGCAGACCGGTGTCTCTGCAGTGGATCCGGGAGACGCTACACGCATCTGGCGCGAGAAAGGAGAACGCGATGGGCAAGAGAGAGGAGTTCTTCGCCGAGCGGGAGCGCCTCACCGCGCTCACCCTCAAGCGGGCGAACTTGGTCACGAAGAGGTTCTTCGCCCTCGACACCTCGGCCTACGACGACGGGGCGCTCCCCCGAAAGGTGAAGGAGCTCCTTGGCCTGGTGGCGTCGCTCGTCCTGCGGTGCGACGACTGCATCACCTACCACGTCGTCGGGGCGTGGGAAGCGGGGGCCACGGGCGACGAGCTGATGGAGGCGATGTCGGTCGCCCTGGTGGTGGGAGGATCCATCGTCATCCCCCACCTCCGTCGGGCGGCCACGCTCCTGGACGAGCTGGAGGAGGGAACCGATGAAGTCAGCCGTGATCCAGCTTAGGGAAGGCGTGCACTGGGTCGGGGTGAAGGACTGGAGCCGCAGGATGTTCGACGGGCTCATCCCGCTCCCCCACGGGACGTCGTACAACGCCTACCTCGTGCAGGGCAAAACCAAGACCGCGCTCGTGGACACCGTGAACCCCGGGTTTGAGGGAGATCTCCTGGCCAAGGTCGGGGCAGTGATGGATCCCGCCAAGCTCGACTACCTGATCATGAACCACGCCGAGCCCGATCACGCCGGGGCGATCCCGGCCGTCCTCGCGCAGCGCCCCCAGGCCCAGCTCGTGCTTACCGAGAAGGGCGCCGACATGGCGGTCCGCTACTACCGCGTCTCACGGGACCGGATGCAGGTCGTGAAGGACGGCGACACGCTCGACGGCCGGAGACGATGTTCACCTACCTCGTCGAGGACAAAGTTCTCTTCCCGTGCGACTTCTTCGGCGCCCACACCGCAGCCGGGGTGTACGATGACGAACTGGCCGACCTTCCCGTGCGCGCCCAGATGTACTTCGGCGAGATCATGATGCCGTTCCGCAAGGCCGGGGAGCGGGCGATGAAAAAGCTCGCTGCCCTCCCGATCGAGCTCATCGCCCCCAGCCATGGGCCGGTGTGGCGGCATCCTGAACGGATCCTCGATCTCTACCGGAAGTGGACCGCCGGGGAGACGCTTCCCAAGGTCGTCGTTGCCTATGTGAGCATGTGGGGGGCCACCGAGCGCCTTGTCCACGTCGCGGTGGATGCCCTGCTCGCCCAGGGGATCCAGGTCGTGGTGCACGAGCTCTCCCACGTGGACGTGGGAGATCTCGCCAAGGACCTCGTGGACGCGCGGGCGATCATGCTCGGGGCGCCGACCGTGCTCGGCGGGCTCCACCCCGCCGCCCTCAACGCCGCCCACCTCCTGAAGGCCCTCAAGCCGCCGCTCAAGTACGCGGCCGTGCTCAGCGCCTACGGTTGGGGTGGAGGCGCAGTACGCCAAGCCGGCGAGGTCCTTGGTCCAACCGGAATCGAGGTCGTCGGTGCGGTGGAGGTCCACGGCGCGCCCGACGACGGCGCCGAGGCCAACGCTGCGGTCCTCGCCAATGCACTGGCCACCAAGATCCGCGGCTGACCCTCGGCCCACTGACCACGCCCTGGCACCTAGCGGTGGCCCAGGGAGCCCAAGAGGCAAGGTCCGCCCCTGCCATGGGGTGCCGTTCTTGGGGGGGCCCCAACGGAGGTCCGGTGCCGTGGTACACTCCAAAGCGCAAGGCGCTTCACGCGCCGGGAGGGTAGCGATGAAACACGAGTTCACCGCGGTGTTCGAGCGCGACGGAGACTGGTTCATCGCCTATTGCCCCGAGATCCCGGGGGCCAACGGGCAGGGGAAGACGAAGGAAGAGGCCCGCCAGAGCCTTGCGGAGGCGATTGCCCTCATCCTTCAGGACCGAAGGGAAGACGCGCTTCGGGGAGTCCCGGACGACGCGGAGTGCGAGACGGTCACGATCGAGTGAAGAGAGCGGCACTGTTACGGCATCTCCGCCAGCACGGCTGCCATTTGAAGCGGGAAGGTCGTTCCCACTCCTTGTGGACCAACCCTCAGACGGGGGAGGTTGAGGCCGTGCCTCGCCACAGCGAGATCCCCGATAGGCTAGCTCGCAAGATCTGCCGCGGCCTGTCTATCCCCAGCCCGGGGCGCTAAGTAGCCCATGCGAGAAAGGCCCGCCGAGACGCGGAGGAGCTCGGATTCCCCTCACCTTCCTCTCTCCCCCGCGTGGGAGAGGGGCCGTTCATGGCAGACCCGCTGGCTGCGGACCACGACCAAGGGCGATGAAGCGACGCGCTCTCGCGACTCCGGGTCGGGTCAGTCGTAGTCCACGATCTTGGGGAGCGTGCGGGCCTTCTCCACCGCGTTGCGGAGTTCCTTCGGAAGCGGCGCGATCCCGTCGAACCCGGTGCGCTCCACCCACGCCACGAGCATCTGCCGCAGGGCCTCCGGCTCCCACTGCGCGAACTTGTCCGGGGTGTCCAGGCCAGCGTCGTAGTACAGCCGCGCGCGGACGCTCTTGATCGCCCCCAGGCGGGAGAGGTCGGAGAGTTTCGCTAGCTCCAGGATCGCCTCCGGCGATACCCCCGACCGTTCCGCGAGCTGCTGCCTGCCTTGAGGCGTCCTTCCGACGGTCAGCATGTCCTCCACGGTGACGATGCCCAGCGCCTCCAGCCGCGCCACGTCCTGGGGGTTCACCCCGCGGAAGTCCCGCAGCTTGAACGCCTTGCGCGTCTTGGCGATCCCCTCCTCGCGGATCCCCGCCGCCAGCCGGGCCAACGCCTCGTTGCCCGCGTACCGGTAGTACAGTGCCACCCCGCGCATCTTCTGCTTGACTCCGGCTTCGGGGAGGCTCGCGACGTACTCCCGGACGTCCTCCTCGCCGGCCTCCGCGAGCCCGACGCCCCGCGCGCTCTTCAGGTACGCTTCGTACTCCCGGACGCATGCGACGAGCCCCTCGGCCACGTGCGGTTTCTTCCCCATCCGCTTCAGGAACGTTTGGAACCCTGTTTCCTCCATCGCTCACCCCCGAACCGTTTATGTCAGGCCCGCTGGCACTGCGAGCAGTAGTAGATCGCCCCACCCAAGTATTGCTCCTTGCGGATGGTGGACCGGCACGCCGGACACGGCTGGCCCGCGGTGTGCTTGCTCAGCACCGTCGTGTACCCGCCGGGGCAGCCGAACAGGTCGCGCTCCGTGTCCCGGCCTCCTTGCTCCGTCATCGCCGCGAGCACGTCCTTCACCGTCTGGAACAGAGCGCCGATCTCCGCGTCGGAGAGCGTCCCCATCTTGCGCTTCGGGTGGACGCGCGCTGTCCACAGGATGTCCTGCAACACACCGTTTCCCAATCCGGGAATCCGCTGCTCGGTCGCCAGGAACGCCTTGGCCGAGAGCCGCGGGGTCTCCGCGTCGAACAGGGAGTCGAAGTAGGCGCGATCGAACGCGTCGCTCAGCGGCGACGGCCGTTCCGTGGCGAGGTCGTATTCGAGAAAGCCCGCCTTCCCCCCCACCGGGAAGCAGAAGAACCCGCCCCACATCTGGGCTGTCGCGCTGAGCGCCGTCCCGTCCTCCAGTTCGAGGAGAAGCTGGTGCTTCTTCGGCCGCGGTCCGCCCTTGGCGTGGTAGCGGATCGGCGCGCTGATCGCGAGTACACGGTCGCCAACCTTGATCTCGATCAGGGCACCTACGCCGGCCGCGCGGCCGATCGTCTTCCCCGCTAGGAGGTCGTTGTACGCGGCCGGATCGCCCGTGTACCAGGCGAACCTGTGGGAGGACGCGTTCGCCACCGCGTGGGCGATCCTCTTGCCGGCAGCAGTTGCCGTGATTTGCTCAGCGATCACAACGGCTTCAGGTAGCTCGATCATCAGGATTCCTCCGGTCGCATGATAGCACTCCGGCCTCGTTTCCCTAGTCTCCCCTGGGGACAGTTGGGAGCGGGCGGTTTCACCGCTGCTGAGCGATGTCCTCCACAGTCGCGTAGGGGTGGGGATACCTTTCCTGATGAGCTGTGTGGGATTTCATGTACCAAGTGGAGCGGATCGGGATTGCCTACGCCGGACTCGGACCCCAAGAATGAAGGTCTGA
>JBBIQN010000091.1:0-4076 GCA_037442305.1 Candidatus Bipolaricaulota bacterium
CTACGGGCACGCATTCCCCCTGCCGGTTGCCCGTACCCCCTTCCATGAGTTGCAGCCGGCGGCGCCCATCCGTCATCCCGCGATGTACCGATCATAGAGGGTTTGGGCTTGGTCGGGGTCGGAGACCCCCTTCACGATCGCCCGCCCGTCGGGGAACACGGTGAGGCGGGTGCCCTCGATTGTCGCTACCAGGACTCCGTGGGCGACCCTCACCTCCCCGAGGGGGGCGAGCCGCACGGCGAGGGAGCGAAGGTCGAGGTCCCCTCGCTTGCGGGGGAGGATCTGCACTCCGTCCCCGCACAGGGCCGTGGCACGGGACGGGCGGGAGAGGAACTCGAACCGGCGCTGGCTGCAGGAAGGGCAGTCCGGGGAGCGTTCGACTTGGGTTGTCTCCCCCCGCCCCGTCCAGAGGTCGAGGTGGGTGAGCCGACCCGGGGAACGGCTTGGACTCTGGGCGAGGACTTGGATCGCACTCGTGGCCTGAAGGGCAGCGAGGGCGGCGGGCACGGGGCCGAGGATCCCCGCCTCGGCGCAGGTGGGGATCTCCCCCGCAGGAGGGGGTTCGGGGAACAGGCACCGCAGGCAGGGCCCCTTCCCGGGGACGATGGGCATCGTCATCCCGTACGTGGCGAGGACGGCGGTGTACACCCACGGGACCCCGTGCTTCACGCACGCGTCGTTCACGACGTAGCGGGTGTCGAGGTTGTCCAGGCCGTCGAGCACCGCGTCGGCCTCCGAGACGAGCTCTAGGGCGAGCTTGGGGTCGAGGTGGGCGACGTGGGGGGTGACCGTGGCTTCCGGGGAAATCCGGCGCAGGACGGCTGCGGCGGCCAAGGACTTGGGCCGCCCGACGTCCTGGGGGGTGAACAAGGCCACCCGGTGGAGGTTCGTCTCCTCGACGAGGTCTCGATCTACAAGGACGAGGTGCCCGACCCCGGCCCGGAGGAGGATCTCCGCGGTGTGGGAGCCCAATGCCCCGCAACCGACAACGAGGGCCCGCCCCTGAGCAAGCTTTCGCTGCCCCTCCGGCCCCAACTCCCGGAGGACCGTCTGACGGATGAACCGCCTGTCCATGGTTCCATTGTCCCCTGCCCCCCCGGCATCGGCCAACCGGGGGGGGCGACCGCGGAGGCCGTTCCCCAAAGGTCCTTTGTGGAAGGCGTTTCCGGAGCTCCGGGAACCCGGGTCGTCCCGTGTTGTATATTGATAGACGTACCGAAGGGGGTACCCATGATCGGACGACGGATGGTGGTGGCCGTGGCCTTCCTCCTGTGGGGGGGGGCTGCACTGGCAGAGGGCCAAAGCTATCTTTATGGGGAGATCGCGGTGCCTCGGGGGGCGCTGGGGGGCCTTGCCGAGCGCGCGGAAGCCCTCGGGATTCCGGTGGCCATGTGGGGCGCGGACGGCCTGGTCGTAATCGGGGCCGCGGACGAGGAGGCGCTTCTTGCCGCGGGGGTCTACCTATATCTGGATGGGGACCAGTTCCTCATTGGCTTGGACACGCCTGTGGAACGGGCGGTCCTGCGCGGGGATGGCACCACAGCCCAGCTCATCGTGTGGGCAGGGGGAGACGTGCTCGTCCCCCCGTCGGAGCTGTTCCTCGATCTCCTGAGGGAGCTCGGCCTCCTCAAGGCCGGGACCGCGATCACCCTCGTGGCGAAAGAGATCCCGCTCAAGCTCCCCCGGGTGCCGGAAGGCCTGAAGCTCGACCCGACCCTGTGGGCGCTTCTCAATCATCCGGACTGGTTCCGGGCGGCAGGGGAACTGGGGTTGGCGCGGGTGGGGCTGCGGGTGCGCGTGGTGGCCGAGGGGCAAGGGGCGCTCAGCGAGAAACTTGAGCCATACGTGCTTAGCTCGACCGGAACGCTCATGGACGTTCTCATCCCGATCGGGCTTCTTCCCGAGCTTGGGCGGGACCCCGCGGTGAAGGTCGTCCGTCCGCCGCTTGTTCCGTATCCCGCGGGAGGGTGATGCCGAATGAAGAGCATGAAAGAGCGTTTGGACCTGTTGTTCCGTCGCGTCGCGCCAGGGTGTCGGGGACGAGCCCCGACGCTACTCGTTTTGGCCCTGGTTCTCGCCTTCGGGTGCGCTGGGCTGGGCCAAGTGGAGATCCTCGCCCTTGACGCCGACCGCGCCTCATGGGACGCGGTGGTGGCCCAGGCGAGGGGGGCCGGGCTGACCGTAGCGTTGAAGGACTACAACGAGGCCGCCCTCTACAATCAGGTGTTCCTCCTCGTTGGGCTGGGCGCGGCGAAGTTCGACGTTGCCCAAGCGCTTACGACCTGGACGGGGTCCGTAGCGGCGCGGTTTGCCGACCTCTCTACCTACGCCTCCCAGCTTCAGGCCGCGGGTCTAGAGATCCATAGCCACGGGGGGAGGGCCATCGGCGTTGTCCTCCCGTGGCGCAAGGACGCGTTTGCGGGTATCTCGACCCGCTCGACGAAGGTGAAGGAGTCGGTTCAGCTTCTCACGTACCTCCCGGCGGGCAGCGCGGCGGCTGCGCTCACTAAGGGGAAGGGCGTTCCGCTCACGGTGGGGACGATCACGATCACGAAAACGGAGAAGAAAAACCCGTCTGTGGATGGGGCGCTGGAGACCCTGCTGTCCGCGGTGCGGCAGGTCGTGCCCACGGGCCCGTTGACCGCGCTCGCCCAAGTTCCGGCGCCAGCCCGGGATGCCCTCACCAAGGTCGCGGGGATGCTGGGGATCCCCCTCTCTCCTGCGGGGGAGGTTACCCTCGTCATCGAGTCCAAGGGCGGGGTGGCCCCGCTTGGGGTAGCGGTGGAGCCGGTCTCCTCGCCCCTGGGCATCACGAAGGTATCCATTCCGCTCGAACAGTTGGAGGGTTTCCTGGCCCAGGTTGGGGCAGGGGTCTACGTTCGCCTCCCCTACACCCCCCACGAGATGGCCGTGACCTCGGAGGGGGCAAACCTCGTCGGCGCGGCCGCGTTCCACGCCGCGGGGATCCGCGGGGCAGGGGTGAAGGTCGCGGTGATCGATCTTGGGTTCGCGGGCCTGGCGACCTCTCAGGCGCAGGGGGATCTCCCCGCCGCTGTGACCACCCGCGACTTCACGGGAACGGGTATCGCTACTGGGATTTCCCACGGCCGAGCCGTGGCGGAGATCGTCTACGACGTGGCCCCCCAAGCCCAGCTCTACTTGATCAAGATCGGAAACGAGGTGGACCTCGACAACGCTGTCACCTACTGCATCTCCGAGGGCGTGCACGTCATCAACCACTCGTTGGGGTGGTACAACACGAACTTCTACGACGGCACGGGCACGGTGGCCACGATCGCCCGCCGGGCGACCGGGGCGGGGATCCTGTGGGTCCAGGCGGCGGGGAACAGCGCCCTCAAGCACTACGACGCCACGTTCGCCGACGCCAATAGCGACGGCTGGCACGACACGGACGTCACCCTCAGTGCCACCGCGGGCCAGCAGATCATCCTCTACCTCACGTGGAACAACTGGCCGGCCACCGCCGACGACTACGATCTCTACCTGTACGGCCCGGGCGGCACGCTGGTCGCGAGTTCCACGAGCACCCAAGGAGGGACCGAGCAGCCGACCGAGCGCGTGACCACGACCGCGGGCACGGCGGGAACCTATCGGCTGCGGATCCAGAGGGCAGCGGGGGCCGCGCGGCGCCTGTCCGTGTTCTCGATCGTGCAGAACCTATCCCCGGCGGTGTCCGCGTCCTCGATCCCCGCTCCGGGGAACGCGGCGGAGGTCCTCACTGTAGGGGCGATCAACTGGCCGAACTACGCGACGGGGCCGATCGCTCCCTACTCCTCGCGGGGCCCCACCACCGACGGGCGCTCCAAGCCCGACCTCGCGGCTCCGGACAACGTGACGACCGGTGTGTCGCCGACCTACAACCCGTTCCCCGGGACGTCGGCTGCGGCGCCCCACGTGGCGGGGATCGCCGCCCTCCTCAAGGCGGAGGCGCCTGGGCTCACCTTGGCCCAGCTTCAGAGCCGGATCCTGTCCTTCTGCATCGCGATGGGAGACCCGTACGCGTTTGGCGCGGGGCGGCTTGAGGCCCGGCCTCAGCCTCCCGCTCAGGCGGACCT
>JBBIQN010000092.1:0-3945 GCA_037442305.1 Candidatus Bipolaricaulota bacterium
CTCACCGGGAGGAGGCTCCGCGAGTGAGAAGGGTCTTCCGATTGGCCTGGGTTTCACTCGTCACTGCCCTGCGCGAGCGGGAGACCCTGTTCTGGTTCGTCGTGTTCCCGCTTCTTCTCCTGTCTCTGCTGGCGCTCGTGTTTGGGCAGCTGGGGCAGGAGGGGAAGATGAACTTCACCGTGGCACTCGTGAACGCGGACCGGGAGACTGGTGGATTCGCGTTCGTCGTGGAGGAAGTGTTTGTCTCGCTCTCTGTCCCTCCCCAACCGGGCCAGGAACCCCTTCTCACCCTGCGTCAGCCTCCCGTGGGGGAGGACCAGGAGCGGTTCGTGGCTCGGGAACAGGAGACCGTTCGGCTCGGGGGTCTCGCAGCGCTGATCGTGATCCCGCCTGGGTTTAGCGACGCCGCGGTGGCGGCGATGACGGGATCCGGCTCCCCAGCCGCACTTCAGGTGTACTTCAACGATACGAACGCCGCCTCAAGTATGGTGGTGGATGTCGTGGAGAGGGTGCTGGCGCGCTTGAACCGGGAGCTCCTCATCCTGGGTGGTTTCTACCAGCCAGACGCCGCGATGGCGGTCCGCACGGACTGGGTCGGGGAGGCCGGCGCTCCGGTGGAGTACGTGGACTTCCTCCTTCCCGGGATCGTCCTCATGGCGTTCTTCGTGGGCGGGCTGTTCAGCGTGTCGGGGGCGATCCTCTTCTCACGTGACCTGAAGATCCTTCGCCGGTACTGGGTTACGCCGCTCCGCGTTCCGCAGTACCTGGCCGGCTTTGCGTTGGGGTATCTCGCGATGTGCGTCCTCCAGTTCACCCTCCTCGTCCTCGTCGGCCGGGTGGGGTTCGGGGCCACGGTCACGTTTGCCCAGCCTCTGGCCGTTCTCTACCTTGTTCTGGCTGCGATCACGTTCCTCGCGTTCGGGTTCCTCATTGCCTCGCTCGCCAAGACGGCCCAATCGGGAATGGCGATCGCCAACCTCGTCAACATGCCGATCATGTTCCTGAGCGGTCTGTTCTTCCCTGTGGCGGACTTGCCGCTCTTTCTGCGGGTCATCCTCTACCTCAACCCGTTGAGCTACCTCGCGGAGGGGCTCCGATTCTCCCTCGGAACGGGGCAGGTCAACCTTCCTCTCCCCTTGACGTTTCTCGTACCCCTTGGCTGGACAGGTTTTTCCGCCGCTGTGGCCGCGCGGCGCCTGCGGTGGGACGTGGCCCGATGAAGGCGTTCGGGGAGCTTCTTAGGACGCAGACCGTCGTGTTCCTGAGGGACAAGATCGCGCTGTTCTTCACTTTGTTCTTCCCGGTTGTGTTCATCCTCATCTTTGGGTTCGTGTGGGGAGGGGTCGAAGGCCCGGAGAAGGTTACGCTGGGCCTCCTTCTGGTCGGGGAACGTGATGCAGTGCTCGATGAGGTTCTCGCCTCCCAGAACACGGTGACGGTGCGCCGGTACGAGGACCGCGCCTCACTCGAGGCCGACATCGCGAAGCGAGTGCTTGGCCTGGGGTTGGTGTGGGACGGGGAAGTCCTCCTTTTCCTCCAGGATCCGACCCGGGTTCAGGAGGCGTACGCGTTGGCCGAGGTGGCGCAGGGGATCACGGCGGAGATGGACCTGCGCCGGCAGGGGTTGGCCCCTGTGGTCCGGGTGGACCGGGCGAACGTCGGGCGAGCATTGGGCAGTGGCTGGTTCAGCATGGTCGTGCCGGGGATCATGGCGTTCTCGGTTCTCATGTCCGGGCTCCTCGCCGTGTCGGGACGGATCACCCAGATGAAGGAGCGGAGGCTTCTCGATCGCCTCCTCGTGACTCCGATGTCCCCCACCGCCCTGCTCGCCGCCATCGCCGGCGTGAGGCTCGTGGCCGGGTTTCTCTCCACATCGGTCACACTGGGCCTTGCCGTGATCCTGTTCCGGGTTCAGTTCGACGTCAACTGGGCACTGTACGCCCTGTTCGTCATCGCAGCCACTTTGGGTTCGATGGGCCTCGGCACGCTGATCGCTCTCCTCGTGCGGCGCCCGAGCAGCGCGAGCACCGTGGCGAGCATTGTCGCCCAGATCATGCTCTTCCTCGCCGGCGTGTACTTCCCGATCGAGTTTCTGCCTGCGTTCCTGCGGAACCTCAGCCGGGCGTTCCCCCTTACGTACATGGCGGAGGGAATGAGGTTCGTGACCGGCGTAGCGGACCTGTCTCTCGCGAGGTTCGCTCTCATCACGGCGGGGCTGCTTGTCGTGGGGCTCGGCCTGTTCCCCGTCCTCAGTCGGTATGTGGTCAGCGTCGGACGCCGCTAAGCACGCTGAACCGCGTAGCAGGTGCTGAAGAAGCGACCGACCCGGGCGCGGCGGCGTGGGTCGGTCTTCTGCTCCCTACGAAGATCTACGGGGTCCAGGTCGTCGGGAAGTCCACCCGCTTCTCGGCAAGGGCCAAGCCTCCGGGGGTGAGGCTCACGAGGAACCGTACCTCATCCGAGGTCGCGGCAGCGGCCCCCCGGTACTCCACGGTAATCGCGGCTGTGCCCGTGCCTGCGACGTTGATTCGCACGGGCGGCGACACGAACCCAGGGAGCACAACTCCATTTCGGAGGATCTCCACCGAGATCCACACGGGCAGACCTGCGCTCCCGTCGTAGAGGTAGGTCACACTGCCCGACGCCCGGCTCCCGAACTGGCTCAGCCCGTACCCAAGGAACCGGAACGCGTCGCTGGGGAGCATCGGCGGTACTCCGAGCACGGGGAGGATCGAGAGTCGTCCGATGAAGTTCCCCCGCTCGGCGGTGAACCACACGTTCCCCGCTGGGTCGAGCGTAAGGAACAAGGGGTGGGAGTTCACGGGCATTCGGTACATGGCGATCTCGTTTCGAGCTGGCGAGAGATAGCCCACCGCGTCTCCTTCCCGGTCGGTGAACCACACGTTCCCCACGTCGTCGATCACGAGGTGGAACGGTTGGATCCCACCGGGGATCGGCCATAGCCGGACATCGGCCGTGGCTGGGTCAAGGACGCCGATCGCGGGACGGCCAGTGTCGGTGAACCACACCGCGCCGTCGCCGGCCACGGTGATCCCGAGGGCGGACGTGCCCGCGGGGATCCCATACAGAAGCACGGTGTTCGTCCCTGGGTCGAGGACCGAGATCGGAGCCACGCCTTGGGTGAACCAGACCCGCCCATCCGGGGCCACAGCCACCCGCTCCACCGGATCGTCCGTAACCATGGATTGCCACTCCGTGAACGGCCCACTCGACGTGGGCACGAGGAGCGCGATCGGTGGAGGGAGCATCGGATTCCCTGGGTGTATCTCAGGGGTCACCGGGGTCAACGTGGGGGAGATCTCGGTCACGACCGGGGTCACCGGTGTGGGCGGGGCGATGATGAGGGGCAGGGTAACGGCGATTTGTAGGGGGGAGAACCGGGCCACCTTGCTCGCGTTGCGCTCGTTCAACCACAGGTTGACCTTCCCCGGCCCCGTTGCCGCGGGGACGAGCACCTCCGGCCAGGAACCCGGGGTGGGCACGGTCCACTTCGCTCCCCCGCCGATGAACACGAGGAGCTCGAGCGCGTTGTCCAGGGCGAGCGTGAAGTAGAGCGAGCCCGTGTCTCCCAAGACGAGTCCGGCCGGTCCCTGTCCAACGTTTCGTTCGCGGATCTCGTTCGTGGCTGGGTCGAGCTGACCGACCTTGTTCAGGCGAAACTCGGTGAAGTACACCTTCCCATCCGGAGCAATCGCGATGTCGAAGGGGAGGGCGTTTGCCCCCGGGAGGGGCCAACGGGTCAGTTCGACCACCTGGCCGGTGCCGGCAAGCGTCCCAAGAAGGACGCCGACGAGGCCAGCCAGAAGTCCCAAAGATCTGCGGTTTACCATTCCCATCGCCTCCTTTGCGTACGAAACTCAACCATCTTACCACCTTTTCGCCGAGCCGAACAGGCCGAGACTTGTCTCACACAAGATGAGCATG
>JBBIQN010000093.1:0-3918 GCA_037442305.1 Candidatus Bipolaricaulota bacterium
TACGTGGTGCTCGGAGCAGGACGACAGGGCGTGGCTGCCGCTTACGACCTCGCCCGGCATGGGGAAGCGGAGCGAATCACGCTGATCGATCGCGACGCTGCGGCTGCGCAGGCCGGGGCAGAGCGTTTGAACGGGCTCCTCGGCCACGCCGTGGTCGAAGCCGCCGTGGGGGATGCTTCCCAGCCCCGCACGCTAGCCCCGCTCCTCGCGGATGCCGACGGGCTTCTCTCCGCCGCCTCGTACCGGTTCAACCTCGGCCTCGCCCGGCTCGCCATCGAGACGAAGACGCACATGGTGGACCTCGGCGGGCACACAGGAATCGTCCGCGAGCAACTCGCCCTGAGCCCGCAGGCCGAGGCCGCTGGGATCGCTGTTGTCCCCGACTGCGGGATGGGACCAGGGATGAACGTGACTCTCGCGCTCGCGGCAATGGATCTCCTCGACTCCGCTGAAGAAGTGCGGATCTACGACGGCGGCCTCCCAGAGAGCCCAGAGCCTCCGTGGAACTACGCCCTACTGTTCAGCGCCGAAGGGCTCGTCAACGAGTACGAGGGCGAGGCCCACTTCCTCCGCGACGGGAAGGTCACCCCTGTACCGGCCCTGTCCGAGCTTGAGGAGATCGAGATCCCCTCGCTGGGGCGCCTGGAGGCGTTCGTCACGTCGGGGGGCCTGTCCACCATGCCGTGGACGTTCGCCGGGAAGCTGCGCGTCCTAGAGAACAAGACCCTTCGTTACCCTGGGCATTGCGTCCTCTTCCAGGCCTTGCAGAGCCTCGGGCTCTTCTCCCAGGAACCCTTGCCGCTGAGGGCGGGCGGGGGAAGCCCACGGGACACGCTCATCTCCCTCCTCGACAAGGCCCTGTTCGACCCCGAGGTGCGCGACGTGTGCGCGATCCACGTTCGGGCCAACGGGATGAACGACGGCCGCCCGACCGAGGCGCGGGTGAACCTCGTGGACCGATACGACTCGGCGACCGGCTTCCGGGCGATGGAACGGCTTACCGGGTGGCACGCCGCGATCGTGCTGGCGCTCGCGGTGCGAGGGGAGATCCTGCCAGGAGCGACCCCGATCGAGCGGGCGCTTTCTGGGGAGCGGTTTCTCGCTGCCGCCCCAGCGCGGGGATGGGAGGTCGAACGGTCCGTCACACTGGTAGATTCCCACCTTGACTGACAAACCGCGACCCGCAGCGACCTTGCCCCGGCGCTCGTGTAGCAGAGCTGGTACCGACGGTTCGAGAGACCAGGACGGTCTCCTCATCTGACCACGGTCAACCTCGCTGCCGAGTTGGCTGTTTCGGAGGGCCCGCTCCACGGCTGGCCGGTCCGACCGGCCGTGCTTGATACGGGGATACCCGGGGGGGCAGTCCGGGCCATGCGTGCCACAGTACATCGCGCCCTTCCTGGCCTGGCTTCCTTCCTCCTCGCTCCCCTCGGACGGACGCGGTCATGCGCCACGTTCTCCCTCGCCCACGGGCCCAATCTTGTCGTAGGGCACAACCTGGACGAGTCCATGCAGCTTCCCGGCCTGATCATCGTCAATCCAAGGGGCATCGCCAAGCGGAACGTCATGTTCCGGGATCTCGTGTGGCCGTTCCGGCTCAAGCCAACGCCTCGGCTGAGGTGGACCTCCCGCTACGGCTCCGTCACCTACAACGTGTTCGGGCGGGAGTTTACCGACGGCGGTTTGAACGAGGCCGGCCTGTACGTGGGAGAGAGGACGCTCCTCTCCACCGCCTGGCCCCGTGATTCGCATCTGCCTCGGACGTACCACTGCCAGTGGATCCAGTACCTGCTCGATAGCTTCGCGACAGTCGAGGACGCGGTAGCGAGCCTCTCGTGCGTGCTCCCCGAAGGTCATTGCCGGTGGCACTTCTTCCTGTGCGACAGGACCGGCGATGCCGCGGCCGTGGAGTTCCTGCAGGGCGTCCCCGTTGTGCGCAGACGTGACACGCTGCCCTACACGATCCTCTGTAACGACCCTTACGACGCAGAGCTTCGGGACCTTCGGAGCTACGCGGGTTTCGGGGGGACGAAGGACCCCGAGCCACACTACGAGGAGGAGGACCCGCGGTTCAGGTGGGCCGCGATGATGCTTCGCGACTTCGACGGCGGAGTACCCAGTGTAGACTACGCACTCGCGGTTCTCGACCGCTTGGCTCTCGGAACCACCCGGTGGATGATCGTGTACGACATCGCAAACAGCCGCGTCCATGTCCGTACTTCCCTGGCTCCAAGACACCACTGGCTGGACCTCCCAGCCCTCGACTTCGCTGAATCGCCCCCCTGGCCCTAGACCACCGGGACCTGGCGGGTGATATGATGCGGTACCTCTCGCTACTGACCACCGACGGGAACCGGGGTGCAGTCGCGCGGGCCTGGTCCGCAATCCCCCTCGGGACTCTGGGGAACCTCCTGTTCAAGCCGCGGATGGTCCACACCTTGTCCAAGGCACCCGCAGGCTTCTCGCGCGCCGCGCCTAACGTCTACGTTGAGCGGCAGCCCTTGATGATGTAGCCGCCCGACTTCTCGTCCCGCTCGAGGTCGAGGATCCCCCGCGCCCCGGCCTCCTCGAGAAGCTGACCGAACGAGCCGAACCCGTGGTAGGACTCGCTGAACCCCGGACGCCGCCGCTTGAGGGTCTGCTTAACCATGGACCCCCAGATGTTCTCCCCCTCCCCACGCTCCTTGAGAAGGGCCTTGTAGGTCTCAACGACGAGGTTCCACGCTTCCTGTTTTTTCGCGTCCACGGGGGGCGCGGCGGGTTGCTGGTCCTTCTTCGCCGCTGACTTCCTGCGTCCTCCCTTGGGCTGAGCTTGAGGCTGAGGCTTGGGAGCCGGCCGAGCCGCCCGAACGAGGTCGTCGTAGAAGATGAATTCGTCGCAGTTGGCGATGAGAAGGTCCGAGGTGGATTTCTTGACCCCGACGCCGATCACGGTCCGGTCGTTCTCGCGGAGCTTGCTCACGAGGGGGGAGAAGTCGGAATCGCCGCTGATGATCACGAACGTGTCCACGTGCTGCTTTGTGTAGCAGAGGTCGAGGGCATCCACCACCATCCGGATGTCGGCGGAGTTCTTCCCGGACCGGCTCACGTGGGGGATCTCGATGAGCTCGAACGATGCCTCGTGCATGGGCGCCTTGAACTCCTTGTAGCGGGCCCAGTCGCAGTACGCTTTCTTAACGACGATGTTGCCCTTAAGGAGGAGCCGCTCCAGAAGCTTCCCGATGTCGAACGCGGGGTAACTCGCTTCCCTCACCCCAAGCGCGATGTTCTCGAAATCGCAGAACAAGGCCATGTTGACGGTGTCCGTCGCCTGTGCCGTCTTCATAACGTCTGACCAACCACCTGTGCGGTGCCTAGCATACACCGCACAGTCGGATTGTACCCCGGGACGGGGAGTCAGCTACCGCCCGATGGGGCGTGGGTGCGGCGGCCAATCCCCGACGCAAGGTCGGAGAGCCGGACCGCCGCCCGGTACTCTTGAGTAAGCATATCGGCCAGCTCGTCGGGCAGGCCCTGGCGGCGCAGCCGGCGGCGGAACCGGGCCGCAGCGCGGCGTCGGACCCAGACGTACCCGATGGCGAACCCGATCAAAGCGGCGAGGACGCGGCACACCGCTCCCGCCGCCCTGATCCACTGCCACAGGCGCTTCAGTTGTCCTCCTCTCCCTCTTCTTCCTCATCTTCTTCTTCGTCCTCCTTTCCCTTCCCCCAGAACGTCCCCCCGCTCTTGAACACCTCGCGGAGGTTGATCATGTACCCCCGCGCCATCTCGAGCGCCTCCTCCTTGGGAATGCCGGCCTCGACGAGCTTCTTGTAGAACGTACCCACCGCGTCGGCCATGTTCTCCGCCGCTTCTTTCGAGTAGATCACGTCCCGCAGCCCCTTGAGGAGTCCGGGGATCTTCTCCGAGACGACGCCC
>JBBIQN010000094.1:0-3915 GCA_037442305.1 Candidatus Bipolaricaulota bacterium
CCGTGAGGTTGGCCGATCGCCGGCCTTCCCCGTATCCTTGGCGTGCTAACTCTGTCGCCGAAGGGGGATCTGTGGCTATCCTTGTGGACACCAACACTCAGGTGCTTGTCCAGGGCATCACCGGGGGAGAGGGGGCCTTCCACACCCGGCAGATGGTGGCGTACGGGACGAAAATCGTGGCCGGGGTCACGCCAGGAAAGGGGGGAACGACCCTCGATGGGATCCCGGTGTACGACTCGGTGGCCGAGGCGGCGGAAGCGCACCGACTGGACGCAACAGTCCTCTTCGTGCCCGCGGCGTTCGCGCCCGAGGCCCTTCTCGAAGCCGCCGCGGCGGGGATCCCTCTTCTCGTGTGCATCACGGAGGGGATCGCCCTCCACGCCATGCTCCGCACCTACCCCCTGCTCAAGGCCTATCCGGTGCGCCTCATCGGCCCCAACTGCCCGGGCCTCATCTCTCCGGGCAAGGCCAAGGTGGGAGTCATCCCACCCGCCGCGTTCACCCCCGGACCAGTGGGGATCGTGTCCCGCTCCGGGACGCTCACCTACGAGATCGCCCATCACCTGTCGCAAGCGGGGATCGGCCAGTCCACGGTGATCGGGATCGGCGGCGATCCGATCATCGGGAGCTCGTTCACCGACCTCCTCCCCTTGTTCGAGTCCGATCTCGAGACGAAGGTGATCGTCCTCGTCGGGGAGATCGGGGGGAGCGCCGAGGAGGAGGCCGCGGCCTACCTCGCCGAAAAGGGGACGAAGCCTGTTGTGGCCTACATCGCCGGGTTCTCCGCCCCGCCGGGGAAGCGGATGGGCCACGCCGGGGCGATCGTCACCGGAAGCGAGGGCACGGCCCAGGCGAAAGCCGAGCGGCTGGAGAACGCGGGGATCCCCGTGGCCCGCACGCCGGCCGAAGTGGCGAATCTCGTCCGGGAGCGGGTGAAGTGAGCCGAAGCTTCGGCCTGGTCGGTCTTCCCAACGCCGGGAAGTCCACCATCTTCAACGCCCTCACCCTGGCCGGAGCGAAGGTCGAAGCTTACCCGTTCTGCACCATCGAGCCCCACCACGGAGCAGCGGCGGTCCCCGACGCGCGGCTGGAGAGGCTCCACTCCCTCTTCCCGGGGAAAAAGAAGGTCCCGACCTCGATCGAGGTCGTGGACATCGCCGGCTTGGTGGAGGGGGCGTCGCGGGGCGAAGGGCTGGGCAATCAGTTCCTCGCCGAGATCCGCGGGGTGGAGGCGATCCTCCATGTAGTGCGGTGCTTCGGCGATCCCGATATCGCTCACCCCATGGGCGAGCTCGACGTGCGGCGGGACATTCGGGTGGTGGAGGCGGAGCTCCTCGCCAAGGACCGGGAGACCCTCGATCGCCGGCGGGAGAGGTCCGCCAAGGCCGCCCGCACCGGCGACAAGGCGGCGCAGGAGGAGGTCGCCTTCCTCGACCGCCTTCTCGCAGCCGTGAACGCGGGGGAGTCGATCCGCACGCTGCACTTCTCCGCCCACGAGCTGCCCCTCCTCCGCGAGCTCGCTCCCCTCACCTCGAAGTCGGTTCTATTCGTGGCCAACGTCGGCGACGAGGGAGAGAGCGCCCTGTCGCGGACCCTGGCCTCCATCGCCCAGGAGAGCGGGGCGGGGTGGATCGTCGTCCGGGGGAAGCTCGAGGCGGAGCTCGGGGAGGCGTGCCCGGACGAAGGAGAACGCCAGGCGTTCCTCCGGGAGTACGGCCTCGCCGAGTCGGCCCTCGTGCGTCTGGTGACCGAGGCGTACCGCCTCCTCTCGGTGATCACCTTCTACACGGTGGAAGGGCCTGAGGTCCGGGCGTGGACGGTCCCCGCTGGGACGAAAGCCCCCGACGCGGGAGCGGCGATCCACACCGATTTCCGCGACCGGTTCGTGTTGGCCGAGGTCATGCATCTCCCCGATCTACTCGCCGTCGGCTCCGAGCGGGCGCTGCGAGAGGCAGGCAAGATCCACCGTGCTGGCCGTGACTACACGGTCCAGGACGGCGACGTCATCCACTTTGTCTCCGGCTGATGGCCACCGGCGCCCTTCTCCTCGCCAGCGCGGTGTGGGGGTGGACGTTCGTCCTGGTGAAGGACGCGCTGCGGGAGGTCGGCCCGTTCTGGTTTCTCGCTCTGCGGTTCACCTTGGCGACCCTCCTTGCCCTGCCCCTCATCCTCGGGCGGCGGGAGGCCCGCTTAGCCCGCAATTGGCGCTGGGGAGCGATCCTCGGTCTGGCCCTGTTCGGGGGGTATTTCCTCCAGACATGGGGGCTCGTGCACACCACCGCTCAGAAGTCGGGGTTGATCACAGGGCTATCCGTGGTCCTCGTACCGGTGGTGGCGTGGGCGTTCGGCCGCCGGCCAAGTGTGCGCGCATGGGTCGGGGTCGCCCTGTCTGGCGGAGGGGTGTCCCTTCTTGCTCTGGGCGGGGACTCCCTCGGCGGGGGGGCGTGGTTCGGCGACCTCCTCACTGCGTTCTGCGCGATCGCGTTCGCCGTGCACCTCGTCCTCCTCGACCGCTATGCCAAGGCCGGCGATCCCCGCGCTCTCCTCGCACCGCAGGTCGGTCTCGTTGCCTTGCTCTCCCTTGCTGGGTCGGGGTGGCAGAGGGAGGTCAGCTTTGCGTTCTCGTCCCACGTGTGGGTCGCGGTGGGGGTGACCGCAGCCCTCGCCACAACCGGCGCATTCGCCCTCGTCCTCTGGGCGGGGCGTCGGGCGTCGGCAGCGCGGATGGCGATCGTGCTCGCCACCGAGCCCGTGTTCGCCGCGCTCTTCGGGTGGTGGCTCCTCGGCGAGGTGCTCTTCCCCGTACAGATGGCAGGTGGGGCGCTGGTGATGGCTGGGATCCTCTCCCAACGCTCCCCATCGGCGTTCCGTTGACGCGTCGCCCCGCGGGAACGATACTTGGAGCGGAGGGATGTCCGAACGGCAAGGAGCCGGTCTCGAAAACCGGTACGGCTGAAAGGCCTTCGGGGTTCGAATCCCCGTCCCTCCGCCAGTAGGACAGTCTCAGGTCCCAAGTCGCAGGTCAAGAATATGGTTGGACTTTGAACTTGTGGACCTTAGACTTGTGACTGTGTTGACGCGCCCGTAGCTCAGGGGATAGAGCGCTGCCCTGCGGAGGCAGAGGACGCAGGTTCAAATCCTGCCGGGCGTACCAGCCAGACCCGTATCGAGAACTGCATCTGGAAGGTTCTCGGTACGGTGACGATTGGTGTACCAGCGAGGCATGACAGCGGGTCGTAGGTTGGACAGGGTAAGTGTTCCCGCGTCGTGACGATGAGACGAGCGGGGCGCATCGTCCCCGCTTCTTCGGGTGCCAGTGCGCATGCTGCACAGCGTTCTGGAGGTCCAAATGCTATCACGGAGGGCCACGGTGGCCTGCTCCGGTCTGTACCTCCTGTGCGGCCATCCCCGCTTTGCGCGCCCCGGTTCCGGATTGCGAATCGGGCCTGTCTCGGAGGGGCAGGGCAGTCAACCGATCACCCACCGCTTCTCTCCAACAACCACTCGATGAGTGGAGCCAGAGTCCGCCAGTTGCACGGCTCATGGAATGAGTCGTCGGCCACCACGAGAACGCGCCCATGGCCGCACTCCGCGGCCGCAATCAGCGTGAAGGGGCCACGTTCCTCTCCAACATCCCAGGTCATGTTGCTCGTCGAATCGCACCAGGTGTGCTCATCTGTCTGTAGGGCAGAAACCGCTGGGAGTGTGACTTCGAGGCTTACTGGTGAAGAGGCAAGGAAGCCACCGGCACAGTCATCGCCAGACTGCAGGCGTAGGCAGGAATGCACCCAGAAGTAGCCATACTCACCCGGTCGTCGCGTTGACCGATCCGACAGAACCTTCGTGGGGTAATCGTGCACCACGACCAGGACACGGTGTACACGAGCTACGACTGGCTGCAGAGGCTTCTCATCC
>JBBIQN010000095.1:0-3834 GCA_037442305.1 Candidatus Bipolaricaulota bacterium
CACGCCGCTGCCTCCCACGGCGACACGGAGCGTCTCGCCGAGATCGAGGCCCGCGTGGACGCCCTCGCCGCCCAACTGTGGGGCCTCACCGACCGCGAACTCGCGGAGATCCGAAAGGGGCTAGCGAAGCCAGTGTGAGCACAAGATCCTTACGACGTGTGAACCATGGAGCGGCCCCGCACGCGGCGGAAGAGCGGTATAGTATCCCGGAGAGTGGACCATGAGGCGGTGGCTGGGGGCAGCGGTTGCAGGTGCCCTGGCCGGTTGGACAGCGCTTGCGGGGCCCTTGGTGGAGGCGCTGCGGCCGGAAGTCGCCCTGACCATGGACGCAACTGGGGTCGTCCATGTACGGTGTGGGGTAACCCCGGTCGGCCCCGCGGGGTACAGCGGACGCCGAGTTGAGTTGAACTTGTCGTTCGCGCCGGAGGGCGGGGCGTGGAGAATCGTCGCCGCGTGCACCGACGTCCCCCTCCTCCGCGCGGGCGAGACGAAGGCGTGCGTCAACTGGCGGATTCGGCTCCCCGTGGGCCAGTACACGCTCACGTGGGGCGATCCCTGCGAGGGAACGGCCGTTGTGTCCTTCTCCGTGGCTCACGACAAGGCCGGAAAGAACGTGCTCGTCGCGCCGCAGCGGTTCCTCACCCCGCTCACGCCGTACACGGTTCCCGTGGCCGGCGCGCCGACCTGGCAGGACGATCCGGAGGCCCGACGGGCAGCAGCGTGGGCCCAGGCCTCTCTCGCCGAGGACCTGGCCGTGTGCGCGAGGACCATCGAGACCGTCGAGGTCCGCGCCCGCCTGTTCCCCGACGCCAGCCTCGGGGTACGCAAGCCGGGGATGACCTACGCCCAGGTCATCACGCCAGGGTACGTCGTCCGCCTCAAGGCGAAGGATCGGGAGTTCGAGTACCGGGTAGCGGGCGAGACCTTGGTGCGGGTGCCGGACCTGCCCTCCGGGCGCGCCCCGGACGAGATATGGTCCCTCCATATCTACGCCTACCACCCCACCGTGGACACCCTCCTCCACAGCTACGTGGCGTGCAGCCCGGATGCGGTACTCCCTCTGGCCCGGTGGGCACCGCGCAGTCTCCCGCCGTGGGAAGCCGCGCTGCGCCTCCTCATCGAGGGCGGGATCGCGCCCGGAGAAGAGGCTCTGGGGTACAGCTCGGAGTTCCCGGTGAGCGGAGTGACGTTGGCCTCGGTGCGGCTCGAGAACGGCGTGCTCACGGTGGTCCTCGCCGACCCGGAACACCGAACGTCGGGCGGGGCGTGCCGAACGGGGATCCTGCGAGCCCAAATCGAGAAAACGGTCCTCCAATTCCCGGAGGTACGTGAGGTCCGCATCCTCCCACCGGAGGCCCTTCAGCCGTAGCCGCAGCGCCCCGCTCTACTCTTCGGGGCCGCCGTGGAACGTAAGCCGCAGGGTCAGACTCCCAAGCACAAGGTCAAAGGACACGAATCCGCCCCGAAACGAGAAGCCATCCACCGACCACAGGCCTTCGTGGGGCCCCCCGCGGGCGAGGGCGGCGCGGGTAGAAAGGGAAAACGCCCCCCCGGCCGTCACCCCTAGTGGCCCAAAGCCCGTCTTGAGGACGAGCGTGTGGCGGGTCGCATCGAATCGCGCGGGATCCCACGAGGTCGTGAGCTTCCAGCCTGGGCCGGAAAGGCGGAGGGTGAACGTCGCACTCGGGGAAACCGCGCCCGAGGTGAACGCAAGCTGGGCAGTCCACTCTCCGGATAGGTCCACGGCCAGCGCCGCGGAACCCGCAACGAGCACCAGGCACAACGCGACGGTTGCCCTCATCTCCCCTCCTCAGCAAACATGATACCACGGGCCTGCAGAGAGGGCGAACCGCCCACAACCGTTGCCGCGGCTCGCGGCCAGACAGTAGAATGGATCCCGCGAGGTGATGGCAGTGCGTACGCTATTGGTTCTTGTCCTGGTGGCTCTTCTTGCTGGTGCTCCGGGGCTCGCGCGGGAGCCCAAGGACGCGATCCTCCCCGAGTTCCTCGCTGGCACGCTCGGAGGCTACGCCGGGGCAGTCATCGGCGCGTACACCCTGTCGTGGGCGTTCTCCCTCGGGGCTACAGGCTGGGACTCCCTCGCGCGCGTGATCTTCGGGGCGTTCCTCGGTTTCGCCGGAGGCACGGTGGTGGGTTCAAGCTTGGGGGTGATCGCCGCCGGCTCGCTCCTGGGGATCGAGGGGAACATCGGCCTGTGCTTCCTCGGGGCGGCGGCAGGGACCGGGGCCACGTTCGGCGTAGGGATCTCGCTCGGCATCCCGGAGACGATCCTGCCCTTCGCTCCCCCCCTCGCTGCAGCCGGCGCCATCGCGGGGTTCAACGTCGGCGCGAGGTCCCGTCCATAGAAGCCGTTTCACAACGCGGGACTGTCCAGCATTCCACCCCAAGGGACACGAAGCGCACGAAGAAGAACCGAGCCGGAAGATATCCAGATCCCATAGGATGATCCTGGAAACGGAACGACAGCCGCCCCCCATCGCCCTTGGATCCACAGGGACCGAACGGATCTCGGCGCTGAGATTCAAGATTCCTGCGTGTCCCTGGCGTACTTCGTGGTCGAACGGCCGAGGTGGCCAGCCACTCCCTGTCCTGTTTTGAACCAGGTTCTAGTCCTTCAGGCCGCCTCTAGATAGTATGAAGGTCGCGTCCGTTCAGGGCGAACCAGACCGTCCCCGCGACGCCGAACCCGAACGCGGTGAGGAGGTTCATCTCCGGCTGCACCGACCACAGGAGCGCCCCGCCGAACGCGGCCACGGACACGATCACGTCCCGCACGAGATAGTACAGCCCGAACATCCCGGCCTTGCGATCCTCCGGGGCGAGGTCCATGATGAGCGCCTTGCGCGTCGGCTCCCCGAACTCCTTCAGCCCCCGCAGGATGAACGCCACCACGAGCATCCCAAACGATCGGGAGAAGAGGAGCAGCACCGGAAACAGGGTGAAGAAGACGAACGTCGCCACCACGAACGGCTTCTTGTGCCCCCGGTCGGCGAGGTAGGCGACGGGGATGTAGATGAGGATTGCCGTCGCCATCTCGATCGAGCGCAGGATCCCGAATTGGAGCGCGGTCACTGGGCCAGGGGCGGTGGGTGTGCCCACCGCCCACACGACGACGAACGCATAGGGAATCTGCTCGCAGAACCGGATGAGGATGTCCGCGACGAGGAGCCGCCGCAGAGCCCCGCTCATCTCCTTCCATAGCCGGAGCGGGTTCCCCTCGGGGCGGGGCGCATCGCTTTTCGCGCCGGCCTTCCGGTCGTCCTCGATCAACACCTGCTGCAAGACCGCCGCCACGGCGGCCATGACGAGAGCCCCAACGAACGCCAGCCGCACCCCGAGTTCCACGCCCCAGACGCCGATGAACGCGCCTCCTACCATCGGCCCCAAGGCCATCGGCACCCGCCGGACGAGGGAGTGGAGAGAGACCCCCATCGTCCGCTTGTCCTTGGGCAGGACGCGGGCCACCAGGCCCATCGTCGCCGGGAGGGAGATCGCCGTCCACGAAAGGAACAGGACCGCCCCGGCCAGCACCGCTTGCCACGTCGGGATGAGGACGACAATGAGGAACCCGGCCATCGAGAGCACGTTGAACAAGAGCAGCGCCCGCTTCGTGCCGAACCGATCGGAGAGGTAGCCTCCCGGGAACGCGTACAGCGCCCCAAGCAGATTGTCCATCCCGTTGAGGAACCCCACGGAGAGGAACCCGCCCCCGAGGGCCAGGAGGTACAGGGGAAGGAACTGCTCCGCCATGTGCTCGCCCATCCCGACGAGGACGACCATTGCCAAGAGCCCGAGGATGCTCCGCTTCAGACC
>JBBIQN010000096.1:0-3795 GCA_037442305.1 Candidatus Bipolaricaulota bacterium
GCGTGGCCCAAGCCGCGGCCGGTCGTGGTTGTGTATCGGCCTCCGGTTGCGGATTTCGCGTGGACGCCGTCCTCTCCGCGCGCCGGTGAGTCGGTCGCGTTCGATGCCGGAGCATCGCTGGGGCAGGTCATGCGCTACCAATGGGACTTCACTGGCGATCGGGCGTTCGATGCGGAGGGCCTGGTGGTGACGTGGACGTTCGCCGAACCGGGGCTTTATCTCGTAACCCTTCTCGTGATCGACGACGTGGGGCTGGACGGGGAGGCAACCCTTCTCGTGCATGTAGCCCCTTGAGCGTAGCTTGCTGCCGCTCGCGCTCAAGCGGTTAGCGGTGGAGGTTGGCAGGAGATCCGTACCCTCCTCCGCCGGGCGTGCGGATGCTCAGGGTCTCTCCTGGCTGTAGGTCGAACTCAGTCTTCCCCGGAAGCGGGGTCTCCTCTCCATCGCGGAGGAGGACGTTCTCGCCCCGAGCTCCCGGTTCACCACCGGCGAGGCCGTAGGGGTGCCCGGAGCGGCGGTCGGTGAGGAGGGAGACGTGGACCCTGTGCCCGAGAGGCGTGAAGTCACGTCGGATCCCGTTCCCGCCGCGGCACCGGCCGCGTCCCCCGGTTCCCGGGCGAAGCTCGTACCTCTCCACGCGCAGGGGGTAGGCGAGCTCGAGGGCCTCCACCGGCGTGTTGAGGGTGTTCGTCATGTGGGAGTGGACCCCATCCACCCCGTCCGCGGCTGGCCGGGCGCCGCAGCCTCCTCCGATCGTCTCGTACAGGGTGTAGGGTCTTCCCGTGCCGGGATCGGTTCCGCCGATGGCCACGTTGTTCATCGTCCCTTGGCTCGCCGCCGGAACCCGCTCCGGGCAGATCTGGGCGAACGCGCCCAGGACGACGTCCACGATCCGCTGCGAGGTTTCGAGGTTCCCGCCTACGACCGGGGCGGGCAGGCGCGGGTTCACGATCGTCCCCTCCGGGGCCAGAATCTCGATCGGTCGGTAGCAGCCGGCATTCGGGGGGATGGTGGGGTCGGTGAGGGCGCGCAGGCTGTAGTACACCGCCGATGCGGTCACGGCGAACACCGCGTTCACCGGCCCTCGGCTCTGGGGCGCGGAGCCGGCGAAGTCCACCCGCGCCGTGTCCCCCGCGATCTCGACGCGAACCGCGATCCGTAGGGGCTCATCCGTCATCCCATCGTCGTCAAGGAAGTCCTCGAACGCGGCCACGGCCTGAGGGAGGCGGGCGATTTCCTGCCGCATCCGCCGCTCGGCGTAGTCGAGGACCTCAGCCATGCCCCGTCGGAGAAGGTCTGCTCCATACCGGGACACGAGATCATGGGTTCGGGAGATCCCGATAGCGCATGCCGCGTGCTGGGCGCGGAGGTCGCCCCACCGCTCGTTGGGGGTCCGCACGTTGGCGAGGACCAGGGCCAGCATGTCCCGATCAAGCTCCCCGGCCCGCCATAGACACACGGGTGGGATGCGCAAACCCTCGCCGTAGATGTCCGTGGCACGGGTGGATAGGCTTCCGGGGGAACCGCCCCCGATGTCGGCGTGATGGGCGCGATTGCTCACGAACGCCACGAGTTCTTCCCCCGCGAACACAGGGGCCACGAACGTGATGTCCGGGAGGTGGGCCCCGCCGGCGTAGGGATCGTTCAGCACGACCACGTCTCCGGGTTCGTATGCCCGCACCGTCCGAATCGCTGCCGCCACCGAGAACGGCATCGCCCCAAGGTGAACGGGGATGGACTCCGCCTGCGCCACGAGGTTCCCCGCGGCGTCAAACACCGCCGAGGAGCAGTCGCGCCGCTCCTTGATGTTCGGACTGTACGCGGAGCGGACGAGGTTCGCGTTCATCTCCTCGGCCACGGATGCGAGCGCGTGGCGAAGGACCTCGAGCGTGACCGGATCCACGCGGGTCATCCGACCTCCACGACAAGTGTGCCGTACGCGTCCACGGTCCCTGCACTCCCCGCGGGGACGAGCGCCGTCGCGTCGTCGCCGAGGAGGACCGCCGGTCCCTCGATCCGCGCCCCCGGTCCGAGGGCGTTACGGTGGACGAGGCGGGCCGCGACGGGGCCTTCCATACCGAACCAGGCCTGGTTCGTGGCGGGGAGCGGCGGTGCCGGCGGGAACACGGGCCGGATGTCCGCCGAAGGAGGGGGGGCGCTCGCCCGTACGCGGAGGGCGACGAGCTCGATGTCCTCGGTTGGCGCGGCGTGGCCATACCGGCGGCGGTGTTCCTCATGGAACGCGGTCTCGAGGGATGCCAGCCATTCCGAGCCGGTGCCCGCGACGAAGGGAACGTCGAGCTCGTGCGATTGACCCTGGTAGCGGAGCGCAGCCGTGGTGGCGAACCGCAGTTGCCCCGGGTCCGCGCCGTGGGCCACGAGTTCGGATGCGGCCCGTTCGTGGAGCGTTTCCACAAGGCGCGGCAGCTCGGTGGGGGAGAGGGCGCGGAGCGGGCGGACGGTTCCCTGGCTTACCTCGTGCCCGACGTCGGCGAGGAGGAGCCCGAGGGCGGAGAGCACGCCGGCCGTGGGCGGGATGAGCACGCGCGGGATCGCCAGGCGCCGGGCCAACGCCACGGCGTGGAGCGGCCCGGCCCCGCCGAAGGCAAGGAGCGCGAAGCCCCGTGGGTCGTGCCCGCGCTCGATCGAGATCACGCGGATCGCCCGCTCCATTGCCGCGTCCGCTACCTCGAGGATCCCCAGCGCCGCCTGCTCCACGGCGAGGCCGAGGGGGCGTGCGATCTTGCCGACTGCCGTCCGGGCCGCGTCCGGGTCGAGCTTGGGCAGGCCACCGAGCGGGAACTCGGGCAAGAGGTGCCCGAGGACGAGATGGGCATCGGTGACCGTGGGTTCACGTCCGCCGCGTCCGTAACAGGCCGGCCCAGGATCGGCTCCCGCGCTCCGTGGACCCACGCGCAGCGCTCCGCCCGGGTCCAGCCACGCGATGCTTCCCCCGCCCGCGCCGATCGTGTGGATGTCCGTCATCGGCAGGGCCACCGGGTGTCCGCCGACCGCGCCGCCGGTCGTTCGGGCTGCGTGGCCGTTGCGGATGAGGGCCACGTCGCAGCTCGTCCCGCCCATGTCCATCGTGATCAGGTCAGCGAACCCCGCTTGCCGGCCCAGAACCCGTGCCCCCTCCACCCCGCCTGCCGGGCCGGAGAGGAGGATCCTGGCCGGCTCGTCCTGCACCGTGCCGGCGTGAGCGATCGCCCCGCTCGACTGCATCACTTGCCATCGCGCAGGGAGCCCGAGGCCGGCCGCTCCGACCTCCAGTGCGGACAGGTAGGTTCCCACCACCGGCCGCAGCGCGGCGTTGACCACCGTGGTCGAGGTGCGCTCGTACTCCCGGAACTCGGGGTGGAGGGCGCTGGACAGAGTCACGGGTAGCCCGAGCTCCTGGGCGAGGATTTCGCCGACCCGCCGCTCGTGGGTAGGATCTAGGAACGAGAACAGGAAACACACCGCGACCGATTCCACGCTGCGCTTCCGGATCTCCGCAGAGATGTGGTGGACCTCCGGTTCAACAAGCGCATGAACCGTGTTCCCCTGGGAGTCCACGCGCTCCGTGACCTCGAACCGCAGGTCGCGGGGAACGATCGGTTCGGGGCGCTCGAAGAAGAGGTCATAGAGAGACGGTCGGTTCTGGCGACCGATCTCGAGAACGTCGCGGAACCCGCGCGTCGTGACGAGCGCGGTCCTTCCCCACTTCCCTTCGAGGAGCGCGTTCGTGGCGACCGTGGACCCGTGGGCGATGCGCTGGATCGTGCTGGGGGCGATCTCCCCGCGCTCGATCAG